>CAJQKQ010000123.1 GCA_905478925.1 uncultured Verrucomicrobiales bacterium
ACTACCACCAACCCTACGGCACCGGCTACTGCCTGATGGCCCTGGCGTGGTGCAGGGATGCGATGTAGCGGTGACCTCCGGTCGCCACTCCGCCCGTTGACATCTGATGTATTATCGTCTAGCATCTAATGCATGAGAACCACGCTCGATCTCGAAAAACCCGTTCTGGACGGACTCAAGAGCCTCCAGAAAAAGGAAAAACTCCCGCTCGGTAAAATCGCATCCCGGCTCCTTGCCGAGGCGCTCGACCGGGAAACATCACGCAAGCCCTCCACAACCAGCTTCGAATGGACGTCCTCCCCGATGCGGTCGAAAGTCGATCTCGCCGATAAGGACGCCATCTACCGTGCCATGGAAACACCATGAGCTATTCCATCGATGCGAACCTGCTCCTCTATGCGAGCGACAACAGCTCACCGCAACACGGATCCGCCATGGATTTCATGCTCTCCCGCCCGGAAGATCCCGATCTCCTCTGCCTCACCTGGCCGACCTTGATGGCCTACCAGCGCATCGCCACGCACCCATCCATATTCTCCTCCCCCTTGTCGCCGGCGGCAGCCTGGGAAAACATCCGCAAGCTCCTCGAACTCCCGCGCAGCCGGATCATCGCCGAGGAGGAAGGGTTCGCGGATGACTACGCCGCCGTCTCGGCAAGCATTGTCGTCCGTGGAAACCTCGTTCCCGATGCCCACATCGCCACGATCCTGCGCCAGCACGGGGTCAAACGAATCTACACCGCAGACACGGACTTCCTGAAATTCGGTTTCCTGGACGTCGTCAACCCACTCCTCTGACGCAACGTAGCGGTGACCTTCGGTCGCCACTACCATCCGTTGACATCATCCTGGTGGTTCGGATTTCTTAAAACGAAGGATGGATGCGCCGAAGATTTGTGGGAGTGCTGGGAGGAATTCTTAAAATTCTCGCCGACAGGAGCCTTTCCCGCGATGGAGTTCTCAACGAAATCTCATTCACGGATTAAGAAAATGAAAATCAACAGGAGGCAGCAGAGATCGCTGAGAATCAAAAACCTGACTCCATACGAATCGTGTATCCCAACTCACCTTCGGGGTGAGCCCACGATTCCCGCAACTCATTCATCCTCTGCTTCCTTCCTTTCCTCCTGTTCAAATCATCTTCCTTTTTAGGCTGATCGTAGGATTCCCGCCTACAGCCCCCGCCACCGCACGTTCCGGATCACCCCCGTCGTTTGCCACGTCGCCAGCCCGAAGGGCGCGCACTCGGTGATCGGCCCATCCCTCAGCGAAAGGGTTTTCCCAGCCGTATCCACATCGACCACCTTCTCGCCGTCGATCCAGGCAGCGATCTTCTTCCCTTCCCTCACCAGCCGGATCCGGTACCACACATCCGTCTCAAATTTATGGTAGGAAGTCGTTTCGTTCTCGGACGCATCCTTGCCATCGATCGAGGAAATGCCGACCAGGCTCCCTCCCCAACCCCCCACCACAAGCGTCACGCATTCGCCCCCTTCCCTCACCGGAAAAGTGACCGCGCAAAAGAAATCCGTGCCGTCCACCCGCTTCGCCATCAGCTCCAGCTCGAAAGGCGGCGTGGGAACCTGCCCCTGCCATTTCACCGCCGTGAGCCCCTCCCCCCAGCCAATCCTCAGTGGCTCGCCGACATCGATCTGCCCGCCGCTCATTCCCTCCCAATCATCCCTCATCTCGATCCAGGGATTCTCGGCAACTGCGGCCTTTTCGCGCCCGCAACCGGCAACTGCCAGCCCCGCAAGCATGATCCCGATCGACTTCCTCCGTTTCATTCAACGAATCATACAAATCCCACCCCGGATGTCTTCATCCGAAATTGAGGCGATTGAATCAGGATTTCCTGGAGACTCACTCCTCGATCTTCGCCGCTTCAGCGAAAGCCTCGTAAATGGCAATATTCCCGTCCTCCATCTTCGTTGGCTCTCCTCCTACGGTTCCCTTCAGAACCATTTCGTAGCTGGCGAAACCCCGTAAACCGAGAATGAGCGGGGTATCTTCCTTCGCATCGGGAAGCTCCTTGGATGCGATGGCGGCCGCTTGCCATGCGATCTCCCCCAGCCCTTCCTTCACGGTAGGGCTGATCCGGCTCGGTCGGCCCTGATCAAAAACGGAAGCGCCGTATCTCAGGAAAGGGAGTGAACCCACGGCAAGACACTGCATTTCCCCCGGGATCTCACTTCCGTGTGGGTGAGGCGGGCTGCTAGATTTTTAAAGTGGGCTGACCGAGCCGGATCAGCCCTACCGGGTGAGAAACACCGATAAAAATCACACAATCCAGAACTCAAAAGCCACCGCATACCACGGGCGCAAGCCGCTCCGGGAAAATTGAAGTTTGAGTTTTGGGTCATGAAATTTAGTGTCTGCGCATGCTCTCCACAGAAAAGCTCACCGGCTTCGCCGACGAAGCCTCCCGCGACATCGACAAACAAATCGAGGCCACCAAAGCCCTCGGCTGGTCCGCGATCTCCACCCGCATGATTGGCTCCGCAAATATCCACGACATGCCGGAGGACGAGTTCCAGGCCGCCGCCGACAAGCTCGACGCCGCAGGCATCGCCGTCCCCGAGTTCGGCTCCGCGATCGGCAACTGGGGCAAGAAAATCGATTCTGATTTCTCCATCACCCTCGCCGAGATCGACCGTGCGATCCCGCGGATGAAACGCCTTAAAACCCCAATGATCCGCATCATGTCATATGCGCAGGAGCCATGGGGAACCGACCAGAACGAGCAGGAACGCTTCCGGCGCCTGCGCGAAATCGTGAAACGTTTCTCCGACGAAGGCCTCACCGCGATCCACGAGAACTGCATGAACTGGGGCGGCTTTTCCGCAGAGCACTCCCTCCGCCTCGTCGAGGAAGTGCCCGGCCTCAAGCTCGTCTTCGACACCGGCAATCCGGTCTTCCAGCGCGACCGCTCGAAGGCCGAGCCATACCCGTGGCAGGATCCCATGGAGTTCTGGCTGAAAGTAAAAGAGCACGTCGCCCACATCCACATCAAGGACTGCATCAACCCCGTCTCCGACGACGTCGAGCCAGAATACACCATGCCCGGTGACGGCCAGGCGAAGCTAAAAGAAATCCTCACCGACGCCCACAAAACCGGCTACGACGGCTGGATCGCCATCGAGCCCCACGTCGCCACCGTCTTTCACGCCCCCGATCCCGACGCCGTCGATTGGCAGCAATGCTACGACTCCTACGTCGAATACGGCCGCCGGTTCGTGCGCCTCATCGCGACCCTGTAGCGGCGATCTTCGGTCGCCGATCACCAGCCTAGTCCAGCGGGTGACGCGATCGCAGCCCCGGATAGCGACCGAATCCTCTGTCCAGGGTTATCCATTCGCAGCCGGTCTCTACCGCCAGAGCCGCGTGATACGCATCCGGCACGAGATTTCCCCGTGCATCCGCCCGTTTGCATAGATCCATGAAAATCATCCAGTGGTTCGAACCCGGCGAAAGGATGCGGACAGCCTCCCTGCTACGGAGGTCTTCCGCAAATTCTAGGGCTGCCGCCAGCGGACTCGGTTCCCTGAAAATCTTCGGATGAGTCACGACCCTTAGAAATCCGCTAAGCACTAGCTCGGAAACCGCGACCCCGACAGGATCTTCGAGCGCACCTTCCAGCCAGGCCTTCATTTCCCCATGCAGATCCGCATCCTCGCGATGCACCTGGACCAAGACATTCACGTCGAGCAGTTTCATCACGAACCCATGAGTTCCTCCAGGGAGGCGTTGGAATGGAGATCCACCCCCGGCTGGGTTCCGCTGCCGGAAAATGTCTTGAAGGGCTTCGGTTCTTCCCGCGCCGCTGCCCCGGGCAGGGAGATCAGGGTCACGGTCAGTGCCTCATCAATGACCTCTCCCAAACTGCAGTTCCGCTCCACCGAAACCCTTTTCGCCACTTTCAGAAGATGATCGGAAATGGAAACCGTCGTTCTCATGCATCAAAACATCAGATCATTGCATCATGATGTCAAGTGATGACTTTACCATCGATTTTAAGCGATTCACCCACGCCCCCCCCCGGCCAGACCACGGAATCCACCACCCGCGCGGCTTTCCCAATCATAGCGCCTTTTCCGATCACGCTGTTTTCGATGACCGCGCCCTCGGCGATCATCGCCTCTGGGTGCACGGGCTCCTGTAGGGCTAGCTCGCGATGCGCGGCGAGGTAGCTTTCCACATCACCGAGATCCATCCACTCACCCTCGTCCAGCACCACCGCGCCGATGCCGCCCTCGCGCACGAGTTCCTGAAAGGCGGGGATCACCGCGATCACCTCCCCCGCCGGGATACGTTTGAGAAATTCCTTTTCCACACAGTAGATCCCCGTGAACACATGCGTGCCCGGCAGGCCTTTGACCTCGCTGCGCACATCCTCCACCCGGCCGCCATCGCCTAGGGAAATTTTCTTCGCCCCACCCCCGCTGCGCAGCGCCAGGGTCACCTCGTCACAGCTGGCCTCGTGTGCTTCCACCAGCTTCCGCAGATCCATCGAGGAGAAAATGTCGCCGTTGTGAATCAGTAGGCTGCCGTCCTCCACCCAAGCTTCGATATTCTTCAGCCCTCCTCCTGTCTCCAGCAGCACCGGCTCATGAAAAAACGTCACATCCCTCCCGCCGCCGAAGCCCTCCCATTTTTCCGGAAGGTGATGAGTGTTGATCCCGAACCTCTTGCACCCAATCGCCTCGCAAGCCTCCACCGCCCACATCGCCAGCGGCTTGTGGAAAAGCGGTACCAGCGGCTTCGGCAACAGATCCGTCAGCGGTCGCAACCGCGTCCCCAACCCCGCCCCGAGAATAAATGCCTGAGTGATCATCTGCAGGCAGACTAAAAATTCAAAACTTAAAATTCAACTCTCAACGAAGACGCAAGCGAAGTTCGCTCCGTGAGATACTACTTCCCACCCTGTCCCACTTGGAAAAGAACGTTCTGCTTATGAAAAAACCCAGCCTCGTCTCCGCTTCCACCTGCCCCCTTCTTCCTTGCAAGTTGAGATTTGAATTTTGAATTTTCAGTGAGTCCTCAAACCATCTACCAACTCCGCCGCAACCTCCGGATCCTCCGCTGCGAACAACAGCGCCATTAGCATCGCACGCGCCGAGCTGTCACCGCCCGCCATCGCATTGTCGCTGATCGTTTGCTCGAAATCCATTTCCGGTCTCAGCAGGAAATACAGCGCCAGCGGGAACGCCTGGCTCACCTCGCAGGCCTGCCCCAGATTCTCCGCCACCGTAAGGTAAGCCTCGTCACGCAGTTCTTTCGTTCTCTCCATGTGCTCCTGCGCATGCAGCTTTTTGTAGCGACCTTCCGCCGCCGCCCTGTCCATCGCGTCCTCAAAGATATCGCCCGCATCCACCGCATACGCAGCCCTTGTGAAAAATTCCGCCGCATCCGCCACCTGGTCATCCCCGTGGGTCAAATCCGTCTGCGCTCGCACCGCTTTCACCGCATCCTCAAGCGGTAATCCCAGATCCAGTATCGCCGCAATCCGCGCCGCGCCACCGAGATCACTTGATGGCGAGGGTGCCATCCCCTCCGCCCTCCGCGTCTCCTTCGAGGCTCCGTCCACATAGCCACCGTAGCCCTCCATCGCCGCCAACCAATCCTCGCGCCAGCCATCCGCATCAAATCCCTCCCGCGTCTCCAGCGAGTCCCGAAGCATCACCGCCTGGTCTCCGTAATGCGTCTGATCTCCCGCCCTCTTGTCATCGTGGTAGTCGGACATCGGCTCCGCGAACTCCACCACTCCCTCCGGGAAAGCCTCGATAATCTCCTCCTGATCATACACCCAGTGCGCTCCCAGAGAGAGCGCATCCGCCACCAAAGCCGTCTTTAAAAAACCATCCATACGCAGAAAAGACCACACCCCTCGCAGGATTTCAACAAGCTTCCGTCAGCAAGACGCAAGGAATTAGGAGAAGGGTGTTTCCCAAGCCCTTTCCATCAAGCGGAGTCTTCTCTGCCTATCCTCTGCAAAGGGGTTGGAAACACCCTTCTCCAAACCGCCCTCTCGAGCGAATTAGTAACCCACCAAATTCTATTGACAGCATATACCCTTATCAGCATATAAGCCCGCATGGAAGTCATCAATATCTACAAATGCCTGTGCGACGAGCAGCGACTGCGCATTTTAAACCTGCTCAAGGACGGGCCGCTGTGCGTGTGCCACCTGATGGAGATCTTGGGATCGGACCAGGTGAAAATTTCCAAGCAGCTGCGCTACATGAAGGGCATGGGGCTGATAGCGGGGGAGCGGGTGGCGCAGTGGATGGTTTACCGCGTGGCGGAAACCGACAGCCCGCTGCTCGAGGAAAACCTGAAATGTCTCCAGGACTGCGCCGCTGAGCGGCTTGGCTTCGCCCGTGATTCCGCCCACCGCAAATCCCTCCTCGCCAAGCTCAAATCCGAGCCCAACGCCTGCTCCTCCGCAATTCTTCCCTTTCTCCAAGCCACATCATGAAACCGAAAGTTCTTATCCTCTGCACCGGAAACTCCTGCCGAAGCCACATGGCGGAAGGCATCTTGCGAAACGCCGCCGGCGATCTCATCGAAGTCCACAGCGCTGGATCGAACCCAGCCGGCTACGTCCACCCGGCAGCCATCGCGGCGCTGGGGGAGATAGGGATCGATATTTCCGCACATACTTCAAAGCACCTCGACGAGTTCATGGAGAGCGGGATCACTACGATCATCACGGTCTGCGGAAATGCGGATCAGGCATGCCCGGCGTTCCCGGGGAAAGTGACGCGCTATCACTGGGGCTTCGAGGATCCGCCGAAAGCGATACGCCCGGGCGAGACGGAGGCAGGCGCCTTCCGCCGCATCCGCGATGAGATTCGCAACGTGTTCGAGGCCTATGCGGCGGGCATCAAAGACTCGTCCGCCAATTGATCAGAATTTCCCCAAGCACCATAGCAATGAAAGATACTGAAACCACGACGCCACCTGTGAAATCCGATACCAAGCAGCAGGACGACAAGCGCGGGCTTTTCCGCCGCATGTTCCTGAAGCTGGATGAGTCCATGAAACGCAAGGCCGATGAAAAGCACCGCGAGGGCAATTGCTGCGGCCCGAATGAAAAGGGAGGCGGGGGATGCTGCTAGATCTCACCGATCTGCTGCTCTACGATTTACTGGGGCTGGATCCCGATTCACGCATCCACGCCGCGATCCATTTCTTCGTCCACGATACGATCAAAATCTTCCTGCTGCTGGCAGTGATGATTTTCGTGATCGGAGTGGTTCGGACATGGCTGCCGGATCAGAAACTAAAGCGCTGGATGAGCTCCGGAGGTATGCTGGGGAACTGCGTTGCCGCGCTTTTCGGGGCAATCACTCCGTTCTGCTCCTGCTCCTCGGTGCCTATTTTTATCAGCCTGCTAAGGGCAGGCGCGCCGCTGGGCGTGACGTTTTCCTTCCTCATCACCTCGCCCATCATCAATGAATACCTCGTGGTGCTGATGGCGGGAGAGTTCGGCCTGCCGATCGCGCTCGCCTACGTAGTCAGCGGGCTGGTCATCGGAACGCTTGCCGGGGCTGTCCTGGGTCGCATGAAACTGGAACGTTTCCTGGAAAGCGACATCCTCTCCTCCGCCCCGACCGAAGGGGAGCAGGTGATACACACCTGGAAGTCGCGCCTGAAATACGGTTACGACGAGGCCGTCGGTGTGATCAAACAGATCTGGATCTGGGTTTTGGTAGGCGTGGGCTTCGGCGCATTCATCCACAACTTCGTGCCGGAGGAAACGATACGCGGCATGATGTCCGCAACCGGGATTTTCTCCGTGCCCATCGCCACCCTGCTCGGCGTGCCGATGTATGGCAGCTGCGCGGCGATCGTGCCGGTGGCCGTGGTTCTCTTCGAAAAAGGCATCCCGCTCGGCACCGCTCTGGCGTTCATGATGGGGATGGCCGCACTGAGTTTGCCGGAGGCGATCATGCTGCGGCGGACGATGAAGCTGCCACTCATCGGGCTGTTTTTCGGGATCACATCCATCGCGATTGTCGGGACGGGGTATCTACTGAACGCGCTGGCTCCCTTGTTGATGAGGCAGTAGCCAGTCAGCCACAAGGAGGGGCTGCATTCTGCTGCCCGGTGCGTTGGAAAATGGCTGAGCTTGTCGGGCAGCAGGATGCAGCCCCTCCTTGCGCTTGGCTTAAGAAAAGAGCTACCTTCCCCTCACATGCCGGAGCTGCCAGAGGTTGAGACGACGCGGAGGGGGATTGAGCCGCACGTGGTTGGGGCGGGGATCGCTGAGGTGATCATCCGCCGCTACGACCTGCGCTGGCCGGTTTCGGAAAATCTGCCGGAACTGGAGGGGGCGGTTTTCGTTTCTGTAAAACGGAGATCGAAATACCTGCTACTGGAAACGGAGGCCGGGGAGACCGTGCTGATGCACCTTGGGATGTCCGGGAGCCTGCGGGTGATCCCTCCGGGGCAGGATTGGAAGAAGCACGACCACATCGGAATCACTCTAACAAACGGGCTGCAGCTCCGCTACCACGATCCGCGCCGTTTCGGGCTGGTACTGCGGGTCGCGGCGTCTGAAATCCAGGCGCATCCGCTGCTGGTGAATCTCGGCCCCGAGCCGCTGGAGGAGGATTTCACAGGGAAACATCTCCACACGGCGCTGCGGAAGAAAACCATCGCTATCAAGGTGGCGGTGATGGATGCGAAGACGGTGGTTGGAGTGGGCAACATCTACGCCTCGGAGAGCCTTTTCCGGGCCGGGGTCCATCCGCAGCTGCCTGCCAACAAGCTAACAAAACCGAAAGCGGAACGACTGGTGCTGGCGATCAAAGAGGTGCTCGCGGAATCCATCACCCAAGGTGGGACGACGCTGCGAGATTTCCTGAACTCCGACGGTGAACCGGGGTATTTCAAGCAGCGACTGTTCGTCTATGACAGAAAGGGCGAGCCGTGCCGGGTGTGCGGGACGCCCGTTTCCCACTGCGTGCTGGGGCAGCGGTCGACGTATTGGTGCGGGGTGTGCCAGAAGCGATAGATGCGGACGGACAGTTCGGAGAACCATCCCTGCCTCGCTCACTTCATCTTCGCGTCGATCATGAGGGCGTTCGGAATCCAGCAAGATGGGAATGGCGGCGGACGAAAGGGCTACTTGCGCGGAGTCGGGCTTTCCGCTATTCGTATGGCATGGCACTTGCGATCACAGAGAAGCGGATCTCGCGGGAGGAATACCTTGAAGGTGAACTCGTCTCCGGGGTCAGGCATGAATTCGTGGCGGGAAATGCCTATGCGATGTCGGGAGGGACGCTGGATCACCAGAGAATCGCGTTAAATTTCCAGAGGATTTCCGGCAACCAGCTTGCCGGAAAAACCTGTTTCCCCACCGGCAGCGATTTCAAGCTGAACGTGCAGCTCGGTGGCGGAGAGGAGGCGTTCTATTACCCGGATGCGATGATCGTCTGCAACCCAGTTCCCGGGGATGCGCTCTACACAGACTCTCCCTCGGTGATTCTCGAAGTCCTCAGCCCCACAACGCGGCGTATCGACGAGACCCAGAAATTCCGCGACTACATTACGATTCCCAGCCTGCAAACATACATCCTCGCGGAAACAGACGGTGCTTTCCTAACGGTTCATCGCCGCGAGGGGGATGGCTTCCGCATGGAAACGATCCAAGGAACAGATGCGATGCTGGAGCTACCGGAGGCCGAAGTGAGCATTTCTCTGGCGGAGCTTTACCGCGATGTAGCTCATTGAGTGGATCGCTGACTTCCGTCGGCGTGTCACAGATATCTTGCCGACTGAAGTCAGCGATCCATCACCCGGTGCCCGCTATTTCTGGCTCTCCGTCAGATTTACTTGATGGATTACTCGGTCGGCTCCAGCGATTTCAGCTCGATGTTGCGGAACCAAACCGGTTGTCCCTCGGCCTGGAGGGCAATGTGGCCGTAAGAGAGCATTTTCGGAGCACCGGCAGCAAACAGAGCCTCCGCAGACTGGACACGGTTCTCGGGATCGAGTTGGGGCTCCTGATAGCGGAGGACTTCCTTGCCGTTGACGCGATGGATAATCTCCTCGCTGCCGCGGACCTCGATCTCCACTTTCACCCACTCCCCGGCGGGAAACGTCGGCGCGGCGGACTCGACGATATGTTCGGTGACAAGTTTCCCCTTCATCACGACATTGGTGCCGGGGGTGCAGATGTTCGCGGTGGGGCGTGCGCCCTTTCCCTCATCGGCAAGGAACTGATACTCGATGCTGACGGGAAACGCCTGATCGAGACCCATGCTCTGCGGTGACTGCGAGTGGATCATGACCCCGCTGTTTAGGTTCACGTAGGATGGCGCGTCGGCCATCATCTTTCCCGCGAAGCGATACTCCATGCGGAGTATGTAATGGGAATACGCGACATTCGTGTAGAGGTGGCCGAACTGCTTGTCGAATTTCCCGTAGCCGTCATAGCTCACCTTGATGATGCCGTCCTCAACGGTGAATGTATTGCCGAAGTTCTCCCCAAGTGGGTGGTGGCAAATTTTCGAGGTCCAGCCGGAGAGATCCTTGCCATTGAAAAGGGGGATCCACGGAGCCTCAGCGGAGGCAAGGAGCGTGGTCGCGAGAAGAAACAGAAGCGGTGCTTTCACTGAAATGCAAGGTGGGGCGGATGGGGAGCGCGGACAAGGAGGGAATTCAATCGCGTCCCTTAGTGATTGAAGATGAACTCCTTCGAGTTCAGCAGAGCCCAGAAGATATCTTCAAGGATGTTGCGTTGCTCATTCGGGTTCGGCCCCTCCGCGACGGCGGCGAGGAGCTTTTGCTTTTCCTTCGCGGTGGGGCTGCGGCTGAGCACCCTCCGGTAGAGGGCGTCGATGACTTCCGCGTGGGACTTTTTCCCGGCAATCATATCCTGGACGATTTTCCCCTGCCTGATCCGTCGGTGGACGGTGTCGCCGTTGATGAGGTGGAGTACCTGAGAAAGATTCGGCTCCATTTTTACCTCGCAGGAGCAGACGGTGGCGCGGGTGGCACGGCCGAAGGTGGTGAGGAAGTAGTTCGAGGTGTTGCCGTCGGCGATCTGGACGGCGCGGGCGCCCTTGGGGAGTCCCTTGTATTTTTCCGTGGTGTTGGTGACCTGCGAAATGCTGTCGAGCAGCACCTCGGCGCGGACGCGGCGTATCATAGCTTTGGAAAAGTTGCGGGTGTCAGCCTCGTTGGTGACGTTCGTCCCGGTGGAAAGCTGGTAGGTGCGCGAGGTGCAGATGTCGCGAACGAGCTTCTTGAAATCGTAGTCGTAGGAGACGAATTTCTCTGCGAGGGCATCCAATAGTTCGGGGTTCGAAGGCGGGTTGGATACGCGGACGTCATCGACGGGTTCGACGATGCCGACGCCCATATAGTGATCCCAGACGATATTGACGACATTGCGGGCGAACCACGGGTTCTCCGGCGAGGCGAGCCATGAGGCAACCGACTCGCGGCGGGAGGTGCCCTTGATTGTAGGCTTGGCGCCGCCGAGGAATTTTGGAGCCATGTCCTCCTTGGTGACAGGGTGCTTGATTTCCCCTCCCCCGTCGTAGACGACCCGCTCGCGTGGATCTTCGGCGGGCTTGCGTTTCACCTGCGCGAAGAAGGCCGCGAAACCATAGTAGTCGTCCATCGTCCAGCGGTCGAAGGGGTGGTTGTGGCACTGGGCGCACTGGATGCGCGTGCCCATGAAAACCTGGGCGACGTTCTCGGTGAGCTTGAGCACGTCGTTTTCCATCTGGAAATAATTGGTCGCAGGGTTGTCGAAGGTGCCGCCCTTCGCGCCGAGCATTTCGACGACCAGTTCATTGAACGGCATGTTGCTTGCGATGCGCTCGCGCAACCACTCGTAGTAGTTCAACGCGGCCTTGTAAGAGACGCTGTTCGGGCCGTTCTTGATCGTGCGAATCTGCATCAGTTCCGCCCATTTCATGACCCACATCTCGGTGAATTCCTTGCGACCAAGGAGATCGTCGATCAGGCGATCACGCTTGTCGGAGCGGGTCTCAGCGATGAATTTTTCCCGCTCCTCCGGGGTGGGTGGGAGGCCGACGACATCCAGGAAAGCGCGACGGAGAAACGCCTCATCCGAGGCGAGCCCCGATGGGACGATGCGGAGTTTGTTCAGCTTCTCGGCGACGTGGTTGTCGATGTAATTGAACGGTTTGAATACAGGCCGCTGATATTTCAAATCCGCCGGGACAACGATCGCCTGCGAGCCCTCGGTGAAGGTGTGGAAACGACCAAGGAGAAAGGCCTCGCCGCGCTCGGCAGAGGTCGCCATGCCGGTCGTCCTGTCCATTACTACGGAGTTGTCGTTGGAGCTGGAAAATGCAGTCAGGGTGGTGACATCGCGGTCGGATCCATCGGAATAGCTGGCACGGACGGTGAAGGGCACACGGACATCCTTACCCGTGAGGACGAGCTCACCGGGACGGATCTCGATACCGGTCGGCTGCGGGATTTCACCCTCGTCATAATTCGCGCCGTCGCGGATCCATTGCACGAGGGTTTCGTAAAAGGAGCTATCCGGTTTGAAAACTTTTCCGCCGGTGTGGGGCACCGCGCCGATCGCCTTGGTGATGAGCAGGGAATCCTCAGGGAGCGCGAGGTTTACGCGGCGACCCGCCATTTCCGAAATGAGGCGGAAGTAGTCGCCCTTGGGATCAAAGCCATAGAGGCTGAGGTGGAAGCCATCCTGCCCGCGCGCGGAGCCGTGGCACGAGCCGGTGTTGCAACCGGCCGCTGTGAGCACCGGCATGACATCGAGCTGGAAGGAAACCGGGCGGGGCTTTTCCGCATCCTTCACTTTCACGGCAATCTCAGTGGAGAGGCCACGGTAATTGATCCTGAGCTTCGTTTCTCCATCGGCCTTCGGGGTGAGGAGATTCCCGACGAGGTGCGCGACATTCACTGCGGCGAGGGAAAGCTTGGCCTGGCGGGTGATGTCGTGGGTGGAGGCATCCTTCATCCGGGCGATGACGATGACGCGGTGGAAATCGGCGGCAGTTTCCAGGGAGATATTTTTCGGAAACGCCTCGATGGAGACGATGGCGGGATCGGCGGGCGCATCCCAGCGCGGCAGTGCTGTCTTGGCGCGGGGGTGGAGCGTTTCGCCTTCCGGCCACTCCGCTCCAGATTCAATCCAGGCCTTGAGGATTTCGATGTCCTCAGCGGCAAGCGAGCCGCCGTGTTTTTTCGGCGGCATGCGGTCGTTATCGTCCGCCGGCAAGGCGACGCGCACGTAGATGCCCGACTTTATCAGGTCGCCGGGCACCAGCGCTTTCCCGGAATCGCCAGTGTTTTTCATATCCGCAGCGGTGGCCATGATCAGCCCGCCCTTGGCCTCCTCCGGGGTATGGCATTCGACGCAATTCAGCTCCAAAACCTCCCTCGCTTTGCCGAATGGGGACGTTTCGTCGTATGCGGAGACACAGGAAGCCGCCGCAAGCATTGCCGCAAAAACGCCTCGTATCAGGTGATTACGGAAATTCTCGGAGAAATCTTACAGCGCAGCATACCTGAAAATTCCCATTTCCATTTTCGCAAAGCGGCCCCAACATCCGCGCACATGCTTCCCATTCTCATCACAGGAAAGTCAGGCCGCATGGGTCTGGCCGTCGCCGAAGCCACCGTGGCGAACCCGGAAACCGAAATCGCCGCAACGCACGACGCGGGCGAAGATCTCGAGGCCGCCGTCAAGGCGGCGGGGTGCATCATCGATTTCACCGTTCACTCGTTCTCGACCAGCCTCCTGGAGGCGGCAGTCCGGAACAAGGTCGCCCTGGTCATGGGCACCACCGGCCACACCGATGCGGAACTGGATACCATCCGCGCAGCTTCCGAAGAAATCCCAATCGTCCACGCCCCGAATTTCTCCGTCGGCGTGAACACGCTTTTCTGGCTGACCCAACAGGCGGCGCGCATCCTGAAACAGGACACGTTTGACATCGAGGTCACGGAAATGCACCACCGCCACAAGATCGATGCGCCGTCCGGCACAGCACGCCGACTTTTGGAAATCCTCAACGAGGAAACCGACACCTCCTACAAGGACGACATTGCCCACGGTCGCTTCGGCAACATCGGTCCGCGCAAGCAGCGCGAAATCGGCATGCACACGCTGCGCGGCGGCGACGTCGTCGGTGACCACACGGTGATGTTCGCGGCGGACGGCGAGCGCGTGGAGTTGACCCACAAAGCCTCCTCGCGAATGACTTTCGCAAGCGGTGCCGTGCGTGCCGCTCTCTGGCTGAAAGACAAGCCCCCCGGCATCTACGACATGCAGGATGTGCTCGATCTAAAATGATTTTTTCCATATGAAACACCTGATTCCGCTTTCCCTCTGCCTGATCGCAGCTTCCTGTGATGGGCCAGCCCTAAAAACCGAGGCCGTCCAGAATTTCGATGTCACGCCGGTCGCAGATATCTCCGCCGCCGTACCGGTGGAAGAGCCGGTTTCGCTCACCGAATCGGTGATCCGGATCAACTCAACGAGCCAATCCTGGAGCCCCGGACAGCCGTGGGAAAAAAAACCGCCCGGACGCCTCCGCTCGCTCGGAGCCATCGTTGCTCCGGGGCAGGTGCTGACCACCGGGGAAATGGTTGCGGACGCAACCTACCTGGAACTCGAAACCCCGGACGGATCGAAGACCGCCCAGGCGGAGATCGTCGCCGTGGATTATGAGGCGAACCTCGCCCTGCTCACCGTCAAGTCCGAGGCGGAAAGGGCAACCTTCTTCGAGGGCACTAGCCCCCTCACGCTTGCCGGGCCTCCGGCGATCGGCGATCCCATGCAGATTTTCCAGGTTGAGGACAACGGCACCACGCTGCTCACCTGCGGGACGCTCCAGTCCGTCGAGGTATCATCCAGTTTCCTACCGAAACAGAGCTTCCTCACCTATCTCGTAAAAGCCTCCATGCAGGGGGCTGCGAGCAGCTTCTCGCTGCCTGTTGTGACGGACGGATTGCTTTCCGGCATCCTGCTCAGCTACGACTCGGACGACCAGATCTCGGATGTCCTTTCCGTCGATGTGATCTCGCATTTCCTCGCCAACGCGAAGGACGACACCTACGCAGGCTTCCCTTCGTTGGGCGTTTCCATCTCGCGGACGGAGGATCCCTCGTTCCGGAAATTCCTAAAACTCAGCTCAGAACAGGGCGGACTCTACATCAGCACCGTTCGCACCGGCGGGGCTGCGGATCTCGCAGGCATCAAAAAGGGCGACGTCCTGCTCAGCGCCGCAGGTTTTCCCATCGACAGGCGCGGCTACTACCAGCACCCACACTACGGCTCGGTCTTCTGGGGGCACCTTGTGCGCGGCGAGAGTGCCACTGGAGACGAGATCACCCTCGGCCTCCAGCGCGACGGCGAACCGGTGGAGATCACAGCAACCCTGACCCGCGAGGAGCCGGAAGATCATCTGGTGCCCGACTACCGCTTCGACCGCGCGCCGAATTTCCTCGTGAAGGGCGGGCTTATCTTCCAGGAGCTCAGCCGCCCGGTGCTGGAGGCCTTCGGCAAGGACTGGCGCTCGCGCGCGCCGCTCAATCTCCTCGATGTCTACGAGAACCCGGAGAAATACGAGGACAAGGCCGAGCGCATTATTTTCCTCAGCGGCTCCATCCCCACCCCCGCCACGGTCGGATACGAACGCCTGCGCAACCTGATCGTAAAAAAGGTCAACGGGGTCGAGATCGACAGCATGAAAACGCTCATCAAGGCATTCGAAAAACCCAACCCGGACAACCTTCATTCGATCGAATTTCTGGAGGAGAGTTTCACCGTCTATCTCGACGAAACTGTCTCCACCATGGTTGACAGCACCCTTCTCCAACGCGGCCTGAACCGCCTCTCCAGGGCGGAGTGATCGCTATGCAGCGCGGCCTTTTCAAGCCGCTTTCTCACAACTCCGCTTCACATAAAAATCCACCACCTGAAAAATCTCCCTACCCAAGCCCCCCCCTCTTCTTGGTGTTTGAATTTTTCAATTTGAAATTTAGAGTCCCCACATGGAAAAGTCCCTCATCATCGATCTCGCAACCCTCCCCGAGGAAGGCAAGGCCTACTCCGGCGAACTGGACGGCGCTGTCTTCGAACTACAAAAAGGCGATGCCGTCTCCGTCGGCCCGATGGAATACGATCTGTGGATCCAGAGGTTCGAATCGGAACTGCTGGTCACCGGTAGCGTCTCCGCTCCCTTCGAGTTCACCTGTGTCGTCACCCTCAAACCTTTCGTGAAAACAATCTGTCTCCCGAAAGCCGCAGTGTCCGTGGAAATTGGCAATTCCGGCCAGATTGACATCGGCGGAGCGCTCCGCGAGGACGTTCTGATTGAGTTCCCCGCCGACCCCCGCTGCGACGAGGGAGACGCCCCAGAACCTTGTGAAATCGAATCACGTTATTTAGCAGTGGACAAACCCGGGGTAGATGATCTATCCATCCCCCCCCGCAGCGAAGGCGACGACCGATGGTCTGCCCTCAACGACCTCACGGGTCTCAACGATCAAACTTAACTATACACGACCATGGCCGTACCAAAACGCCGTCAATCCAAAAGCCGCCAGAAAATGCGCCGCGGCGCAAACCGCTGGAAGGCACCAATCTTCAGCGCATGCTCCGATTGCGGAGCTACCATTCCCTCACACATCGCGTGCCCTTCCTGCGGCACCTATCGCGGACGTAAAGTCCTCGAAGTGGAGGCGTTCTGATTTGGTTTCCCTAGGGAATCCTGCAATAACCCCCGCTGGTAACCTGGCGTGGGTTTTTTCTTCTTACGGGAAACCAAGGCTGATACAGAAAAACCCATCCGCATTTCCATGAAGGTTGCACTTGATGCCATGGGCGGCGACAACGCCCCGCAGATTAACATCGCCGGAGCCATGGAGGCGCTGGCGAATTATCCCCGGATCAGTCACCTTTTTCTCGTCGGCGAGGAAGGTATCCTGCGCAAGGAAGCCGCCCTGCACGGCCTGAAACTCAACGATCCCCGCGTCAGCATCGTCCACGCCCCGGAAGTCGTCGGCATGGCCGAGTCGGGCGCGAAATCGATCCGCCGCAAAAGGCTTTCCTCGATCAGCGTCGCCATGGAACTCGTGAAAGAGGGCAAGGCGGACGCCTTCGTCTCAGCAGGCAACACCGGAGCCGCCGTCGCCGCCGCCACCCTGAAGCTCCGTTGCCTCAAGGGCGTGGATCGTGCCGGCATCGCCTCCCCTCTGCCCAACGAGCACGGCATCTGCAACATCCTCGATGCGGGCGCCAACCCCGAATCCAAGCCCGAGCATCTCGTTGCCTACTCAATCATGGGTACCGCCTATGCGAGATACGTCCTCGGCGTCAGCGAGCCCCGGGTCGGCCTGATGTCAAACGGCGAAGAGGATGAGAAAGGCACCACCTTCACCAAGGAAGCTTTCAAACGGCTCAAAGCCACGCCGGGAATTAACTTCATCGGCAACGTCGAGGGGCACGACCTTTTCGAATCGAAACTCGATATCGTCCTGTGCGACGGCTTCGTCGGCAACATCGTCCTGAAAAGTGTCGAAGCCACCGCGAAAGCCGTTTCCAAATGGCTCAAGACGGAGATCAAGGAAACTCCGCTCCGCATGGCGGGGGCCGTCCTCGCCCA
Source organism: uncultured Verrucomicrobiales bacterium (assembly GCA_905478925.1). Lineage (GTDB taxonomy): Bacteria > Verrucomicrobiota > Verrucomicrobiia > Verrucomicrobiales > Akkermansiaceae > Luteolibacter. The sequence goes on from CAJQKQ010000123.1 coordinate 17,630, forward strand.
AGGCGCATTCAAAGCGCTCAAAGCGAAAAGCAGCTACGAGACCTACGGCGGAAGCCCACTCCTGGGAGTGAACGGTGTGGTCATCATCGCCCACGGCTCATCCTCCGGCCTCGCCGTCCGCAATGCCATCCGCGTCGCTGTCGAAACCGTCGCGCACAAGATCAATCCCCGCATCGAGGAAGCCTTGGCCACCCTGTCAGAGGAGCCCGTAACGGCAGCTCCGAAAATCGCTGCTGGCTGATCCCGGCAGCGAATCCGAAAACACCCGAAATCTGAAAGTTCCATAACCTTCCTTTCGCATTCCCGGAACGCCGCAAGCTTTGGACTGCTGCGGTTCTTATCCGTAGCTTTCGGGTTGGGAGGCAATGAAGCGGACAATGCGGGCAACGCCCAATCGCTGCGATCGCCGAAGCTTTCCGTGAGAGCTGGGAATGAAGAATCCCAGCGGCCTGCGGCGCCACTCCACCCGGCGCATGGCAACGCATTTCCTCCCACATCTGCGTCTTTATTGCCCTATGGGCTGCATCCGCGTTCATCTGTGGTTGAATTCCAGCAAATCCGGAAATGCGCATGAGGTATTGAAGATTCCGCAGCAGGGGCAATACTCGCCCATATGCCTGCCGCGAACCGATGGGCGAAAACCTTCCCCAGATGCTGAAAACCCTCGTCATTGCCACGCTTTTCCTCGCAGCCAACGCCCACGCCACCCCCCAGGAGGCGGAGCGGATCCGGCGTAGCTACAAGCTATCCGCAGAGACTTGGGCGCTCAAATACCAGCTCGCAACAAGCCCTGCGGCAAAGCAGACGCTTGTCACAAGCCGTCCCGACCCTGCGGAGGCAGCCAAGGAGCTGTGGTCTAACATCGCCCCCTCGCTGAAAGAGGACTGGACCATTCCCTACGCTGCCTATTTCCTGGATCTCACCCGCAATCTCACCGTAACGAACGCCGAAAATGTCACTAGCGCGGCCTTCACCGCAGAGCGCGGCCGTGTCCTTGCCATTTTCACTGAAAACCACCTAAAAAAGCCGGGCATCGCCCCGTTCTGCATCGCCCTCGCCGATAGCGGCGCTCCCAAGAGTCTCTCTCTCCTGGAAAAGATCATCACCGAGAATCCCGACAAACCCACCCAGGGTGTCGCAGCCCTTTGTGCATCCATGCTACTGAAAAGCCTCGGCGACGCCCCCGAAGTGATGAAAAAGCGCCTCACCTACCTGCGCACAGCGATCATCCAGGCATCGGATCAAATAATCGGCGGCACCAGCGTTGCGGACATCGCGACCGATGAGCTTTACGTGATCCGCTACCTGTCCAAGGGCAGGATCGCACCGGATCTGAGCGGCACCGATGTCGCAAGGCGCGTGATCCGTTTGTCCGACCTGAAAGGCAAGATCGTGATCCTTCTTTTTTGGGATGCCAAATCGGCGGAGACTGACAAAATCATCGGACTGACCAATCAGCTTGCGATGAAATACGATGGCAAACCGGTGGCCATACTCGGCATCACCCCGGAAGCGCAGGTCCGGATTCGAGCCCTTCAGGCGGATGGTTCGATCAAATGGAACAACATCATCGACCCCACCGACAAGCTTGCAGCCGAATACAAGGTCGCCTCCCGACCCGCGGTCTTGGTACTCAATGAAAAAGGGGCGATCGAATACTCCGGACTGCCCGGATCTTTCGTGGAGCTGACCGTGGATGCCCTACTCACGGGCGACGCAGCGGGAAAATGAAAGCCAATGCCGCGAAGTGGGCACAAAAAAGGGGGCGACCCTCTCGGATCGCCACCTATAACCTTTGTTAACCTATGAAAAAAGAAGCAGAAAAACTACTTTACGCCTTTCTTGGAAAGACGAGTTCCCTTGGTCGCACCCTGACGGGCTTTGAACTTGGGGTTGGTCTTGCAGATGACGTAGTTGGTGCCCTTGCGGCGCACAACCTGGCAGTCGGCGTGGCGGCGTTTGGCGGAAGCTAGTGAAGAAAGTACTCTCATGGCTGGAAATCGGTTGGAATTCGGTACCGCCAGCGAAGTGACGGGGCGCGGAAATTAGTGTTTCCCCGGATTTTGTAAAGACGATTTTTTGCAGTGACTGCAAATTCCATGGATTGTGCGGAACGAATGCGAGCGGTTTCGCTCACCGTCACCTGATGGAGAAAGCCTCAATGGAACAGACGGTGGCGTGGGCAAAGAAACTCAAATACGGAAGTCTCGATTCCTAGAACCATGTATTTCACCGACCGAGCCTACCTGCTTGAGGCCGATGCAGAGGAAAGGAAGGCCAATTACCCGCTCCGAGGGCTATTTAGAATCTCTGTGAAGGAAAAGGAAGCGGGTTGCAAAAAGCGACCCCATACTGAATCATCCCCGCCCAATGAGTGACCAAGAACGCCCCTTTTCCAGTTTGATGCTTGATGGCCCCGACCGTGCGCCGAGCCGCGCGATGCTTTACGCGGTTGGTTTTGAGAAAGACGATTTCGCCAAGCCGCAGATCGGCATTGCCTCCACCTGGAGCGAGGTCACGCCCTGCAACGTCCACATCGACAAGCTCGCCATCGAATCGAAAAAAGGCGTGGATGCGGCAGGCGGCAAGAGCCTGATCTTCAACACCATCACCATCTCCGACGGCATTTCGATGGGCACCGAGGGCATGAAATACTCGCTCGTTTCCCGTGAAGTGATCGCCGACTCGATCGAGACAGTTGTCGGCTGCGAAGGCATGGATGGCTTCGTCGCGATCGGCGGCTGCGACAAAAACATGCCCGCCTGCGTGATGACCATGGGACGCATGAACCGCCCTTCCGTATTCGTCTATGGCGGCACCATCCTTCCCGGCTGCGGCAAGATCAAGGGTGAGGAAAAGGATCTCGATATCGTTTCCGTCTTCGAAGCCGTCGGCAAACACGCCAACGGCGATTTCACCGATGAGGAACTGGAACACGTCGAGTCCTGCGCCATCCCTGGCCCCGGTTCCTGCGGCGGGATGTACACAGCCAACACCATGGCCAGTGCGATCGAAGCGCTTGGCATGTCGCTTCCTAACAGCTCCGCCCAAGCCGCCATTTCCGATGACAAGATGCGCGATTGCTTCGATGCAGGCGCGGCGGTGCTCAACCTCATCAAGCTCGGCATCAAGCCGCGCGATATCATGACGAAGAAGGCTTTCGAGAACGCCATCACCGTTCTCATCGCACTCGGTGGCTCCACCAATGCCTGCCTTCATATCCCTGCGATGGCACACTCCGCCGGAGTCGACATCACCCTCGACGACTTCGAACGGATCGGAAAAAACGTCCCCGTGCTCGCCGATCTCAAGCCATCCGGCAAATACGCTATGGCCGATCTCGTAAAAATCGGCGGTACGGTTCCACTCATGAGAATGCTGCTCGAAGCAGGCCTCCTGCACGGTGATTGTATGACCGTCACCGGCCGAACGATGGCGGAGAACCTCGCAAATTCTCCGATCAAATTCCCCGAAGACCAGGATATCATCCGCCCGGTCAGCAACCCGCTAAAGAAAGACAGCCACCTCCGTGTTCTCTACGGAAACCTCGCCGAAGGTGGTTCGGTCGCGAAAATATCCGGCAAGGAAGGCGAAGTCTTTAAAGGCAAAGCCCGCGTTTTTAACTCCGAGCCGGAAGCCATGACCGCCATCCTCGCCAAGAAAATCGAGAAAGGAAACGTCATCGTCATCCGCTACGAAGGCCCCAAAGGCGGCCCCGGCATGCGCGAAATGCTCGGCCCCACCTCCGCGGTCATGGGCATGGGCCTCGGCAAGGACGTAGCCCTCATCACCGACGGCCGCTTCTCCGGCGGCAGCCACGGCTTCGTCGTCGGCCACATCACCCCGGAAGCCTTCGAAGGTGGCACGATCGGCATCCTTGAGGAAGGCGATGAAATCGAGATCAACGCCGTCGAGAACCGCATTTCTGTGAACCTCTCCGACGAAGAAATCGCCTCCCGCAAGGCGAAGTGGATCCAGCCCGAGCCCCGCTACAAATTCGGAGTCCTCGCAAAATACGCGAAACTCGTCACCAGCGCTAGCGAAGGCGCGGTGACGGATAAGAACCTCTGAACCATGGTCAAAACCGCAATACAGCTTTTCGGCGTCGTCCTCGGAGGCGCGCTCATTTCCGCAATACTCGGAGGCTTGTTTGCGATGGCCATCGCATTGGTTTCCCCGGAGTTTGTGTCCGGGCTCTTCAGTCTGAAGGAGGATATCAGCGCCCCGCGCTACGCATTTTCCGTCGGGATGATCTGGGGTCTCTTCATCGGTGCTGCCGTGGGCGGCTTCGCCTGCGGACTGTCGGTGCTACTCGGGCTTATCAAGCTGCGGGTGAACATCGGCAGCAAGCCAAAGTGAGGGGCCATATGTAGAAGGGCCTTTCCAAGCCCTTTGCACAACCCGAGCCATCTCAGCGTCCCTCCGCAAAGGGCTTCAAAAAAACCTAAGGAGTCGCGCAAAAATAAACGGACATGTCTTCCCTACTGACACACTAGGCTCTTCGATAGAGCAGTGAATGCGAAATCTATTTCATCCTCTGTGATCGAAAGCGGAGGCATCATTACCACGGTATCGAGGATATTGCGGGTGATCAGGCCATATTGCCGGGCGGTGATGACGGTTTTCTCCCCCAGCCCTGGAGCGAGTTCGATGCCCGCAATGAGGCCGCATTGGCGAGTTTCCTTTACCGCATCATTTTGGCTCAGTGTGAAAAGGGATTTGCGCAGGTGGGCGATTTTTCCGGTAAGGTGGCCGAATACGTTGTCGGTTTCAAATATCCGCAGCGAAGCGAGCGCCGCAGCGCAACCGATGGGGTTCGCAGTGTAACTATGTCCGTAGTAGAAGGCATTCTCCCGTCCACCGAGAAATGTTCCGTAGATCTCTCCCGTGGTGAGCGTGGCGGCAAGCGGAACCGTGCCGCCGGTGAGACCTTTTGCGAGGCACAGGAAATCCGGCACGACGTTTTCCTGCTGACACGCGAACATCGTCCCGGTGCGACCGAAGCCGGTCATCACCTCGTCGAGTATGAGGTGAATGCCGTTTGCAGATGACCAATCGCGCAGCTCCCGCAACATGCCGGCAGGCCATGGGCGCATCTCATTGACCCCCTGAATCAGCGGTTCAATAACCACCGCCGTCACCGTGGACGGATCGATGGAGCCGAGGTCGCCGATGGACGAGAGGAATTCCGTCTCGAAGCCGAGATTCCGGAAGCGCGAGAAGAAGCGATTCACCCCGCCCAGCGATGCCGCGCCGAGCGTGTCGCCGTGATAGCCATTGTCGAAGGCGAGGAAACGCGTCCGTTTCCCCTGCCCGGACTGTATCCGAGACTGCATCGACATTTTCAGCGCCGCCTCAACCGCCGTTGAGCCGTTGTCCGAGAAAAACACCCGCTCCAGCGTGTTATCCGGAAAGAACGAAACGAGTTTCTCCGCAAGTTCCGAGGCCAGCGGATGGCCGAGGCCGAGGTAGGAGGAATGGTCGAGTGTGGCCGCCTGCCCCGCGATCGCCTCCGCGATCTCCGGGCGGCAGTGGCCGTGGATATTCGTCCAGATCGAGGAGTTGCCGTCGAGATACCGTTTGCCGTTCGAATCCCAAAGCCAAACCCCTTCGGCACGGACGATCATCAGGGGATCGTGCCCGGGCGCGCACCATTCGGACTGGGGCGTAAACGGATGCCAGCAATGAGCTTTGTCCAAGGGAACCGACATGTCCGGGGATAGGCTCAAAATTTCAGCACTTTAAGCTCCAGTCCCGGGATCTGGCGGAACTGCTTGGCGTTGCCCGTTGCCAGTGGCAACCCGTGCTCGGAGGCGGTCGCGGCGATCACCGCATCACCGGCGCGCATGGAGTGGGAAAGGGCATATTGCTCCACATAGATCGCCGCGCGATGCCCGATGTTTCCAGTGAGCTGAAGGGTCTCGAAGCCCAGATCGCGGAGGAACGCTTGGCACAGCAGAAGCTGCCGCTTGTCCCTGGCTCCTTGCAAAAACTCCATGTAGGTGAACACGGATATGTTGCGACGCTCCGCCCTGTTGATCAAAGCAGCCGCTTTTCCATGTCCGCGCTGGACGGCGATCAGGATATCGGTGTCAAACAGCACCGAAGCGCCCTCCCCTCAGCCGCTCCATCTCCCCGGCGATGCTTTTGTCATCTTCCGGTGAGCTGCCAAAGAAAGGATGATTCCGCACATCCATGGCGGTGTCCGCCCCGGCGGGCATAATGGTTCCCTTGACTTTTCCGCGGTATAAGATCGTAACCTGCTCTTTCCTTTCGAGGGCGCAGAGAACGTCTTTCATCTTGTAGCGAAGGTCGATGATCGATGCTTCCATGTCTTGATAATGTAGTCATTTCATCACCTGTTCAAGCAATAAGAACATCCGCGCCCTTGGCTGGAGCGCGGTGTGCCGTTGACGGCGGCGACCGGAGATCGCAGCTACGCGAGGATATCCTTGATTACCTTGGCTGGCTTCACGTCGATGATTCTCCGGTCGAGACCCTTTGCCCCGGCGAATTCAGTTCAGCAGCCCGTAAAATGACTTTCTGCCACTCCAGAGGAGATATCCGGCAAGAACCGTGATCAAGATGACCACCGGGTCCGCCAGTCCCGCGCCGCCAGTCAGGAAGACATGGAAAGCTAGGATGTTGACGACGATCGGGCCGAGCAGGAGCAGGAGCAGGCCGAGGTTCCGGGTTTTCGGGTTTTCGGGATCACGACGAGGATGCCGCCGGCAATCTCAAGGCATTTCACGAACGCGAGATATCCGGTGGGATAGAGCGCAGCCATGAACAGGGCGGGTGGAGTGAGGCGCACGCTGAGGCTGGGTTTCCTCTCGCCCTTCCTCGACGACCTGGTCGCGCCGGTTATCCGCGAATTCCAGCAGCGTCATGCGAACTCCAAAGTCAGCCTCTTCGATCTCCCGCCGCGGGCGCAGCTCGACCGCCTCCGGCAGCACGAGCTGGATCTCGGCATCCTCGCAAATCTTGAGGACAGGGAACGGGCGATGTTCGATGTCCGGAAACTTTCCAAATGCGAGTTCATCGCCGTGCTTCCGGAAGCTCATCGCCTAGCGCACAGGAAGGCGGTAAAACTGAAAGAACTTGAAACCGATGACTGGGTCTCCCTCTCAAACGCGTTTTTCCCGAAACGCCGCGAGTTCCTCATCGAGACCTGCGAGACGGCAGGATTCGTCCCACGTATTGTCGCGGAAATGGATTCGCTGCCGATGATGCTCGCCGAGATCGGAACCGGCGGAGGTGTCGGCCTGATGCCGGCTCATGCTTCAAAACTGCCGCACCGTGGCTGCGCCCTGATTCCGCTTTCCTCGCCGAAGATCCACTCGGAGCTTTTGCTGGTTCGGACAAAACATGCCGACCCGAGCCCTGAGATGGAAACTCTCATCGCCCTGCTCGCCGAGCGGGCGGCAAAAATCTGATCGGCTTCACTCTCCCACCAGCTCCGCGCCCTTGATGAGCTTGCAGAATTCTTTTTTCGAGACGTCGTGGATCGTGCCCTCGGCGGCGTCCGGGCTGTCGGTTTCCTTGTATTGGATCGCGAGGCGCTGCCAGACAACGATGCGGAAATAACGGTCGCCCTGTTTCCAGAGCTGGTTCTGTGCGAGTTGGAGCATGGGGGTAAAAGTGCCGAGTGGTCAGTCAGCAGTGATCAGTGGGAGACTTGCGTTGAGTGGAAGATAAACGGGCGACTGAAAGTCCCCGCTACACGAGTTCGGGATCGGCGCCGATGGTGCCAACCAGGCTGGCACGATAAGCAGGATTGCTGATTTCCGCGAGGCGGAATTTTGCGTTTTCCAAGCGTTCGGTGACTTTGAGGCGGTCGAGCTCACTCTGGTAGTTGGGCTTCTTCAGGAAATCCTGCAGGTAGGCGATGTGCCGTTTCCACAGGGCTTCATCGACTTTCACCTTCGCATCGAGGCGGGCGGCATACCAATCGGACTCAAGAGTCGTCTCCCGGGTAAAGAGGCCGCGGATAGCCGGATCGGTGAGTGCTTTCCCTTCAAACTGGCCGTGAGCCATGATGTGAAGCAGAGCCTTGAGCGGAGGACATGCCGCTTCGATGCTTCCATCCTCGAAATAGTTCAGGGCAACCTTGCGCTGGGTGCTGGTGATGTTGTCGATGCCATCGATGTAGTCCGCCATCGATTGCTGCTCCGGGCTGAGCATGTCTTCTGTGAAAACGCTGTCCGGCGCGGTGAACATGCGCCCGAAAAAGGTGGCGACGAACTTCGCGGTGATACGGTATCCAAGACGACCCGCCTCGATGGTTTTTCCTTCGTGCTCGAAATCTTCAATTTTCTCAAGGAAGTCGTTTTCGATCAGGTATGCAGGCTCGCGTTCGTCGATGAACATGCGGGACCAGACCTCGGGAACGAGCAGTGAGATATCGTGATCCACTCGGTATTTCCTGCCGATATGGCCAGCAGCAGAGGTGAAGCCCGAATAGCCGGTGATCAGGTAGGAAACCAGGGCGGCGTTGACGTCGTGAATGGGCAGGATGGCGTTAAACGGCCCTTTGGTCAGCGCTCCTTCGCTGCCCGCTCCGGTGGTAGAGGGGCTTTTCCCAGTGAGGGAGGCGATGAAATCCATGAACAACTCGGGCAACTCCTGATAGTGGATCGGGTTGTAAACCGCCAGCGCGCGGATGCCTGCGGCCTCGTCCGGCGGATTGTTCCGGCGGCCTGCGAGCACGGAGTTCACCGGCATCGGAACCGGGGCATCGAGAGGCAGGCGGCGGATGAAACGCGCACCTAGCTCGGCGAGATAGACGGAGCGCGGATCCTCGAGATCGGGGCGGTTCTGGAGATAGCGCGGGTTTTTGGTCGGCTTGCCTTCAACGATACGCGGTAGGTGGGAGCTGATTACGTAATTCGGATTTTTCCTGCGGACGAACTCACGGAGCATTTCCCGCAGCGGCTTGGTAAATTGCTCGAAGCGTATTGCATCGAGCACCATCGAGTTCGCTGCCGGACGGGAGATCGGCTCGTAGTTGGAGAAAAACGTCCCGTGTTGGGAAAAATCGCTTTCGGTTTTCTTGTCGTAACCGCGATGAATCGCATCATCCGGGCGCTGGAACAGACGATATTCGCAGTTCTTCACGAATTTCAGCGAAGGGTTTTTCAAATCCGGATGAAGCCCTGGAACCAAATCGCGGGGAACGACCACGGAGGCGGAGATATCGTCCTCCGTCTGGATTTTCTTGGCAGGTGCGAAGTCCTTGCGAATGCCAAATGTGCGCCATGTGCCCTCCTCCGTGAAACCGACCCGGAGGTATTGCGAAACGAGGCGGTTGCGGCGGTAGGAAAGCTCGTGACCGGGCATTCCGTTGATGAGATCGACGGTGAAACGGCTTTTCCAGTCAGATCCCCAATCGGATTTATAAAAGCGCTTGATAATGAGAACGAGATCTCGCACCGCGCGGTCGATGGTTTCGAGCCATGCGTTGTATTCGTCCGTGTAGGACGGGTTCGGCGTGAGCAGGCGCAATACGGAGCCGAGCGAACGGTCCTCGCTGAGGAGCGGGCGGCCCGGTTTATCCGGATCGTGGCGGATCGTGTATCTACTAGAGAAATCGTAGTTGATAATTTGCTCGGCGGCGGACAGGCCTTTCTGGAGATCATCGACGAGAACCGGGCCGGAAATCATCGCATCGGAAAGGGATTTCGAGATTTCGGATTTCCCGCCACCGGAGACTGTACAGGGCTTATGGCAGAAGGTTCCTTCCGCGTTCGTCCCGATCAGGCGCCAACGCTGGCCTGCGGAAGGCTTGACCATCTCCACCTTGTAGCCGGATGGAAGAACGTACGTAAGCCCGGGCTGGAGCGAGATTTCTCGAGGGCCGTCCTCGCTCTTCCACTTGACCGACTGGTTGTGGAGATCGATGTGAACATCCTGCGGGACGTAGAGGATGTCCGGATACTTTTTGTCGATCCCGTAGCCTTCCGGCTGGAGATGAAAAAGATCACCGTAGCGATCCACCACTCCGATGAAGCGGTGATCCACTGGACTGGAATATTCGCTGAGGGAGAAATCTTCGCCGAGATCGAATGACGGGAACGCGATCGCACCACCAGCATGCTCCTCCTCGGCGTTTCCGAACAGGTTCGCTGCGTAGGAGAGCTGGGTTTTCACTTCCTTCTTACAGTAACCGTAGTAGTTGTCTGCGATGAGCGTGACGATCACCCCCTGCTTGTCGCGGCAGGTGATCTTGAAGGCTCCGCCGTCGTTGTATTTCTCATCCGCGGAGGACCAGCACATGCCATCCTTTTTCTGACGCTCGGTGGCATCGGCAACCTTCGGAAGACCCAGTTCCTTTTTGGTGAGGGAGACCAGCTGCGGGGCGAGGATGACACAACCGCTGTGACCGGACCAATGTTCGGTATCGAGGCGGGCGTCGTTGTCCGGGAGGTATGGATCACCGGCGTTACCGAAGATGCTTTCGACAAAGTCCAGATTGGAAACGAGGTTTCCGGGGGCGAAAAAACGCACCTCCATGGATTTCTCCGGCGAGTATCCGGGCACTTCCGGGGTGACGATGGGACGGAGAAGCAGGGAAACAAAAACCTGCGCGGGAGTCTCGCTGGTGCCGGTGAAGGGCAGGGTCATGATTTCCCCGGGCGGGTTCAAGGCGGCGTGGAGCAAGCGAGCAAAGACGGCTTTCGGCACCTCCTTTTTATCGGCGGGAACGGGAAGGCCGCCATCAGCGACGTGGAAAACGCCTTCGGTCGTGCGGCGGTCGGAGGCAGGATTATGGCAGACTCCCTGGTTGACGCGATAGGAGCTGAGGATGGAGGATTTAAACTCGTCCTTGTCTGGAGGAAGCGAAAGCATCCGTGAAATCCCGTGGCGCTCGGTGACCAGCGCTCCGGCCGGCAGGAGATGCTGCCTGTCGGGGAAAACTTCGTTCACGATCTCCTCGCCGAGGTAGCTGCGTAGGAAAGCATCAATCGAAGCGTCCACAGGACAGAGATAGTCGGACAGTAGCCGTGATTTCTCCTGGAAATTCGCGATCAGGGATTTCCCAAGATCTAGAAAGGGGTAATCCTCTTCTTTTCCAACAATGGGATAGCCGCGCGCCGCGAGCTTGAGGTTTACAAATTCCCGGAGGCGGTTTTCCTCGTCAGCGGAAGAAGTCGCGGGGCCCTGGGCAGTGAAACCGATACGGTCTTTCAGAGTGTGTGGCATGGTGGAGAAGTGTTGCTCGAGGAAGACTAAAGCTAGCAAGGTAATCGGGCAATCTTTTCGAAGAGTGGCGAACGCTGGTTCGCCACTCCCAGCAGTATGCCACATCTTATTCAAGCCTGCGCATCAGCGCTGCGGTGGCTGATGCGACGTCATCCGCCAAAAGGAGGTGAGAGACCACAACCACCCTCCGCGCTCCGGCAGCGAGAACGATGTTGAGATTGTCCGGCTTGATTCCGCCAATGCAAAAGGCGGGCAGGTATTTTCCGACCTCCGCCTCCATTTTCGAAACCTCGTCCAGCCCGATAGCCGGGCGGCCTTTTTTAGTGGGCGTCGGAAACAGGGGGCCAAAGCCGATGTAATCCGCGCCGTCCTCCAAAGCCTGCTTCGCCTGGGCTAGGCTGTGTGTCGAGCGACCGATCAGCATTTCCCCTCCGACGACCTTCCGAACATCCGCAATAGCTCCATCGTCCTGGCCGATGTGGACCCCGTCGGCGCCTAGCTCGAGCGCCATGTCGGGGTAGTCGTTGAGGATAAAAGGAACGCAGAGCGAATGGCAAAGCGGGATGATCTTTTTCGCGGCGGCGCGTACGGTTTCCAAGGGTATCCCTTTGGCTCGGAGCTGAAGAATTTCCACCCCGCCGGTGAGCAGATCTGCTGCCACTCGTTCGATGGCGTCTTCGGAAACGTATCCAAAATCAACGATCCCATAGAGCTGAGGATCGGAGGGGAGCGACACTGTCACAGTCCTTTTTCCTCAAGAAATCTTCCGACCCAGCCGATGTCATACGTTCCGTTCTCGAAATCCGGATGGTTGAGGATTTCCTGCTGGAAGGGGATGGTCGTCTTGATGCCCTGGATCATGAACTCGCCGAGGGCGCGTCTCATCCGCGCGATCGCGATCTCACGGGTGGCACCGGTGACGATGAGCTTGGCGATCATCGAATCGTAATACGGCGGCACCGAGTAGCCGGAGTAGACGTGTGTATCCACACGAACGCCTTTTCCACCCGGAGCATACCAGAGCGAGATCGTTCCGGGGCTGGGCATGAAATTGTTGTAGGGATCCTCGGCATTGATCCGGCACTCGATGGCGTGGCCGCGCGGGTTGGTCTCCAACACGTGGTTCGAAAGTGTTTCCCCCGCTGCAACGCGTACCTGCTCCTTGATCAACTCGCAGCCCATCACTTCCTCCGTCACCGGGTGCTCCACCTGAATGCGGGTGTTCATTTCCATGAAGTAGAAATTCTCACCCGCCTCATCGACGAGGTATTCGATGGTCCCCGCATTCCGGTAATCGATGGCCTTGATAAGGGCGACGGATGCATCGCCCATGCGCTGGCGCATATCCTCGGAAATAAGCGGCGACGGGCACTCCTCGATGATCTTCTGGTTGCGGCGCTGCATCGAGCAATCGCGCTCGCCGAGATGGATGAAGTGGCCGTGGGAATCGGCGATGATTTGGAACTCGATGTGGTGCGGGTTGAGCACCAGTTTCTCAAGGTAGCAATCGCCGTTTCCGAAACAGGCCACAGCTTCGTTAGAAGCCGCATGGAAAAGGGATATGAACTCATCTTCCTTGAAACAGGGGCGCATCCCGCGCCCGCCGCCACCTGCGGTCGCCTTGATCATCACGGGCAGGCCGATCTCTAGCGCCTTTGCGTAAGCTTCCTCCGCATCGGCCATGAGTTCCGAACCCGGAGTGATCGGGACGCCGTTTGCAACTGCGGTTGCACGCGCCGTGGCCTTGTCGCCCATCGTGCGGATGACATCCGCCGAGGGGCCAATGAAAACGATGCCCGCGCTCTCGCAGATATCGGCGAAGCGAGCGTTTTCCGAAAGGAATCCGTAGCCGGGATGGATCGCGTCCGCACCGGTGATCTCCGCAGCAGCGATGATGCGATCCGCCTTGAGGTAGCTGTCCTTGCTGGGGCCAGGACCGATGCAGACCGACTCATCGGCGAGCTGGACGTGCATGGAGTCGATGTCCGCCTCGGAATAGACCGCCACCGACTGGACGCCGAGTTCGCGGCAGGCACGGATGACGCGGAGCGCGATCTCGCCGCGGTTCGCTACCAGGACTTTGTTAAACATGTCGTCGGCAGGCGTGGGTTATTTGATGCGGAAGAGAACGTCGCCGTATTGCACGGGGTTCGAGTCCTCGGCCACGACGGCGCAGATCGTGCCGGATTTCTCCGCCTTGATCTCGTTCATCACCTTCATCGCCTCGATGATGCAGAGCGTCTGCCCTTCGGAAACGGTAGTGCCGATCTTCACAAAATCCGGCGCGTCCGGTGCGGGCTTGCAGTAAAATGTGCCGACCATTGGCGAGGTGATCTCGGAACCCTCGGCGGCGGCCACAGGAGCGGCCACAGGCGAAGCGGCAGGCGCGGATACGGCTGCCGCTGGCGCGGCGGCCGGCGCGGCAGCAGCGGACGGCATCTTCGAGAAAAGGTCACCGAGTTCATCGAGATCCGGCCCCTTCTTTAGTTTAAGGTGAAAATCCTTCTTGGAGAGATCGAAATGGGTGAGCCCATGCTCATTCATCAATTCCACGATGCGTCGGATTTCTTGGAGGTCCACGGAGTGTATTTTCTGGTGTTTGGAAAGTGTGAAGGAATCACCGCGATCCCACTACCCGCCGAAGGTAGGAATCAGGAGCAATACCCGTCAAGCATCATCCCGGCACATGCTCACTCTTCGATGTTTGACCAAGGCCCCGCGATGTGGAACATCGGGTCATGCCCCAATCCCCCGAAGCCGATCCACGCTTCCATGATTTCGTCCTGATGCAGGCACAGAATGCCGGACTTTTCCTCGGACAGATCCCCAGCCCCCAGACCGGCGAGAAATCAGTCAACCTGCGCGCTGCGAAATCGGTGATTGATTCGCTGGGGATGCTCAAGGCGAAGACCGCCGGCAACCTAACGCAAAACGAGGAAAAACTGCTGGATATGGCGCTCAAAAACCTTTTACCCCTTTATAAAACCACTCTCAACCAATCCGAGTCATGAAATCCTTCACGCCCTTTCAGATCGCCAACGTCCCCGTCGGCGGCCCCGCCCCGTTCTTCATCCTCGGCCCCTGCGCGCTGGAGTCTGAGCCATTCGCTTGGGAAATGGCGCGTTCACTCAAGGAAATCGCGGATCGCACCGGTATCCCCTTCGTTTTCAAGGCCTCCTTCGACAAGGCGAACCGTACTTCGGTGAATTCCTTCCGCGGTCCAGGCATCGAGGAGGGCTGCCGTATTCTCGGGGAGATCGCCAAGGAACTGAAAATCCCGGTAACCACCGACATCCACACCGCAGAGCAGGCTGAGATCGCCGCTGAGCACATCGATCTCCTCCAGATCCCCGCCTTCCTCTGCCGCCAGACCGACCTTCTCGAAGCCGCCGCCAAGACAGGCAGGGTGGTGAACGTGAAAAAAGGCCAGTTTCTCGCCCCTCTGGATACGATCAACATCGCCGACAAGATGCGCGCCTTCGGCTGCGAGCGTTTCCTGATCACCGAGCGCGGCACGACCTTCGGCTACAACAACCTTGTCGTGGACATGCGCTCGCTCTACCTGATGCGGAAAGAGGGCATCCCGGTTATTTTCGACGCCACCCATTCCGTCCAGCGCCCCGGCGGACTTGGCGGGGCGACCGGTGGTGATGGCGAACTCGCCCCTGTCCTCGCGCGCGCGGCGGTTGCGACCGGCTTGGAAGGCCTTTTCATGGAGGTGCATTCGGATCCCGCAAACGCCCTCTCCGACGGCCCGAACCAGATCCCGCTCGAATTCATCGAAGATCTCCTCATCAAGCTGCTCGCGATCCACCACGCCAGCCACTGAGCCATGGACCTGCGGTCACGCCTGCTGGAATGGATGCGCGGCGGCGACGGCAATTTCGCGGAGATCGCGCTGGAGGTTTTCGCCCACCAGTTCGAGCACAACATCCCCTACCGGAAATACTGCGAAGCCCTCGGAAAATCCCCCCAAAACGTCTTCACCTGGCGCGAAATCCCCGCCGTCCCCACCGACGTCTTCAAAATCCCGGACATCGCCCTCCGCTGCTTTCCCGAGGAGGAAACCATCGGCCATTTCCTAACCTCCGGCACCACCCGCGAGATAAAGGGAAAGCACGAATTCCGCAGCCTCGATCTCTACCAAGCCTCGGTGAAAGGCGGCGTAGTGGTGACCTTCGGTCGCCACCAGCCCTTTTTCGTCTCCCAACGCGCCACAGAAGCCCCCCATTCCTCCCTCGTCCGCATGTTCGAAATCCTCGACAACGGCGGCAGCTGGCTCATCGACGCCGATGGCCACCTGAACCTAGATAAGTTCCACCCAAAGAAACCCGCCGCCCTCCTCGGCACCTCCATCGCCCTCCTGAACGCCTGCGACGAAATCCCCCCCATCGTCCTCCCCGAAGGCTCCTGGATTTTCGAAACCGGCGGCAGCAAAGGCCTCAAAAAATCCTTCACACCTGCCGAAGTCCGCACCCGCCTCTCCGCCCACTTCGGCATCCCGGCATCCCGCATCCTCAACGAATACGGCATGACCGAACTGTTCTCCCAATTTTACAAATGGGGCCACGAAGCAACCCACAAAGCCCCTCCCTGGACTGCCATCCGCGTCCTCGATGTCCACACCGGAAAGCCCGCCGCCGATGGCCAGCCCGGCTACCTCGAAATCATCGACCTCGCCAATCTCGACACCGTTTCCGCCATCCGCACCCAGGACATCGCCATCGCACGCGGCGAGCGCGAATTCATCCTCCTCGGCCGCGACCCGGAGGCCATCGCTCGCGGCTGCTCAAGGGGCGTGGATGACATCCTTTCTCCTGACCCCCATTGAGAAAATAACTCCCATCCCCTTTGGACTCAGCGATATGCTGTAAACTCTGATGGCAAGAGAAGGTGCTCGGAGAGAACTTGGAGATTACGTCGGCAATCCATCACAGCCTCCTCTTCATTGTGAAAAGGCTTCATGGGGCTGTATATCTTGAGACCCTTATCGAATTCTCTTCTCACGGCGTAAACCGACCACGTCCACGTTCCGCAATAAGGTCTGGTGATAGCATACGACATCTCACCTCTGAGTTTAGTGGCATCCGATAGATCACTTCGATGAACCCACCATGATCTCCATCTGTATCCACATTCCTGATTCGATGCATCCACGACAAACCTGAACGGCAGCGCTTCCAGTCGACATGTCCACGCAACCCAGCAGAAAAAACCTGCGATTAGTAGCGTGAAGCCTGTCGCTACGAAATCCCAAGCGCCGACCTTCTCCGCCGTGAACGACCACATTAGCGATTCGGTAAAAATGAACACCAAAGTCCCTGCCACGAGTAACGCCACCACTCCAGTGACGGCCCAAGTAATTCGCTGACGCTTGGTAGGTGGAGGCAGGAGAAGGAGGGAGGGCATTTTCTGAGGCGAATCGTGTATTGGTTCAGGGTTCAGCCCGGCGATATTGACTTGTGTTCAATGCTTTGGGAATTCTCTTCGATCACCTTTTTGGGACGGCCGAGAAAGCGGATTATTTCATTGTCTCAACCATACAACCGAGCTTGTAAACCCCGTGCTGCCGTGCTACCGTGCTGCACGAAGTTATGAACGTGACCCTGAAACTCCCCGACGAGGTCTGTAAGGCGGCACGTCACCTTGCCGTGGACGAATCGAAATCCCTTTCCGCATGGATGACGGATCTCATGGCGCGTGAAATCGCGAAGGCCGGGGCGGACAAGCGGAAACCGAAGACCTGGATGGATGCCTTCAGCGGCGACGAGAACGACCCGTATCTGGATCGGGATTTCCCGCTTGAAGATCGCAAGGCGGGTAAGCTGACCGAGTTCAACTTCGCGGACTGATGGCCTACCTCCTGGACACGGTCGCGCTGTCGGAACTCCGCAAGAAATCGAAAGGTGAGAGGGCGGTCGTGCAATGGCAAAGGACAGAGGGTGGCGCGCTGGCGTTCATCAGCGTCATCACGATGAATGAGATCCGTTACGGCGCGAGAATGGTGATGTCCCGCGATCCGGGTTTCGGGGCCAGGTTGGATCTTTGGTATCGCGAGATCCTCGCGGCGGATTCCCTTTATGCCATTTTGCCAGTGGATCTCGCCATCGCCGAGCAGGCGGCCGATTTTCGCTCCGCCCACGGCCTTTCCTACAACGACTCCCTCATCGCCGCGACCGCCAACGTCCACGACCTTACGCTGGCCACACGCAACACATCGGATTTCAGGAAAACCGGCGTCCGTATTTTTAACCCGTGGGATTTCAAGATATGAAAGCCCTCGCCGAACGCATCGCATTCCTGATCTCACAGCGAGACACCTTGGAGAAATGGGTCGGTGAATACGATGAAACCGCGCTCCGCAGTTGGCTCGATGCAGAACTCGGTGACCACCGCCGGCTCGAAGAATGGATCAAGGGCTCAAAGGTCGCCCCCCACTCCCCCGTCCTTCACATCGTCAGCGGCAACACCCCCCACGCCGCCTTCCAATCCGTCTTCCGTGCCATCCTGATCGGCTGCGAATCATGGGTGAAAATCCCCTCCTCTGGTCTCCCGGAATTCGAAGCCTGGGCATCCTCAATCCCCTCCCTTCAGATCCGCCGAGACCTCCCGGACGATTGGAAACTCCCTGAAACCGCCGTGATCTACGGCGGAGCCGAAACCCTCTCCTTCTTCCGCGATTGGCTCTCGCCGGGAACCCGCATCATCGAGCACGGCCCGAAGCTCAGCGCCGCTTTTGTTTTCGAAAACCGGCCCGGTCTCGCAGCCCATCTCGCGGAGGACATCATGCGCTACAATCAGCGTGGTTGCCTCTCGGTGCAGGCCGTATATTTCCAAGGCGACCTCGAATCCTTCGCCCGCGAACTCTCCTCCACCCTCGAAAATCACCCCACCGAGGCGCCCACCCTTTCAGAGGCCGGAGCCGTCCGCAACGAACGCGAAACTCTCCGCTTCCGCATCGCCAACGGCTCTCCCGACAGCCTTCTCGAATCCGAAAACTCCACCTCCTGGACCATCCTCATCGACCGCACGGGCACCGCCCTCCGCCCCGGCCCCGGCAGTGGCTTCGTCCGGCTCATCCCCATGCCCCCGGATCTATCCCGGGAAACCCTCGGCCCGGAAACGTCCTATCTCTCGACCGCCGTGGTTGAGCCAATCTCTGAGGCCGATCGCCTCGAGAAAATTTCCCCGCCCCGCATCTGCCCCGCCGGCCAAGCCCAGGAACCAGGCATCTTCTGGCACCCGGATGGAGAGATGCCGCTCGCCGGGCTTGTGCGCTGGCGCGATCTCGGCTGAACTCCACCCCATGTCCGAAGCCGCCATCGAAACCACCGGCATCATCCTCGAACGCAAAGGAGAAATTCTCTACCGCGTCGAGCTGATGAACGGCAAAGTCGTCCTCGGACACCTGTCGAAACCCCTCACCGATGCGAAGGCGGAACTGGCGGACGGCACATCCGTCCTCCTGGAAATGACCCCCTACGATTTCGACCATGCGAGGATACTGCGGGAGTGCCCGCACTGATTTTTTATCAAAATCTCCCGTTGCAGGGCGAAACTTTGCCCATACCCTTTGCCATGACGATGAATTGCCTGGGGGGAAAGTGCCGCACCGAAAAGTGCATGCGGACGGCTCTCCTGCTCGCGGGCGCGTATCACATTCTTTTCGCCGCATGGGTGAGTATCTTGCCATTCCACGCCTTCGACATCCTCGGTATCCTCCGACCGAATCATCCCATGCTGTGGCGCACGCTCGGATTCATCTCCGGATTCCTCGGCCTCGCCCTGCTCATCGCCTCCACCGGACCGATCCAGCACTGGCTGATCGTCCTGCTCGGTTTCGTTAAATTGGTTTCCGCAACCGTCATCGTATCGCTTGCCGTATATTCCGGCGATCTTCCCATCGGCTCCCTGTTTTTCCTACCTCTCGATGACCTCGTCTGGCTCGCCCCCTTCGGCGCAATCCTCTGGGCCACCCTGCGGGCGCACACTGGCATCCCGGTTTCACGCTCGCAGCCCTATTCCATCGCGGAGGCGGCATCTGTCTACTCGCTATCCAACGGTGAAACCCTCGCCGAGGCCTCGGCCGAGCGCCCTCTGGTGCTGGTTTTCCTCCGCCACTTCGGCTGCACCTTCACCCGCCAGATCCTCCGCGGCCTGCAGGATCTCGAGCAGCAGGCGAAACACCATGACGCATCGCTGGTGCTCGTCCACATGCTCCAGTCCGGCAAGGAAATCGATTACCTCGGCAACCATTCCGACATTCCCCGCATCGCCGATCCTCGATGCGAACTCTACCGCGCTTTCGGTCTCGGGAAAGGTGGTTTTATCGAACTCTTCGGCCCGCATGTCTGGTGGCGGGGTATGATCTCGGTGCTCAAGGGCTGCGGTGTGGGTCACCTCGCAGGCGACGGAATGCAGATGCCGGGGGTCTTCGTTTTCCAAGAGGGAGGAATCGTTTCTTCTCAGCCGGCCAGAACGGCGGCGGATCTGCCGGACTTGCCTTCGCTGTTCAGCCATGTCTCCGGCGCGCCCGACGCTCATTCGCGTTGATCCCCAGCCCGAAGCGGCCCAGACTCCCATCTGAGAATGATCCCACTGAAAGGAAAAACCTTCCTCGTCACCGGCGCCTCAAGCGGCATCGGTGACGCGGTCTGCGCCCAACTCGTGGGCCACGGCGCGAATGTGCTCGGGGTCACCCGCCGCCCCGGCGCCCTGCATCCCGATATCTCGCCGATCAAGGCCGACCTCACC
This sequence comes from uncultured Verrucomicrobiales bacterium, assembly GCA_905478925.1. Classification (GTDB taxonomy): domain Bacteria; phylum Verrucomicrobiota; class Verrucomicrobiia; order Verrucomicrobiales; family Akkermansiaceae; genus Luteolibacter. The sequence goes on from CAJQKQ010000123.1 coordinate 37,586, forward strand.
TCGCGGGAGGACATTTCCGAAATCTTCCATGGGCTCGGAAAAATCGACGGCCTGATCAACTGCGCCGGCACCGCCTACCTCTCCCGCATCGTCGATGGTAACCCCGCCGACTGGGAGGAGATGTGGCGTGTCAACGTCCTCGCCCTTTCGCTTTGCTGCCAGTTTTCCCTCAAACATTTCCCGAAAACCGGCGGCCGCATCGTCAACGTCTCCTCGATGTCCGGCCACCGCGTACCACCTTCGGGCGGGTTCTATGCGCCGACGAAATTCGCGGTTCGCGCCATCACCGATTCTCTCCGTTCGGAGCTGAAAGCCATCCAATCCCCCATACAGGTGGCCTGCGTTTCCCCGGGTTTCGTCGATACACCCCTGCTGGACAACTACTTCCGCGGCCGGGAGGAAATGCTTTCGAAAACCCGTGCCGGAATGAAGATGCTCCAGCCCGAGGACGTCGCCCACTGCATCATGACCATCCTCACCGCCCCGCCCCACGTCGAGATCGGCGACATCCTGCTCCGCTCCACGGATCAGATGGCATGAACCGCATGAGCACCTTTCTCAAAACCCTTGTCGCCATCGTTTGCCTCGCACTTGCCGGATGCCTCGACACCCGCGAGGAGGTCTGGATCGCAGCCGACGCCTCGGGCGCGGCACGCTTCAATGCTTCCGTTCCCGCTGCGGCCGCCAGCCTGTACGGAGGCGAGGAAGGCATAAGAAAACTCATCGAGGAGAAACTCGCGGAAATTCCGGCCATCACCAGCCACCTCCTGAAAGTGGAAACCGGGGACGGGCGACTTCAAGTCGAGCTCACCATCACCTTCGAGAATATCATCGATTTGATAGGCTCCACCTCCTCAAAATCCATGGAAGACCTTCCCGTCGCCGGAGCGGAAATGCTTGGCACTGCGGAGGTCGATTTCGAGGGGCGCGACATGGACTTCACCCGCACCGTGGAACTCTACAAAGCGGTTCCCGGCGCGCTTTTTTTTCCGAAATCCCTGCTCGATGAGCACTCGGTCACCACGATCATCCATCTCCCCGCCGCAGCCACCACCCACAACGCCACCTCCACCGCCAACCAGGGGCGAACGCTCATCTGGGAAACCTCCCTTACCGAGGCTTTCAAGAAACCCACCGTAACGAGCTTCACCATGCCGCTGCCAATTCCCTGGATCTTGCTGTCGTTCGTCGCGCTGCTCCTCCTGATCCTGTTCGCGGGACTCATCTACTATTTCCGCCGTAGGAAGAGGGCAAGACGAGCAGCTCAAGCCAACTCCGCCTCCAGCCCCGGGTGCACCTGAGACCTGAGACCTAAGGCTCACACCCTGCGCCCCTTTGCCCTAAGCTTGTTGAGCGGAGTTTCGAGGTATTTCCATGAGGCCATGGTCATCGCCCAGGTGAGAAGGGCGAAGCAGGCGGTGCGGAGGGCGATTTGGGGAATGGAATCGGCGTAAGGCCCCATCCACAGGAACGACAGGGTTTTCCCAAGGATGATGGGTGCGAGGTTATGGTATAGGTAGATCCCATAGGAAAGCAGCCCGACTTTCTGAAGGAATGCGGTTTCGAGAAATTTCCCGACGATATTGTGCCAGCCGAGGGATGCGGTTGCGATGACCCCGCAAAGGCCAAGCGAAAGGATGGAGGCATAGAACGGCCCGATGCTGTTCGGAGGGAGGCCGAACCGCGGGCCGAACTCGAAAACAAGGTAGGCTCCGCAGCACACGATCATAAGAATTTTCCAAATCCGGCTGGAGAGCGGGAAGCCGCGGTGGATGAGCAGCGCCATCAGTCCGCCGATCCCGAAGAAATCGAACACGCCCCAGCTGATTTTCCCTGGCCAGACGAAGGGAGGCATGAACAGGTATTCGAAATAACGGGAAAGCGGAGCCATACCCACGAACAGGATCATCGCCAGTGGCAGGAAACGGCGCGGGGACAGCCAAATCACCACCGGCCAGATCAGGTAGAATTGCTGCTGGATCGCGATGGACCAGAAATGTGAGGTGCCGTGCGGCCACTCGCCAAGCAGGGCGATGTGGATGTTGGTGAGGTAAAGCAGGTACCAATGCAGGTTTGGAAGAAGCTTCGGAGCGAGAAATACAAAGGCGATCGCCAGCGCCACGTAATACGGGACGATGATGCGCAGCCCCCTGCGCCATTGAAAATCCTTCCACGCCTGCCAGCGCCATTTGCCACCAACCGCCTTCGCCTCCGCTCGGTCGCGGATACGTAGCAGGGAGCCGGTGATGAAATAACCGGTCAGAACCAGGAAAAAATAGAGCCCGATCTCGTAGGGCAGGTTGAAATTCCATGCCTTAGGCACCCAATGATCCCAACAAATCCCCAGCATCGCGAGCGCCCGAAGACCGTCGAGCTGGATGGCGCGTGATTGAATGGCAACGGGCATGGCGGCACGCAGACTGCCCGGATTCCGCGACTCCGTCAATCGACGGCGGAGAGAACCGTGCGTATTCCGCTGAATTCACTTTTCCGTAGAAATTGTGCGAATTTCTTTCGATACGGCATAGGTGTTCGGGCATGTCAGGATCGTCGTTGCCCCCTGCATTGGCCTGTAGACTTCGTTCGCAGGCGCTTCAGGGAAGAGCGGCGGCGGGAACGTGACGAGATGCCCGAGAGCATGGATGCTGAGTCACGGCAAGCCACAGTCTGTTCTATTTGCCTGGGAACTAGTGATAGGGATCAACCTCCAACGTAGGGGCTCACGCCGGTCTACCCCAAACTCCCCTACCCAATCCCCACCCGCAGGTCGCGCACACTCCACAGCGTCCCCGCCGCAGCCTTCGCGTTGCCCCGCAATCGTCGCGCACCATCCTTCCGTTTCACGGAAAACCGATCTCGCGCCCCGGCGAACGCTTCCTCAACGAAGTCTTTGCTGCCGATCACCGCACCGTCCGTAAAATACCTCACCCGACAACGCAGCATTTTCGCCATCGAAATCTCCGGTAGGTAGCGGTGACTTTCAGTCGCCGCTCCTTCCTCTTTCTTCATCGCAGCCAAAGCCTCAGCCTCATTCATCCGGTCCGCCGCACAACTCTTCCTTCGGGTTTCAAGTTTAGAGTTTAAATTTTTCCGCTCCAGCGCCATGCCGAGCAACCGCCGGTATCTCCGCGAAGCATCCTTCCATTTCTTGGCATCAAAGCCCGTATCTGTATCGGAAGTGATCGCACGCACCAGCCCTTCCCGCGCCTTCTTCCCATTACCCCTTGGCCCACCACCGACTGCCTCCCCGTAGCTGCTCCAACGGTAGTCCGCAGGGTCTTCAACCATCCCCGCCCGCACCGGATTTAAATCAATATACGCCGCCATCGTCCGCGCCGCCGTCCCGCTTTCCACAGCCGAGCGCAGCGAGACAGCGGGACTGAAACAAATCAAACATATCCCGCAATCACGCTTTTAAATCGATCCTCCCACAACGTCCCGGTCCGATTGTGAGTGCGGTTGAACCACCGCGTAAACCTCTGTAATAGCGTTTTCATGAACTCGCTCAGGTCATGCATCCGCTTCGTGAAACGCTCGTGGATCTCCACCACTCGTTCTGCGTTCCCACCTTCAACGCCGCCCTCGGATCTCGCTGCAACCAGCTCGTCCCCAACAGATTGCACGAAATTTTCACCGCAAAACACTCCGAGCCGCCTTAGCAATTCCGAATCACTGATCCCGGCCTCAGGCATAGGCGGAACCTCAAGCAGGATGTGAAAATGGTTGGACATCACGCAGTAGGAAAGCACCCGACAGCCGCTGTAATTCTCCATCATCCGCATAAACATCCGGAACTTCCCCCGCTCCGCATCCCCAAACACGAACCGCCGATCCACCACCCTCGAAACACAATGGTAAATCGATGCCTTCTCATCCGACTCCGCCCACGGAGTAATCTAGCGTTTTTTCTTACCCTTCATGCCCCCATCCTGACAACCCAACCC
>CAJQKQ010000124.1 GCA_905478925.1 uncultured Verrucomicrobiales bacterium
CGTGTTGGGAACATGAGTTGACCGGGTTTGGCGCCGTTGGCTTTCGCGACTTCGCCGATGGCGGCCTTGGCGATGTCGGCAGACCACCCGGTCAGCGTTTCCATGTGATCGGCGAGGGCTGGGATATGTGCTGAATTCGGATTTCCTTTTGCTTTTGCGGTGGCCTCCGGGTCGTAGTCAATCTTGTCGGTGACCAGGAAATCGATGGCGTCCGGCACTTCGGAAAGCAGGCGCACCTTTTCTTTTACTGCGGTGATCACGGTCAGGTAGGCGTCGGTGATCGGGAGACCCTTCGCTTCGACATACGGTTTGGCTAGATCGGCGAATTCAGCCGTATCGATTTTTGCGATGTGTTGCTGATTCACCCACTTGCATTTCTCAAGATCGAAGCGCCCCGGCGCACGGTTGATTCCCTCGAGCGAAAAACGGTCGATGAGTTCGGTCAGGGAGAAAATTTCATCATCTGATTTCGATGACCATCCGAGAAGCGCGATGAAATTGACGACCGCCTCAGAGAGGAAGCCCTGGCGTGGATAATCACCGACCGCTGCTCCGGCATCACGTTTTGACATCTTCGATCCGTCGGCATTGAGGATGAGAGGGATGTGTGCGTATTGCGGAGGCTCCGCACCGAGTGCTTCAATAAGCTGGAGGTGCTTGGGCGTGTTCATCAGGTGATCCTCGCCGCGGATCACGTGGCTCATTTTCATTTCAAGGTCATCGACGACGTTCACGAAATGGAACACGTAGGAACCGTCGCTGCGCCTGACGATCATGTCGGGCGTGTTCGAGGCATCGCGGTAATCAATGGTGACTTCACCGCAGACGAGATCGTTCATGGTGACAGGCTTACGATCAAAGCGGAAGCGGTAGGCATCGCCGTCCTTGTAGAGGCGGTCAGCAGCGAGGAGTTTTTCGAAATAGGCATCGTAGATCTCGTTGCGCTGGGATTGGTAGTAGGGGCCGAATGAGCCGGGCGACGGCGACCGAAGGTCACCGCTACGTTGCGGGCCTTCATCCCAGTCGAGGCCGAGCCATGACATGCCGTCGAAAATTGCCTGCCGGGCTTCTTCGGTGTTTCTCTCCTTATCAGTATCTTCGACACGGAGGATGAACTGACCTCCGTGGTTGCGGGCGTAGAGCCAGTTGAACAGGGCGGTGCGGGCACCGCCTACGTGGAGGTAGCCGGTGGGTGATGGGGCGAAACGGGTACGGACGGTCATAAAATTCAAATTTTAAAATTCAACTCTCAAGGAAGACTAGGATTGCAACGAGCGGAGGGCACCGCGGATGAGTTCCTCCGCGGTGGAGGCGGGGGTTTGGTCGAGTATGATGCGGACGGCCTTGCGGGAGTCGACCTGCTTGTAGCCGAGGGCGATGAGGGCGAGTTCGGCATCGGCTGCCTGGCTGGAGACTTGGCCGGAGGCGGCATCTTGCCAAGTGTCGGTGACGCCGACCTTGTCTTTAAGCTCCAGGATGATGCGTTCAGCGGTCTTTTTTCCGATGCCCTTGGTTTTGGATAGCAGAGCCGAATCCCCGGCGACAACGGCGGACTTGAACTGGTTCACCGGCATCCCACTGAGTATGGCGAGGGCGATGGCGGGGCCGATTCCCGAGACCCGGTCGATGAGCAGCAGGAATACATCGCGCTCCTCCTCGGTGGCGAAACCGTATAGCGTATGGGCGTTTTCGCGGATATGGAGGTGGGTGCGGAGGTCCACCGCGGCACCCTCCGTCGGGTGGAGATGGTCGTAGGTGGAAATGGGAATGATCGCCTCGTAGCCGACCCCGTGGCAGTCCACGATCAGGCGGTTCGGAAACGCTTCGATAATTTTTCCCCTGAGTCTTGCAATCACGGGGGGAGGATTTGGGGGAAACGGGTCATGATGCAAGAGGGAAGGTGCAACCTTTCGAAGATCCCGGGGTGAATATTTCCGTAAGTTCGAAGTTTTCAGACTGATTTCGGGTATCTAGAGTGTGTCATGGCTGAGAGCGAAGAGGAGATTATAGTTTGTTACGCGTGTGCAGCGCCGATGAACATCGCCAAGGTGGCGCCCTATTCGCGCGTCGTTTGTCCGGCTTGCAAGGCGGAGAACCGGGTGAAAAAGCAGTTCGGCCCCTACGTCCTCACCCGCCTCCACGCAATCGGCGGGATGAGTTCCGTTTTTGTCGCCAACGACGCGACGCTTGGGCGCGAGGTGGTATTGAAAATTCTCAGCGAAGAATACTCCAGCGATGAGAAGAGGATCGCCGCCTTTGAGCAGGAGGCTCGCCTTACGGCGTCATTCAGCCATCCGAATGTGGTTCGGGTGCTCACTACGGGCAGGGCGTTTGGGCGTTTCTACATCGCAATGGAGTTCGTTCCGGGTGGGCATTTCGAACACCAAATCAGGGAGAAAGGCCAGATCCCCGAGGTCGACCTGCTGCCCCTCGCCATTCAGGTCGCGGAGGGTCTCAAGGGCGCGCAGGCGGCCGGCCTGATCCACCGCGATGTAAAACCGGGCAACATCCTGCTCGATTCCGAAGGCAATGCGAAGATCGTCGATTTCGGGCTGGCGCTTGTCACGAAGGGCGGGAAGGCGACGGCGACGGAAATCTGGGCAACTCCATACTACGTGCCTCCGGAGGCGATCGAGGGGCAGGCTGAGGATTTTCGCTCGGATATCTACGCCTTCGGCGCAACCCTCTACCATGCCTTGGCCGGGAAGCCTTCCTGCGATGAGGAAAGCATGGCCACGGATGTCCTGCGCGAAGCGAAGAAGCGCGTGGTGCCGCTGAAACGCGTTGCCCCCCACCTGCTGGACGAGACTTGTGCGGTGATCGATCGGGCAATGGCTTATGAGCCGATCCACCGCTTCGGCAGTTACGATGACATGATCTCCGGGCTCAAAACCGCGCTGAAGGCAGCGCATGGCGAGACGGTGAAGGATGATCAAGGTGTAACCAAGGCCGCGCGCAGGGTGCAACTCAAGCAAGCGAAAGATAGGCGCAATTTGCTCATCGGAAGCGCCGCCGTGCTGGGCGTGGCCGGTTTGTTGACGATCATTGTGGTGAATTCCCGCAAAGCTCCGTCAGCCAAGCCGAGGCAGAAGAATACGATTGTGGAAAGTGTGCCGGAGAAAAGCGGGGGCAATCCGGTTGAGATTGCATCGAGGTATCGTGCCGCCAGGAAAGCGATGAATGACGGGAATTTCAGGAAGGCCGAAGACAGGTTTGCAACGCTGTTGTTTGATGGCGCGGTTCAGGAGCCGACACGCACCTGGGCGGGAGTGCAGTCGATCGTTGCCGCAATGATGGATGGGCGGATGGACAACGCCCGGAAGAGGGCCTCGCTTGCTGATAAGCACCTCAAAACCCGTCCTGCGGGTCTTGGATACGGATTTCAGGCCGGGATCCTGCCTGTGATCTCAGATCTGCGGCAGCTTGAGTTTTTCGACCCGAAGGATCTGGATCTCGGCAGCAGTGGGAACGAGCGCTTCATGGGATATTTTATTGCAGGTCTGAAAAACTGGGAACAGGGCGGGCTGGAGCAGGCGGTTCCGTTTTTTCGCAAGGTCGTCTCCGAACGCTCGCTATCGAGAGATAGCGTCCTAGGCTGGTACCAGAAGGCGGCTCGCACATACCTCAAGGACTACGATCTCCTTGTTTCCGCAGGACTCAATGAGACCCCGAAAACTCCGCAAGCATGCAGGGCGTCAATCGACGAGTTGAACCGGGTGTTGACCCTCCTGAATACGAAAGGCCGCGCCCGCTTTAACGTGCTTGCCCGTCAGCTCGATCTCGCGAAACTCGAGATAGCCCTCAAGAATCCGGTAGTTCCCGAGGCTGACGTGATGGATGAAATTGACGCCTTAGTGGAAAGCTACCGATTCGCAGGTGTTGTGGAGTTTCTCAAAAATCTCAAGGGGGATCTGCCGGGCGGAAAGCGGAAGCCGGTGCTCCAAGTCGCACAAACGGCACAGGTTTTCATGGCTGATCTCGAGGCTGCACTGCGAGCCAAACCCGTTTCCGTGCCGCTGAAGCTCAAGGACGGCACCGATGTTTCCTCGCTGGTGATCCCGGAGGGGAAAGAACTGACGGCGAAGCTCTCAAACGGTGTGATCCGTGAGCTCAAATGGGAGGAGTTTCCGGCTGACCAACTCCTCGCGCTACACCGTGCGCTGGAGAAGCCCGCCGCGGACAACTTGGGTCGCCTGCGTCACCAGATATCCGCGGTTGCCTTTGACTGGATTGCGGGTGACAGGAAGCGCGCCGAAACTACTGCGGACATCCTTTCGGAGAAAAACGAGCAATTCGGGAAACTCTGGAGTGCCATCTCCTCCGAATTGCCGGATTCGTGATCCGGAGGCGGATCTAACGACTGAAGCGTTTCCTGACCGTCGCCGGCACGTCGTTCTCCGTCACCCATGTGCGGACCGCATCGGCATCCCTCTTCTGCCACCCGCCGAGCATACGGTGGTAAAGCTTGGTCTGTTGTCCCTTGTCGGAGATCCCCTGGATCCATGCGGCGGACTGCTCGGGGGCGCGGTCGTCGCAGCTCCACACGAAGGACTCCACGATCTTGTCGTATCCCGGCGTGCCGGCGAGCGATGACACCCAGCGTGCTGTGCCCGCGATGTCATTCTCAGACATGGCGGGGACGGTTGCTGCGGCCGCGTTGGCCTTCGCCGAGGGTTGGAGCGTGGAAACGAATTCAGCAGCCTTGTCCACATCCAGCCTCGCGAGCCGCTTGGCGACGTTCCCGGAGGCGCGGTTCTGCAGCTCACCGCTTTCCATCGTCGCCACCCAGTCGGCGGCTGCCTGCGGATCCCTCATTGCGATGATCTATCGGCCGATGAACTATCTTGAGGATTCGTGAACCGCGAAGACCTCGCCCTCGCTCTCGCCGATGATCACCGCGGCGCATGAATCGCTGAACACGTTCACCGCCGTCCGGCTCATATCGAGCAGCCGATCCACCGAGAGCAGGGCAACCACCGCCGTCTCGGCGTTTGGAATGTTGGAGTTTTTCAGGATCAGGAGGATCGCAACAAGGCTGGCGGAAGGGATGCCCGCCACGCCCACGCTGGTCAGAAGTGCGGCGACAACGATGAAGAACTGCGAGCCCAGCCCGAGTTCGATGCCCATCACCTGCGCCACGAAAATAACCGCCACGCACTCATAAAGCGCCGTCCCGTCCATGTTCACCGTTGCCCCGAGCGGCAGGGTGAAGCTGGCGACACGCTTCGAGACGCCCGCCTTGTCCTGCACGTTTCGCATCGTGACCGGCAGCGTCGCCGAGGAGGATGCGGTCGAGAACGCCAGCAGGATCGCCGGACGCATCGCCTTGAAATGAGCCAACGGACTGGTTTTCCCAATGAATTTCAGCGCCAGCGGCAGCACCACGAAGAGATGCAGCCCAAGAGCAAATAATACCGTGAAAAAGTATTTCCCGAGCTGCGCGAAAAGCCCCGCCCCGGTCTCATAGACCACCGGCAGGATCAGCGCATAGACTCCGATCGGTGCCACCGCCATGATCCATTTTGTCACCGTGATCATCGCCTCGTTCGCCGCCCCGAAGAAATGCCGCACGCTGTCTCCGGAGTCACCCGGTAGCTGGGTCGCCGCGATCGCAAACAGGATGCTGAACACGATCACTCCCAGCATCTGGCCGTTGTCGCTGGCTGCGCTGACCACGTTTTCCGGAATCATCGCCTTGAAAATCCCGAGGAAATCCTTGCCCTCGCGCTTGCCCGCCTCGCTGACCTTGCCCTTCGCCGCGTCCCCGGCATCGGCTTCCTGCTGCTGGAATGCCGCCTTGATCGCCTGGTTTGGTTTCCCGTCCACCATTCCCGGTTGGATCACGTTCACAACGACCAGCCCCATGGTAATCGCCACGAAACTTGAGCACATGTAAAACGCCACAGTCTTCATTCCGAGCCGACCGAAGCCTTCCACGCCCTTCATCCCGGTGATGCCCGAAACCACCGCCGTAACGATCAGCGGAACGATGATCATTTTTAGCCCGCGCATGAATAGATCACCGACAAAGCGGCAGGTCTCCAGCGCAGCCTCGACGAAGTTGGCGTTGGCGGATCCCTCCGCCGCATCCCGGAAAAGCCCCCGCAAAGCGAGTGCCGTGAGGGTTGCTAATGCCAGGGCGATTAGGATCTGCCAATGCGTCGCGAGCCGTTTCATCCGCACAGGGAACCCGATTCCCGCCAGCTTGAAAAGCCGCCAACCCGAATTTCTCGCTCCGCTCCACACGCCGCAGCGATGCCCTCAAAGTTTTATTGTTAGTAAAATCAGTCACTTCCGAAAATGAGCTGACCAAACGGCGTAGAAATTTAGGATAAGTTGAGGATTTTTTTCAAATTTTCGGCTGCGCAATCGAAACTCGAATTTGTTCAAATTTTTTTCGGCCCCCAGAGCGATGAGCGAAATCAATTGCAGATCGCCGCAAAGCCCGAAACTTCAAGATAGCTTACATTGTAGATACTGGACGAAAATACTACATGTGGTATTGTGAATAATTTGTGGATACCACATCTCCAGAATCGGATTGACCCGAGCGATCATTTTCGATCAGTCTTCACGACGCTATTGGCGACTCCAGCACCGCCCTCCGGCACTAAATTTTAACCTCACCTAGATCCAATTCATGTCCAAAACCACCACCGTCAGCCTCGGCGATCGCACCTTCATTCTCGATACAGCCAAAGCGGAACTCGCCTTCAACGCCAAGAAAGTCATCAACGGCAAGGACACGATGTTCTTCAACATCCTCCCGCTCAAATACACCTGGGCCTACGACCTCTACAAGAACATGAAGGCAAACCATTGGGAGCCTGAGGAAATTCCCATGCAGCGCGACGTCGAGCAATGGCGCTCCGATGAAATTTCCGATGTCGAACGTTGGATCATCAAAATGGGCATCGGCTACTTCTCCGCCGCCGAGGGAATCGTCGGCGACAACGTCCTCCACGTCGTCCGCGAGGTCGTCACCGCCCCGGAGCTTAAAATGGTTCTCGGTCGCCACGCCCATGAGGAAAACATCCATGCCGACAGCCTCGTCTACATGATCTCCTCGCTCGGCCTCAACCCGCATGAGTGCGAAGCCATGTTCGAGGATGTCCCGACCATCACCGCGAAGAACCATTTCGTGACCTCGAACTCCAAAGCACTGCGCCGCGACATCGACCTCACGATCACGGAAAACAAGCAGGCGCTCGCCAAAAATATCTTCCTGTTCGGCCAGATCATGGAGGGCACCCAGTTCTACGGGCTGTTCGGAATGATCCTCAGCCTTTACCGCCAGAATAAATTCCCCGGCATCGGCCAGATGTTCCGCTACACCCTGCGCGATGAATCCAACCACATCGAGGTCTTCCGCAACCTGCTCATGGATCTCATCGATGAAAACCCGGATATCTGGACAGAGGAATTCCGCACCGATCTCCGCGACACCATGTCCGAAGGCATCCGCCTGGAAAAAGCCTTCATCCGCGATTGCCTCCCAGTCACCGGCCTCGGCCTCAACTCCGCCGATTTCGAAACCTACATCGACTACATCGCCGACCGCCGCCTCGTCTCCTGCGGCCTGGATCCGCTCAACGAATCCGTCTCCAACCCATTCCCATGGCTCGCCGAAATGATGGACATCAAGAAGGAACAAAACTTCTTCGAGGGCCGAGTCACCGAATACCAAAAATCCACCTCCCTCGGCGCCGT
>CAJQKQ010000125.1 GCA_905478925.1 uncultured Verrucomicrobiales bacterium
TTGATGGATTTCGGTGGTTCCCTCCATCCAGAAAAGGATCTGAATGTAAAATCGAGTATCGTTAAAGGCCACCAACTCGGGTTGACCGAACCCGGATTGACTCTGAAAAGGTTGTTCGTCGTTGACTAGGAACTCGTGAATCATCTCCTCGATTTCGACGTTCTCAGACGGCGGAGCTTCATCGATGGCGATACGGGCAAGCTCCGGAAACGCTTCGAGCGAGAAATTCTGCTGCCGCCAGCGTTCGAGGACGCTGCGTCCAAGCTTTTCAAAATAGGAATTCATGCGACCACATCCTGCGTTAAACCAACGCTGCCCTGCAAGGGACAAGAATCAAGGAGAGGTCAATGATACCAAGTGCGCATTGCAACATCCCCCCAGATGCAGAGCTGTGAGACGTCGTTTTCCGGGCGTGCCACGGGCGTCGCGACGCGCTCAGTTTTCGCCACTCTCGCCGGGTTCCACGCTCTTGTCGCGAAAAGCGAGGAAGAACAGAATAGCGATGGCACCGGCCATGCCGGCGGGTAGCAGCCAATAGGCTTTCCAGAGTTCGGAAGTTTTCGAGAGCAAGGTGGCATCGACTCCTGCAGGCATGTCCACGGCGAACATGTTGGCGAGCTGTTGGGCGTAGGTGAAGGCCTGCTCGCCGCGCGCGGCTCCGATGGCAGCAGTGAGTTCCTTCGAGAGGTCGACGACCGGAGCGAGCTTGTAAGCGGCGAACTTGAAGCCAATGAACATGCCCACGCCCTGGGTAAAGAACACCAGCATGCTCTGCACCTGACCACGGATCGCCTTGGGGGCGGCTGCGTCGGCATACATGAAGCCGGTGACGAAAAAGAAATCGTAGCAAATGCCGTGGAGGGCGATGCCCGCGAAGAGCATCCAGACGACCTGATCGGGTGCACCGTAGGCGAAAAGCAGGTCCCGAGCCACCCAGGCAAGCATGCCGATGAAGATCATCCATTTCACGCCGAGTTTGCGGAAGAAGAACGGCACCAGCAGCATGAAGAAAATTTCGGACATCTGGCCGACGCTCATCGCGGAAACGGGTTGCTGGAAGCCCATGTCAGCGAGAAATCCGGAGGTATTGGAGTAGTAGTAGCCGAGCGGGATACAGATCAGCGTTGAGCAAAGCATGAACACGAAGAACGACGGCTTGGTGAGCATTTTGAAAGCATCGAGCATGAGCAAGCCGCGCATGTTGATCGGTTGCCCGGCGGAGGGCGGCGGGGTGTGAGGCAGGGTGAAACTGAACACTCCGAGGACCACGGAGCTAATGCCCGCCATCCAGAAGAGATTGACGCTGGCAGACCAGCCGAGGAATCCGGCGACGAGACCCGCAGCGATCCAGCCGATGGTGCCCCAGACACGGACTTTCGGGAAGACCTCCTGCGGTAAATTGCTGAACACGATGGTGTTGCCCAGGCCGAGCGTGGGCATGTAGCAGAGCATGTGGCCAGTGAAGAGCCAGAAGACCTTGGTAGCATCACCTGCGGCCACTGCCGCTGGCACCATCAGCATGAGTCCGCCGCCAATTAGCAGCAGCACTCCCATGACCCGCTCCGAAGAGAAAAACCGATCGGCCACCAGCCCTAAGAACAGCGGAGCGATCATCGCCGCGACGGGTGCCGTGATGTAGGAATCGCCGATGATCGAGGCCATGCCGTTGCCGCCGAGGACCAGATAGAGAGTGACGAACCAAGCACCCCAGATGAAGAACTGGAGGAACATCATCACCGAGAGGCGGACGGTGGCGGACGATTGAGTGGAGGACATGGCTGGGTGGTTTTGAGATGGGTAGATGATTTAACCGCAGATTACGCGAATTTGCGCAGATGGCTTCGGAAGTGGATTCGGAAGTGGACGCATTCCAGGGCGATTGAAATCTGCGTTTTTATGCCCTTTGGGTGCATCTACGAAATCTGCGGTTCAAAATAGGAATCGGTATCAAAGTTCCTTGATCCAAACGTTCGCGAAGTCGATCGCGGCACCGTGGTGCTGGAAGCCGATCGGGCCCTCGGCAGGGATACCGGGGAGCTGGGCGTCCTTGATGACGGTCTTGCCGTTGAGGTTCACGGTGAGGAGGTCGCCTTTGAGGGTGATCATGGTTCGGTTCCATTCGCCGAGCGGCTTGTCGGCGTTCATCTTCGGAGTGACGCCGGCTTTGACCTCGGGCGACATTTTTTTATCGGTGCGGTAGCCGTAGACCTCGCCGGAACCGACGGGCCAGTTCCATAGGTTGACCTGGCTTTTCGAATTGCCACGCAGGTAGATACCGCTGTCGAGTTCTTCAACCTTGGCGCTGCCCTTCTGTGAGCCGTCGGCAAGGATGAGCGGACGATCCATCATCGGTCCACGGCCGCTCCAGCGCCAATCGCAGACGAGGGTGAAATCCTTGTAGGGCTTTTCACTCCACAGATCCTTGGTCGAACCGGGCTTGCCGTTGTGCTTGATGATTCCGTTGGAGGCCGTCCAGTTGGTGATATCCTCCCCGTGCTTCCAGCCGCTGAGTGTCTTTCCGTCGAAGATTTTTGTGAAGCCCGCCGCCTTGACGCCCGCCTCGTTGGCAGCCGGTGCGATCTCGCCGATATTGATGTTGCGGAA
>CAJQKQ010000126.1 GCA_905478925.1 uncultured Verrucomicrobiales bacterium
CGGAGGAGGATGCTATCCGTTAGCGAGATCCCAAACCCTTTCATTCATTTTCAAAGGCTACTCCGTCGAAAAATTCTTCGCTGAGATATTTTGCTCCGACAGTTCCGTCAGGAAGCATTGCGAACCCCTCCACGGAAAGTTCCAGGAGGTCGAAACCGACGGCTTTCTCTCCCCAAAAACGACGCGCGAGCTGCCAGATGGAAGTGAAAGTCACCGAGGAACGGTTGTGAACCGCGCTTTCATTCGCGTTGACCCATGCCCTCGGTGATGGCATTTTCCTTCTGTTATGAAATTCCTTACTCTTGGCATAGTTCCAGCCGCGCTCGCATTGGCAAGTTGTGAGTCGATGAATCGACCGATCTCCAGCGGTAGCTTCGATCCCCTCGCCCCTCCCGGCAGCGGCTCCCAGATCGGCCTCTCCAACTACGGCCCGGATCTCTCGCCCGGCACTTTCGTGACGGCGAACATCCCCAACACAGCCTTCTACAAGAACAAGCCGAAAGGAAACGAGGATGCCGACAAGCTGCTGGATCAGGGGACGAACATGAAGATCGTTTCCGCAGATACGAACCACGTCAAGGTGGAGCTGGACAGCGGCGAGGTCGGCTGGGTGCCCTCCGTAATGGTCGCCTCGCCGAACACGGCAGCGCAAACCTATCCCGTCGACGGTACCTACCAGATCTACCCACCCCTTCCCGGTGATGGCGCGATCGAACCACTTCCCGTCATCGATGCCAATGGCCTGCCGCCCGAAGGCGCCATCCCCACCATCATCGATCCCGATGCCCCGGTTGACACCTCGATTGGGGAACCCATCAAGATCGACCCCGTCCCCGAACTCAAGCCAAGCGAACCGGAAGTGAAACCGGAGGAAGCGGAGCAGCCAGATGTGAGCGTAGGGAGCGCGGCCGAAAAGGCCGCTGAGTGAGAGCGAAATCCCAGTAACACGGACAGGCAAGCATATGGAATTACCCGAACTGTGCGCCATCGCCGAAGAGGAAGTGGCGATGATCGCCACGGTTCTGCCGGAAGGCGTGAAAGAACAGGCTGCGGCCTGCCCTGTTTCCTATGAGAACAAGCCGCGCGCGGATGATGGGCTCGGGGATGACCTGCTCGGACTTTTCGAAGGCGCGTCCCTGATCGATGAGCCCGACCCAAATGCCCTACCACTGATCCGAATTTTCGTGGCCAACCTGTGGGAGTATACCGAGCGGGACGAACAAGATTTCCGCGACGAGGTGGGCACCACCTACCTCCACGAACTCGGTCATTACCTCGGCTGGGATGAGGACGAGGTAACGGAACGCGGATTGGAATAAGCCGTATGACCATGCAACAGCCCCCGCCGATGCCCGTCCGCCAGATCAACGTGCAGGACGAGACGCACCTCAATCTCATCTCCGTCCTGCACTTCGTGATGGGCGGGCTCTATCTCCTCGGGATCGGATTCCTCATCCTCCATTACATGATCATGGCCATGGTTCTCCAGATGGCCGAGGCAGAATCCCAAACACCTCCCGCTTCCCCGTCCGCCGTTATCGCAGTGAGCCCGACGCCTGCAACCCCGGAAGAAGCCGCGACTCTGCTGGCGAGCCCGCCCGTCGCCGTTCCGACAAGACCAACATCCCCGCCTTTCCCCAAGGAATTTCTCCCTATCCTAAGTATATTCTACGTAGTTTGCGGCGCATTCCTCATCGCCCTATGCATCTGCAACATCCTCGTCGGGCTCCACATGAGGAAGCGCAAACACCGGATCTTCTCATTCGTGGTTGCGGGAGTGAACTGCCTCCAGTTCCCGTTCGGCACCGCACTCGGCATATTCACATTCATCGTCCTCTCACGGGTGGGAGTGAAAATGGACTACGACGCGAACGCCTCCGCTTAGGGGATATCCGTTTTCGAAAGCGCCATCCCGATCAGCTCAAGCGGGTCGAAACTCTCGTCTGCCAGGATACGATGCCGCATCACGGCAGCGAAAATCGCCTGCACATGATCCGGATAAACGGCGGGAGCTGACTCCAGAAAGGCGTTGGCGCGTGCCGCTCTGAGAATAGCCAGGGATGCACGGATCGAGACGCTCTGGCTCGATCCCGCAAGCTGTCGCAGGGTCTCGCAAAGCGAAGTGATGTATTGCGCAATGGCGGGAGAAACGGGAACCTGCGCCGCCTTTTCCTGCAATGCTAGGACAGTTTCCCGCGCGAGGCCGAAATCCGGTGCGGACTCCTGCGAGTTCGCCCGTGAAGCATGGGAAAGGATAATCTCCGTCTGCCTGTCTGCATCCGGAAGCGTCATTTCGAGGGAAAGCAGAAAACGGTCGAGCTGCGGCTCGGGAAGCGGGAAAGTCCCTGCGGTATGGGTGTCGTTCTGTGTCGCGATGACCATGAACGGCCGGGGCAGCTCGCGGGTCACCCCGTCGATGGTAACATTGCCCTCGTTCATGCTTTCCAGCAGCGCGGACTGCACCCGCGGGGAGGTGCGGTTGATCTCATCTGCAAGCAGGCAGTTGGCAAAAACGGGACCGGGTATAAAATCAAAATCTCCCGTCGCAGAGCGGTAGAGATTGTAGCCGAGGAGGTCAGAAGGAAGAAGATCAGGGGTGAACTGAACCCGCTTGAACGTTCCTCCCATTGAGCTTGCGAGGCTATGGGCGAGCGTGGTCTTGCCTATCCCCGGTGCGCCCTCGATCAGGACGTGACCGTCCGCCAGGAGTGCGGTGACGAGCATCCGCGCGGGTTCTTCGGCGCCGATCACAGTTTCTCCTAGGTGCCGGAGCAAGGGTTGCAGTGCGTCTGGATTCATGGTTGGAGCTTGCTGGCGTATGCGGCGATCATTTCCGGATAAAGGCGGTGCTCCTCCACCCGGATGCGGGCGTAGAGCGATTCGGAAGTGTCGCCGGTGAGCACCGGCACGCGAGCCTGACCGAGGATGGGCCCGGTATCCATCCCGGAATCAACCACATGCACAGTGACACCGCTTTCTTCCGCTCCAGCCTCGACGGCCTGCTTCCACGCCTCAAGGCCCGGATATGCGGGAAGCAGCGACGGGTGAATATTCAGTATCCGCGAAGGGAAGGCATCGAGCAGGGGCTTCTTAACCAGACGCATGAAGCCGGCGAGGCATACCAGATCCACCCCCGCTTCCTTGAGCCTGCGTGCGGTCTCCTCCTGCGCCTCTTCGGGAAATTTCAGCCGGTGCTGCGAGCAGTCGATAATGCCCACCGGGATACCGTTGGCTTGCGCCCGACTGAGAATGTAGGCGTCCGGATTGTCGGAAAGGACGAGGGCGATGCGCGCATGGAGAACACCTCCTTCGATCGCATCCAGGATCGCCTGCATGTTCGAGCCGGAGCCGGAGCCAAGTATTCCAAGTGAAAGCACGGCCTTGGTTTAAACGCCCGCGTGGTTCTGCCAAGATTCAAGTGACGCAGCCCGGGATATTTCCGTTCACACCCGGTATGCCCCCGCATTCCTCAGCACGGAATCTGTGACCGGCGACGGGTCGCAGATGAGGTCCACCATGCCGTCCCAGGCCTCCTGCCCGGAGAGGATTTCCACTTCGATGCGGAGAAAATAGATCGGAACATTGATCTCCGTCGGCCTCGGGAAACGGACGGCATCCTTCTCCGTGGTGACGATGATCTCCATGTCGCGCTCCACGCAGCGCTGCATAAAATGATCCACATCGCGGCGGTTGAAGCGGTGGTGGTCCGAGAACCGGCGGCGGATCTCCACCTTCGCCCCGAGTGCCTCCAGGGATTTCTCGAAATTCTCAGGGACGGCGATGGCACTGATCGCACCAACCCATTTGCCATTAAGGAACAACAGCGGCTCGCGCTCGCGGGTATGGAGATTTTCCAAATGGATCGGGCCGTGGGCGCACTCGATGATGTCCGCCGTGGCGTTGTATTTCCTGATTCGGGCGATGAGGTCTGCGTTCGATGAGCCATCGCATTTCGTGATCAGAATGTAGGAGGCGCGGCGGAGGTTGCGGGGAGGCTCGCGCAAGGTCCCGCGCGGCAGCAGCGAACCGGTGCCGAAGGGAGATTTTGAATCGATCAGTACAACATCGATGGAATGAGCGAGATCGAGGTACTGCATCCCGTCGTCGAGCATCAGTATCTCCGATTCCAGTTCGGCAATCGCGAAACGCCCTCCCTTGACGCGGTTCTTGTCCACGATCACGGCAACCCCATCGAGGTTCTTCGCCAGCATAAAGGGCTCATCTCCGGCGAACTTGGAATCCAGCATGATCGAGGAACCGGTCGAAACGACCTTCGGCATCCGCTTGGAGGCAACCTGCTTCCCGTCTGCACCCATCCACTTCTGGGTTCGCTCGAGTTTCCTGCTCTTGTATCCCCGCGAAAGGATTGCGACCTTCCTGCCGCGATCCCTCAAGGATCTGGCGAGAAGCTCGACGACCGGTGTTTTCCCGGTTCCGCCGAGGGTGATGTTGCCAATCGAAACAACCTGCACACCGAGGAATTCCTGGGGCTTCCAGCCGCTGCGGTAACGCCCAATCCTGCATTGCACGAGGATGCGGAAAAGCCCCGAGAGGCCGAACATGAACATCCGCGTCAGCGTCGCACGGAAGCCCTTAGCACGACCGAAAATTACATCGGCCCCCCATTGCTCCAACTCGTCGATCCGCTCTTTCATCTATTTGGAGAGGCTGGGCGTTTCCCCCGCAGCGGACAAGCCTCGCGTGTTTCCCGGCTTCACCAAAAAAGGAAACCGCTACGGGATTTCCTGCGGTAGCGCCCGTCCCCGACCGAAAGCACATCGATCTTGGTGCGGGTGAGACCGTCTCCGTGAAAATTTAGCTTCTTGGCGGCGCGCGGCGTGAGATCAAGATGCCGTCCGGGGATGAACGGCCCGCGGTCGTTGATGCGAACCTTGAGGGAGCGGCCGTTCTCCAAATTGGTGACCTTTACCAGGCAAGGCAGTGGGAGAGTCTTGTGCGCGCCGCTCAGGTGCCATGGCTTCACTTTCTCACCCAGCGAAGTGTTGCCCCGCTTCAATCCGAAGAAACTCGACTCATCATACCAGGAGCAAGTGCCCGTTTCGCTAAAACCGAGCGCTTGATCGACGCTCATGGGATGATACGTCTGCCCCTTTATCGTATAGGATCGCGTCATGTATCCGGAATATCCGCCGGGACGCGAGGAGCATGATACGCACACAAAACACACCGCAGCAGCGCACAGGAAGATGCGAATTGCAGATGGAAGCCTTCTTTTCATCCAAGCAACCCGGTCATTGGTCGCGCTCCCTGATGAGCTGCAGGCTGGTCGCAACTTTTTCCTTCATTTCCTTGCCGGGCTTGAACTTCACGGCCGCACGCGCCGGGATCGGCACATCCTTGTCGGGATCCTTCGGGTTCCGCCCGATCTTGGCTTTCATTTCACGGACCTCGAAAGCCCCGAAATTCCTCAGCACCACGTTGTCCCCGTTCGCGAGCGAATCAGTGACTTCATCGATCAGAGATTGGACAACCTCGTAAACATCCTGCTGGGTGATCGCCACCCCCTTCAGGCCGAGTTTATCCGTGATCTTGGAGACGAGGTCGCGCTTTGTGGTGGTTGCCATTGTGATTCGTGAAATTTTCCGAGTGAGTGCCGGAGGGGTTAAAGCAGGCGACACGCCATTTGTCCCGCCAAAAAGCGAATACACAACTTGTTTCATTCAGGAATGGCGATAATCCACATCGCGATCTGCCGAGCATAGGAAAACAAGCAGCACACTGCTCCAGATCCTGTCTATTCCCAGCCACAGGCGGCGCCCCTGCCCGAATTCAACAGGACACCCCAACCGGTATCCGGCCAGCCGAACATTCTCCGCCCCGAACCGAGACAACTCCCAGGCGCAAGCCCTGACCCTTCGGAAGCGGCGGTTCGGTCGCGCCCAGAACCGAGCGGAACAGTTCGTCCGCAGGCAGGTAACCCCGGCCCGCCACCACAGCGCCACCACAGCGCCACCACAGGAACCGCCTCATGCGCTTCCTTGTGCCGGTATTATTTCTCTGCGTTGCGGTCGGAGTGGTGTACGGGGTGAAGACCTTCCTCCAGAAGGATCGTGACGGGAACTCCCCGCCGAATCAAACCACAGCCGCGCAGGGAGCCACAGAGCCCGCAGTAAATACGATCCTTCCGCCGGAAGACGACAGCTTTGAATCGCTCACCGAGAATGAGGATCCCGCGACCCTGCCGGTAGCGGATCCAGCGATGCCACCGATCGGCGATGTCAAAAACGATTTCCAGCCCGAACTCCAGCCAGTCGACGGCGGGATCGTGGCGCTTGAACTGCTCGAGGAATTCCTCGGCATGAAAACCCTGGAAGAGCGCCTGCCGCACATCGAAACGAAACGAGCCGAGCCGGAACTCGTGAATTCCGTATTGAGCGGCACGCTGCCAGAAGCACTGAAAATCAGCGTGGATGTCCGCGAAACCAATGCAATCGAGCAAGTGATCGACTACTACTATCACGTCAATTTCGCTACCCCGGACGGGGATGCAAATCTGCAGACGATGTTGGTGCGGACACGCGGCACGAGCCCACCGAAAGTGGTGGTCGATTCCTTCCTCGACCTTTTCGGAGGCAGGTTCGCCAGTTATGCGGAAAAACCTTCGGAAGATGCCGGAACCTTCCAGATCATTATTTCCGCAGGAGCTTTCTGCTACGACGACGTCCCCGGCTCGGACAAGAAATTTACCCTGAAAATCCTCTCCCGTGAGGACGCCAAGGAAATCACCAAGGCTTATTTCGGGAAGCGCTCCAAGATCGGTTACATGCTTGAGGATGAAACATCGGAACTGGCCTATGGGCAGGCAAAGGCCTGCACCGTCTTCATGCGCTGGAATACCGAGGAGGATCCGGAAAAGCCCTTCCTCGAAGCCCTCGACATCAAGGCCCTGAACTGGAATTCGTAAGGGGATTTCTGCCGAGGCCCTTGAGCGCATCCCAGCCGCCGTGCAGGGTTTTCACCGGCGTCCCGAAGCCAAGTCCGCGTATGCGGTTCGCAATCTGTTTGCTAGTGCCGCAGGCCTCGCTGCCGCAATAGACAACGACGAGTTCAGCCCCTCCAGCGATGCCCATCGCCACGCCGGCTTCCATGGCGTTCTCGTCTTCCTTGGGATCGAGATTCCACAGGATCGCCCCCTCCAAACCGTTTCTCTTCCATTCCGAGCGCGTTCGGGCGTCGACCCAGAGGACATTCCCGGAAACATCGGCGAGGCAGATCTCACCCTCGGTGAGTTGTGCCGGATCGCATACGAAGGCGGGCTCGGATGGCGGCCCTTTCACGAGCCACGTCGCGCCGGCCGCTGCCAGCGATACCAGGACGATGACGCCAAGCTGGGAGACGGCGTTCATTTCGTTTTCTTCAGTGGCTTGGAAATAACGGCAAAACCCTGCTGAACTCGCTGCTTCGCGACATCCACATCCGTCTCGATCCGGATGATCGCAAGCCCGGCCGAATCCGTTCCTTTCTGCGGCGTGACCTCGACCTGGTAATGCTTGCCTTCCTCAACGGTGATGAGCTTTGCGGTAAATAAGTCGTTGCTCGTCGCCACGGAGGTCACATGGATCAGCTTGCTGTAATCCATCCCGATATCGATCACCTTCGCCTCCGCCGGGCCGCCCACCTGCCACTTCAGGCTCTTCGGCTCCAACTTAATGATGACGGGGATGAGGACGCTCATCGTCAACGTCGTCGAAGGCTTCTCCTCGGGATCACCCTCAAGCCAGATATTGATCTTCTTTTCCACGGTTCCCTGGAAACTGCCGAGTTCGAAGGTCGCGCGGAGGACGCCCGACTCACCGGGAGCATAACTGAATTTCCCGCCCCCCACCTGCACCGCAAGGCAGGAGCATCCAGCGTCCGCCTGCGTGATTTTGACCGCCTCTTTCCCGTTGTTCCTGAACTTAAAATCCCGGGTCACGACCTTGTCGCTGAGATCCGCCTTCGCTTCGATGGATGGCGTCTCGAACTCCAGGGCGGCGACACCCGGGATGATACCGAGCAGGAAAAATGCAAGAGTTAGGGCGTTCATGGGAATGATGATTGCCCCGGATGCGTCACTTCGCAAGCGCGACTGCGATGATCAACCGGCCGCCACGCCATTCCGAACCCAGCACGTAGAGCGGGCGCCCCTGGCGCAGTTGGACATCGGTCTTGAGGATCTTTTTCCGGGCAAGCCAAAGCTCCAGATCGAGCGAGATCGAATCCTCCTCCGGCCGGGTGCGGGTTTCGAAACGGACGAGAATCTCATCGGACGGCTTGAGCGGCTGCGCCCAGTTCTCGTAGCTGCGGAAAATTTCCTGGGTGTCCGCACCCAGCGCCCGGTAATGCGCAAACCTGAGCTTTTTCTCGCTGCTGAGTCGCGTCCGCAAATCCTCCGAGATTTCCTGCGCCTTTTCCCCGGCCGCTTTCGGATCACCATCGGTCGCGAAATAAACGGTCACCACTAGGGATCCCACCTTCGCGCGACCCGGATCCTCCTGTGCGGAAAGGCGGCCTGCGGCCAATCCAATCGCGAGCGCGATCAGGAGTCCGAAAAATGATTGGAGCGTAGATCTCATTGCCTGCTGGAATTCTTATCCTGGTTGCGCCGTCCTGCGGTTCGGTCCGCCTCGCTGGCGGTAGGCACGTAAACCGTTTCCGAGAAATCAGTGGAATCCGGGATTGCGCTCACCCCCTGGAGGACGATCACGGTGGCACCGGCATTGCTGCTGGCGAACCATTCGGCGTCCACTCCCTCTTCCGGCGTGTAGACCACCGGCGAGGCCACGGGGACGATCGCAAGCGGCGCTTGCCGATCCGTGCTCTGCCTGCCAATCCCGAAGGCGAGCACCATGCCGGCACACGCGGCGACGGGCATCAGCCACATTTTCCAGAATGGGGCGGCGGCCGGTGAAGAAGCGACGGCTTTTTCCGCAGCCTGTAGTCCCCTGATTCCCCGGTTGACGCGGCTGAGGAAAAAATCGGGATACGGTGGCTCCTCGCTGGCGGGCAGTGCCCCGGCCATCATCTTCCGGTAGCTGCGCAGTTCCTCGCGGGCGGCCAGCTGTTCCGGCATATCAGCGGCCCACGTATCCATCGCAGCGAGATCGTCGCCGGTGAGCTCGTCGTCGAGCCACAGGGCCAGCTTGGTTTCATCGGGATTCGTATTCATCTTTCAGGAGGGCTTGGAGTTTCTGGCGGGCATAGTAAAGGCGGCTCATCACGGTGCCGAGCGTGCAGTCCATAACCTCGGCGATTTCCTTGTAAGAGAGCCCCTGGACGTCTTTCAGCACCACCGCTTCGCGGTGCTCGGCGCTGAGTTTTCCGAGTGCTTCCTCGATCTTCTCGCGCAGTTCAGTGTTGGAAAGGGCATCATCCGGCAACTCGACGAAGGATGGCGCGGTCTGCGCGGACAGGTCGATGCTGTCCCGGTTGAAAATCTCGTCGTTGAGCTCACCGGCGCTCTCAATCTTGCGTTTCCGAACCCAATCGTAGACGCTGTTGTGGGCGATCCGGAACAGCCACGTCGAAAAACGCGCCCGTGCCTCGAAGCGCGGCAGCGCCCGCCATGCCTTGACGAAGACCTCCTGGGAGAGATCCCAGGCATCCGCATCGTTTTTGACCATGTTCCTTATCATCGCGTAAATCCTGCCCTGGTGGCGGATGACAAGTGCGTCGTACGCGCGCATATCACCCTTCTGTGCCAAGCCCACCAACCGGAAATCCTCTTCGGGATCTCCCGCCATAGCATCCGTTTCAGTGGATGCGGAGGGGCTTCGCACTGGTTTTGACGGATCGCCGCTCGGCTTATTCATCGGTTGTGGTGGAAAAATTCTGGGAAAACGTCCCGCCGCTAGTTTGCAGCCGGGTCAAGGCAGGCGCAATCTCAGAATAAGCCGGCAGCGCAGCATCTTGGCGCGGATCGCGGAAACCGTCATCAACCCGGCGGCACCATAGTTGCGGCACTCCCCGCCGGAATGCAGCACCGCAGCGGATTGCTTTTACATTTCATGCTGCCCCGCTAGCCTGCGGGGGAAATGGACAGCGGGATCAAGGAACGGCTCGATGAATTCATCCGGCGAAAGGGACTAAGGCGCACCGTGCAGCGCGAGCAGATCGTCGATATTGTCTTCTCGAAGGACGAACATTTCACCGCAGACGAGCTTTTTGGACGTGTCCGCAAGGTCGACGGAGAGACCTCCCGCGCCACCGTCTACCGCACCCTCGCACTGCTGGTGGAGGCAGATCTTCTCCGCCAGATCGACCTCGGGGAGAGCCAGATTACCTACGATCCGAATTTCCTAGAAAAACCCTCGCACAACCACCTTGTCTGCATCGATTGCGGGAATATCGTGGAATTCGAGGACGGAAATGTGGACATTCAGACGGATTGCGTCACCCGCCGCCTCGGCTTCCGGACGATACGGCAGTCGATCAAGATTGAGGCAAGCTGCGAACAGCTTCGCCTCAACGGCCGCTGCCAAAATCTCATCGACTCCCGCCTCTCGGGAAAACGCCTGCGCCGCAAACGCTGATGGCACTGATCAAGCCGCGCTTCGAGGGGTCCCCACTGGAAGCACCTGAGGCTTTCCGAAAAGCCCTTGGCGTTTGGTTTTCCAAGGACGGCAAGGATTTCCCATGGCGCAGGACAAGCGACCCGTATGCCATCCTGGTTTCCGAAATGATGCTCCAGCAGACCCGCGTGGCGACAGTGCTCGGCAAGGGTTATTACACGCGTTTCCTCGCTGAGTTCCCGGATGTGGGAGCGCTTGCTGCGGCGGACGACACGCGCTTGCTCAAGGCCTGGGAAGGCCTCGGCTACTACCGCCGCGCAAGAATGCTACGAGACGCTGCAAGCGCCGTGCTGGACATCCACCGCGGCGTTTTCCCGTCTGGGGAAAAGGAGTTGCTCGCACTCCCGGGCATCGGCCCCTACACGGCCGCCGCCCTGCTTTCCTTCTCCTTCGGAAAGCCCTCGGCGCTCGTCGACGGGAACGTCTCACGAGTCCTTTCCAGGCTGATGGACGACCCGGCGACCATCGATTCAGCCGCAACCATCAAACAGCACCGAAAATGGGCGCTTTCTCTATGCAATTCGGAAGACCCAAGGAGGCACCACTACGCCATGATGGAGTTGGGGCAGACCATCTGCCGCCCGGGTAGCCCGCTTTGCGAAATGTGCCCCGTGACCCGTTTCTGCAAAGCCAGGGAACCCGAAAACCTGCCGGTGAAAAAGAAAGCCCCGGCCGTCACGAAAATCACTGAATATGCCATCTGGTGCCGCGATGCCACCGGACGCATCCTCCTTCACTGCGAATCCGGAAGCCGCCGCAAGGGGCTTTGGAAGCTGCCCCTGCGGAGCGCCGAATCCTGCTCCGCTCTGAAAATGATTTTCGACACCACCTACCCGATCACCCGCTACAAGGTTCACCTAAAAGTCCATGAAGCCGAAACGGAGCCGCCCGCAAATGGTGAGGAATGGATCGCCCCAGAGCGGCTCGGTTCGCTGCCGGTCGCCGCACCCTTTCGGAAAGCCCTCAACCGATTGTTGTCGGATTTTTGAAATCATATGTGACTCAATCCCGTAGCTATGGTTTCCTCTCTGCGGATGGTTAGACTTTACCTGATATCGGGCGCAACGCTCTTCGGCCTCTTCCTCTTGGCGTGTGCCCCGGTTCCTCGCATGCCACCGGGCGGCGCGGCGATTCCCGGCGAGACCACGCGGCAGATTGTCAAAGAACGACTTTCCGCCGTAGTCGTCACCTCCCGCAATGAGCTGGGCAGCTGGGTCAACAAGCGCTTTTCCATCTCGGAAGCGCCCGGCGATGCCGACGGTGGGTCGGCGGCGCCGATCACCCATGACGGATATTTCCTTACAGCGGATCACGTTCTTGCCCGCTCAGAAGACAAAAATGTGTTCATCATCTATGGAAACGGCGGCGGCATTGTAACCGAGAAGGCACGTATCGTATGGTGCTCCTACTCCGATGATCTCGCGCTGCTCCACGTCCCACGAAAAACCCCCTATTACTACGACTGGACCCCTCCGGGAGAGTGGCTCGTGACTGGCCACGGAATCATACACGGCGGTATGGCCACCGGCTTCCGCACAGAGCCCGGCAGGCTCCGCACCGCCCTCTCGCCGGAAGGTATGTTCACCGGCAACAGGCCGTTCAAGATCGACATCCCCCTCCAGCCGGGTGACAGCGGGGGTCCCGTCGTTGATGCCTTCGGCAAGCTTATCGGCATCAATTCCGCCGTAGAATTCCTCGTCCCGCTCGAAACCGCGATTTTCATCGACTCAGAAGGGAACCGCCCGAACACGGCAAAAATCGACAACATCATCGAGAAAGACCGGAAACGCCGCGCCGCGCACTGATTCACGCACCTGATGATGCTGATCGCATTAAAAACGCTCACCTGCCTCTCCGCATTCAACCTTTTCTGCGGCTCCTGTTCATCCGTCGGAAATTCCGCATTCCTCGGTAGCACCTCAGCCGCCGCGAACGACCACATCATGTTCGTCCGGCAGAACCCGCCCACATTCGGATTCCAGCGCCTCACCGCCCTTTCCGTCCGCTACCCGGACCTCGGGGTTTTCATCGGCCAGCAAGGCTGTCCCGACTTCCTGGCGGAAACCAACAAGAGCGGCAACCGCTACCAGATCCTCTACTACCTAGAATCCCGCAAGGCCTTCGCCTGCCGCAGTGGCTCAGGAAACTCCCGGCAGGTCGAATTTTCGGGACCCTACCCTGTCACCGAAAACGAACACCGCACACTTTCCGAGCTCCGGGGCACCTCCGACTGAAGCCTTGTGTATCCTCCGCTGTTTTCTTGTCCCAGCCGAAGAATTCGCTTGCTTCGGCCATTGCCGATTCTACCTTTTCTGAACCTCGGACGATTTATCGCCCTTGGGATACAAACTGGGCGCTTGCCCGAACATACCAAAAACCAAACATAAATAATACAAAACAATGAAAACCAACCTAAAAACAAGACGCGGCTTCACTCTGGTGGAGCTACTCGTCGTCATCGTGATCATCGCATCACTCGCCGGACTCACCGCCCCCATGATCATCCGCCAACGCAAAAAAGCCGACCAGACCCAGGCCGTAAATAATGCGCGTCAGATCGGCCTTGCGATGTTCGAGTTCGAAACGGAATACGGTCGTTTCCCGGATTCAAATTCCGCCGCTGAGGTGACGCTCAACACGGAAACCACGATTCCCATGACCGGCACCGATTCGAACTCTTACTTCCGTCAGCTGATGGGAGCGGGTTATACCCTGTCGGAAGCCATGTTCTATGCAAAGGTTCCCGGTTCGAAGAAGCCTGACGGTAACATCGAAGGCACAAGCGCGCTTGATATAGGCGAAGTCGGCTTCGGTTACATTCTTGCGGGAACGAACGGCATCAGCACCGCAGGCAACCCTGCCCGCCCCTATGTTGTGACTCCGCTCCTCGGAACTTCCGGCGACCAGTTCGACAAGGATCCGTTCGATGGCAAAGCCGTTATCCTCCGTATCGACAACAGCGTTACCTCGCTCCAGATTCTTCCTTCCACCAAGAAGATCAATCTCTCGCCGGGCAATGACCTGCTCAAGACCGGTCCCAGCACCGTCTGGGGCGACTCAACCACAGGCACACCGACCATCGCATTCCCCAAGCTTAACTAAGCATCCGGGATAGATACCAAATTCCAAACCGGGCGGCCTAACGGTCGCCCGGTTTTTTTTGTTTGCGCGCGCAACCTTCCTCGCCGAGGCAGTAGCAAGCACCTCACGAAACATGTCAGAAGAGAAAATCTCACCGTCATTCATGCCTTACCCGGTCTCCACCTTGAGTCCGAAGATCGTCCCCACCGATCTCAGCTCCTTCAAGTCCAGAGGCATCTCGGAAGTCGAGCGCGGGCTTCAACAGAAGCTCACCGAAATCCGTGAAACCTACCTCGCCGCCATCGACCATTTCAACTGGAACAAGCTCATCTATGAGGCCGACATCAACTTCGAGCCCATCATCGGCCAGACCTACCACCTCTACGAGGCCCGCGGCCGCAAGCTCCTCTCCATGATAGCCCCCGACCAATGGCACCACAAGCACCTCGCCACCGTCCGCCTGAATGTCGACAGGCAATGGAAGCTTGAGAATCTTTCAGAAGAAATCGACCAAAAGTCGCTCTTCGAAGTCTGATTATCTAATTCACTCCATAAAAAAAGCCTCCGGAGTTTATCCGGAGGCTCTTAGAAAATGTCTTAAATCAGTTCGCTGCTGCTTCAACCACATTGACGCGGCGTCCTTCCTTATCGAAGAACACATGACCGTCGGTCATTGCGAAGAGTGTGTGATCCTTGCCGCAGCCAACTCCCTTGCCGGGATGCACCTTGGTGCCACGCTGGCGAATGATGATATTGCCAGCAATGACGACCTCGCCGCCGAATTTTTTCACGCCGAGGCGTTTGCTGCGTGAGTCGCGTCCGTTCTTGACGGAACCTTGTCCTTTTTTATGAGCCATGAAATTTGGTCGGTTGAAATTGGATTAGCCAATGGAGGTGATCTCCAACTTGGTCATGTGGCGGCGGTAGCCCTTGGTCTTGTGGAAGCCCTTGCGGCGCTTGAACTTGAAAGCGATACCCTTCGGCCCGCGGAACTGGTCGATCACTTTCGCTCTCACACCTGCACCGTCGATGAACGGCGCACCGATGGTCACGCTATCACCTTCGCCACGGAGGAGAACCTCGGTGAATTCAATTTCGGAATCGACTTCAACATCGAGCTTCTCGACGTCGAGTTGGTCGCCTTCTTGGACGCGGTATTGTTTACCGCCTGTTTTAATTACTGCGTAGGCCATGGCCGTTTAGGGAAAAGTTTGTCCGCCAACGGGCGGGCGGGGAATCCACCACGTATCAACCCGGCGTGCAAGGATTTTTTGATCGTTTTCCAAAATCCCTCAAAAAATAACGATGTCAGCCTATTACTTACCGTAAACTCGATCCAGAACGGTGATTCCCAGCCAGAACCGAACTTAATTAGAATAGTTCTTGATCTAAACAAGAATGATTCTAATTTTCCGGTGCGATGACAACACAACCGTCACAAATCCAACCCACTGGCATCCCGGAGGAAATCAACGGCCTCCGCATGACTCGCCAGCGCCAGGAAGTCTACCGTTTCCTCATGGGGGAACAGTCCCATCCCACCGCAAACGAGGTATTCATACGGATCAAGGAAGCCCTCCCCAACGTATCCCTTGCCACTGTCTACAACTGCCTCGAAGCCCTCGTGCAGCACAAGATCGTTCGCCAGGTCAATTTCGACCGCGAACCTTCCCGCTACTGCCCGAATCTTGACGAACACGGCCATTTCCACGACGAAACCACCGGCACCATCCACGACGTAAAATTCAAGCCCGGAATCAAGCTCACCGACCTTCTCGACCTCCCACCAAACACCGTCATCAAAGACATCGAGATCACCCTCCGCGGCCAACTCGCCTAAACTTCAACTCTCTCGATCTGCGTTTGCTCTGCCCGTTGGGTGCATCTGCGGTTAAACTCTTCTTCACAACCCAAGTCTTCCACTAATCACCGATCACTCGGCACTTTCTACCTTCCCCACCATGTCCCTACTAATCGACAACCTCCACGCAAGCCTCGAAAACGGCACCGAAATCCTCAAAGGGGTCACCCTTGAGATTCCCGCCGGTGAAATTCACGCCATCATGGGGCCGAACGGCTCCGGCAAATCCACCCTCTCCAAGGTCATCGCCGGCCACCAGGCTTACATTCCCACCGCCGGGAAAATCCTCATGGACGGCGCAGATATTTCCGAAATGTCCATCGACGAGCGTTCCCGCGCCGGAATCTTCCTCGCCTTTCAATACCCGAACGAAGTTCCCGGCGTCTCAAACGCGAACTTTATCCGCGCCGCCCTCCAGGCACGCCTCCCCAAGGGCGAGGAGATCGATGCCGTTGCTTATTACAAGCACCTCTACGCCCAGATGGATCTCCTAGAAATGGATCGCAAATTCACCGGCCGCGCTGTCAACGAAGGCTTTTCCGGCGGTGAGAAAAAGCGCAACGAAATCCTTCAGATGATCATGCTCGATCCAAAATACTGCATCCTCGACGAGACCGACTCCGGCCTCGACATCGATGCGCTCAAGATCGTCGCCAAAGGAGTCAACGCCATGCGCTCCGAAAATCGCGGCATGCTCCTTATCACCCATTACCAGCGTCTCCTCGATTACATCAAGCCAGACCGCGTGCACGTCATGGCCGATGGGCAAATCGTAAAATCCGGCGGCCCCGAGCTCGCCCTCGAACTCGAGGCAAAAGGCTACGACTTCCTTAAGGAACCTGCCCTCGCCTGAGCCTCTTCCACTGATCACTGAAAACTCCCACCTAGCAAACTTTGTAGAATGTCATTCCAAGATACAGACTCCGCCGTCCTCGACGCGGAAACCAAGGACGCGATCGACGTCGATCGCACCAAGGGCGATTTTAAGTTCCCGGAGAACCACAAGTTCGATGCGGGTTGGGGACTCACCTCCGCCACCGTCGATTACATCTCGGATGTCAAAGACGACCCTGATTGGGTTCGCGAATTCCGCCACAAAGCGCTCGCTGTTTTCGAAAGCAAGAAAACACCGACGAACTGGGCCACCACCGACCTCGACAACATCGATTTCGACAAAATCCGCTACTACCTCTCCGACGGGCAGAAGCCCAAGCGCAGCTGGGATGAAGTTCCGCCGGAAGTTCTCGAGACCTTTGAGCGCCTCGGCATCCCCCAACAGGAACGCGCGTTCCTCGCCGGTGTGGAAGCCCAGTACGACTCCGAGGCCACCTACTCGAACATGAAGGAGGAGCTTTCCAAACAAGGCGTGATCTTCGTCACCTCCGCCGAGGGACTCAAGGAACACGAGGAAATCTTCCGCCCCTACTTCGGAAAAGTCATCCCAACCGGCGACAACAAATACTCCGCCCTCAACAGCGCGGTATTCTCCGGCGGATCCTTCATCTACATCCCGAAAGGCGTGAAACTGAAGCAGCCACTCCAGGCCTATTTCCGCATCAACTCCGAATCCTTCGGGCAGTTTGAACGCACCCTCATCATCGCCGATGAAGGCTCCGAGGTGATGTATATGGAGGGTTGCACCGCTCCGAAATTCGAAACGGCCACTCTGCACTCCGCCGTGGTGGAACTTGTCGCCCTCAAAGGTGCCAAAATCCAATACGTCACCGTCCAGAACTGGTCTTCGAACGTTTTCAACCTCGTCACCAAGCGCGGCCTCGCCATGGAAGACGCGGAAGTCCGCTGGATCGACTGCAACATCGGCTCCCGCCTCACCATGAAATACCCCGGTGTCATCATGAAGGGTGAACGCGCCCGTGGAGAAGTCATCTCCATCGCACTCGCAAACACCGGCCAGCACCAGGACACCGGCGCGAAAATGATCCACGCCGCCAACAACACGACTTCAAACGTCGTTTCAAAATCCATCTCTGTCGGCGAAGGACGCTCCACCTATCGTGGCCAAGTTCACATTCCCAAGCACCTCAAAGGCTGCAAGAACAACACCGAGTGCGACGCCCTGCTCATCAACAGCAGCTCGCGCACCGACACCTACCCGGCGATCACCGTCAAAGGCAACCAGCACGCCACCCAGCACGAGGCATCCGTCTCCCAGGTTTCCGAGGAAATGCTCTTCTACATGCAACAGCGCGGCCTCAACCAAGGCCAGGCCATGTCTCTCGCCGTCAACGGCTTCATCAACGACCTCGTCCGCGAGTTTCCCATGGAGTACTCCGTCGAACTCAAGCGTCTCATCGACCTAGAAATGGAAGGCTCCGTTGGGTAAGGGATCGCATCTTCCGTCTTCATTCTCTTCCACTGATCACTGATCACTAGAAACTTTCTACTCTCTTCATGACCTCCACCCTCCCCGCTTGGTTCACCGCCCGCCAAGAATCCGCGAAAGCACGCTACGAATCCATCCCGACACCCAAACGTGGTGACGAGCAATGGCGTTTCGCAAACATCAAGCAGTTGAAATTCGAAGGCCTCTCGGGCGTCGTCAAAGACACCGACACCTCGGAAATTATCGCCCGCTCCACCGGCCTCCAATCTCCGGCCGCGAAATTCGTCTTCCTCAACGACGAAGTCATTTCCACCGCATCCTCGCTTCCGGAGAACGTCATCTGCCTGCCACTCGCAGAAGCCCTAGAGAAATACAGCGAGCTCGTCGAAGCACATTTCATGAAGCAGGAGACCCGCCTCGGCTCCGCGAAATACGCAGCCCTTCACCAAGCGTCTGTGAAAAACGGGCTTTTCGTCCACGTCCCCGACGGCGTCGAAGTCGAGGGAAGCATCGAGATTCATCACTGGCTCTCCGGTGAAACCACCGTATTCCCGCACACACTCATCGTCACCGGGAAATCTTCGGAAGTCCGCGTCATCGAGATTTTTCGCTCCACGGACGACACCACACCCGGCTTATCTATCGCTTACAAGGATCTCTACGCGGGTCCGAATTCCGGCCTCGATTACATCGCTATCCAGGAGCTCAACGAGGTTTCCCGCATGATCGCGATCAAGGAAACCTCCACCGACCGCGACGCCCGCTCGAAGTCCTTTATCCTCAATACGGGAGCCTCATGGGCACGCAACGAATCCCTCTCCCGCCTCGAAGCCCCCGGTGCGCACTCAGATATGCTCTCCGTCTCCATCCCGGATCACGAACAGGAATACGACCAGCGCACCTTCCAGCACCACGTATCACCAAACACCAACTCCGACCTCCTCTACAAGAACACCCTCTACGGCCACTCGAAAACCGTCTTCTCCGGCCTCATCTCCGTCGATGAAAAGGCCCACCATACCGACGCCTACCAGACCTGCCGGAACCTGTTCATGTCCGACGACTGCGAGGCGAACTCCATGCCCGGCCTCGAGATCAACGCCGATCAGGTCGCCTGCTCCCACGGATCCACCTCAGCACAGATCGCCGATGAGGAAATTTTCTACCTCCAAGCACGCGGCATCGCCCCGGACCAAGCCCGCCAGCTCATTGCCCGCGGATACTCGGTCGAAGCCGTCATGCGTCTCAAAAACGAGGAAACCGAAGCCCTCATCCTGAAATTCATCGACGAGAAATTCGCCCGCATCGCCACCGCCGGAAGCTGAACGAAAAACACTCTCCGCTGGACGTTCCTCCCACTTTCATGGAACGTCTCCGCCCATGCGCGTCCTCCGTATCCTTACCAGAAAGGAACTCAACACCTACTTCCTGAACCCCTTCGGATGGGTCGTGCTCGCTTTCGTCGTGTTGATGCAGGGGCTTTCCCTGTCCTCCGCGATGAAAGGCTTCCGGGACACTCCGGTGAAGGACAGCCTAGTATACGTGACCTTCCATACCCCGTTTTTCTGGTTTTATTTCCTCTTCATATTTCCCCTCATCACTATGCGGCTCTTCGCCGATGAGGAACGCTCCGGAACCTTGGAAACCCTTCTCACCGCGCCCGTCCGGACATGGCAGGTCGTCCTCTCAAAATACTTCGCGGCGATGATCTTCTACACCCTACTGTGGATCCCCGCTTGGTTTCAGTTCAAGGCTTTCTCATGGTTCACCGACATCCCGCCCGCCTACTCGGAGGGCGCTTTGCTCGGCAGTTTCTCCATCCTGTTCCTGATGGGCGCGGCCTTCACCGCGATCGGCTGCCTCGCATCCTCCCTCACATCCAGCCAGATCATCGCGGGAATCGTCACCATCACCATCCTCGTCATCCACTACTTCCTCGGATTCGTCACCGTCATCTGGGGCGAGTCCTTCGGTGGCGCGGGCTTCTTTCACTACATCTCCTCCCAGCAGCACCTCCACTATTTCACCAACGGCTTGCTCGATTCGCGCGTCGCCGTCTACTACCTCTCCGTCACCGCCTTCGTGCTTTTCCTTACCCACCAGGTCATCGACCTCCGCCGCTGGAGACCTTAAAACTCAAATCTAAACTCCAACGAAGACCAATCCTTTCCACCTTAGAGCCGCAAATCGCACGTCTCCATTGAGGTTTAGAATTTAGAGTTTGAAATTCCCATTCCGACCAATGCCTTCGAAACCAAAACGCCCGTCCCGCCCGAACCGCTTCGGCATCGGTTTTCTGTCGGTCTTCCAGATCATCCTTTTCCTCGCGGCGGTAGTTTTCGCGAACTACCTCGCTTCACAGAACCACTCCCGCGCCGACCTCTCCCGCAGCGCAGACTACTCGCTCTCTTCCTCCGCGGAAAACTACCTAAAAAGTAAGACCCTCACCGCCCGCGCCAATCCGGTGAAATGGACGATGGTTTTCCGCCGCTCCTCGCCCTTCTACGAGCGCGTCCGCGCACTCGCGGAGGAATACGCGCGCACCTCCGACGGCACAATCAAGCTCGAGATCATCGATCCCATCCGCTCCCCGGATCGCACCTCGCAATTCACCGCCGCCTATAACCTCATCCTCGTCCGCGACCTCATCCTCATCGATGCCCGCCCCGATGAAGCCACCCCCATCGTCACGGAAACGGCCACTGGCACGCCTGCGCTCAACCCCCACATCACCCTCGCCCTTGCCGAGGAGATGCTGACATACACTGTCGACGAGAAAGGCCAGCGCCGCCCAGAAAACTTCCGCGCCGAGGACTTGCTCACCGCCCGCCTGGTCGAGGCGATCGAAGGAAAACCCCGAACCTTCCTTTTTCTCGCCGACAAATCGCGCATCGATTCGGAAGGTGAGAACTCCCCCTGGAACAACCTCGCCACCACCCTGCGTTACCAGAACATCCGTCTCATCCCCACCAATCTCGCCGGCCTCACCGAAATCCCCGATGAAACCAACGGCCTCGCCATCATCGCCCCGAAATACGATTTTACCGAACAGGAGATCGCCACCCTCGAGGCCTACTGGAACACCCCCCGCTCCGCGATCCTCGTCCTCCTCAACCCCGGTGAATGCCCGCCGAACCTCCGTATTTTCCTGCGCTCAAAGGGAATCACCCCGCGCCGAGACCGCATCATCTCCAAGGTGGACAACCGCCTCACCACCACCGCCCGGGGAAATTTCACCCAAGGCATCCCTTTCCTCAAAGACCTCGCCGGGCAGGCTGCCGTCTTTGAAGGCGCATCCTCATCCCTCGATGTCCGCGAGAACGCCGAAGACCTCGCCATCCGGAAAATCTCCCCCACCCCCCTCATCCGCATCGCCGATGGTTTCTGGGGCGAGACGGAGTTCGGAGACTCCTCAGGCGAAAACCCCGTCGGAGAAACCTTCGACTCCCTCCGCGACTCCCCCCCTCCGCTGTCCCTCGCCGCCTCCGTCACCCGCGGCTCCACCAACGACGACCGCTTCGCCGCCGACACCTCGCGCATGATCGTCGTCGCCAACACCGACTTCCTCGAACCGAATCGCCAGCGCGCCGAAAACATCGACTTCCTCGCCTCCGCCGCAAACTGGCTCGTCCACCGCGAATCCCTCACCGGCCTCTCCCCGCGCACCATCGGCACCTACAAGCTCCCACTCCTCGATGCCCAGGTCTCCTTCATCAACCGCCTCAACATCATCTTCGCCCCGGCCGCATTCCTCATCATCGGCGGCATCATCTTCTCCACCCGCAGGTTTTAGGGGAATTCTTCCTTAGGGTTTCGGATTTAAAATTTCCAGTTTTGCGTTCCCTCCTCTTCACCCTCCTTCTCGCCGTCACCACGCTCGCCCTCGGCGCGCTGGCCGTTTGGCAGTTCCAGGAAGGCAACCTGAATCGCCTCCTCGGCACCCCGCCGACCCTTGTCGGCGAAAAGATCTACCCTGATTTCCTGCCCGAATCGGTCTCACAAATTACCGTGATATCCGGTGAAACCGAAGCCGTGTTCGTGAAATCCCAACGCGGCTGGGAGTCGTCCGCCCCCTGGCATGACCGTATGGATTCCCGTGCCGCCATCGCCATCATCACCTTCGCCAATACCACCACCGCCCGGGATCTCGTCCGGCGCGAAAAAATCGACCCCACACTGGCAGGCCTCAACGGCGGCAGAACCGAAGTGGAAATGCACAACGCGCAGGGCGAAAGCCTCGCCCACTTCCGCCTCGGACGTCGCACTCCGTTGCTCGACCTCACTCCCGGGGATAAACCCGATCCCATGCCCACCATCTACCTCCTGCCCCTTGAACGAGGAAGGAAATCCCACATCTACGCCGCCACCGGGAACATCCTCCCTCTTTTCAAGGACGGCTTCAGGTACCTCCGCGATCACCGCCCCTTTTTGCTCAACCCCCTCATCCTCGAAAAAATTCGCATCCTCACCTCTCAGGGCGAGCTCACCCTCGGCCGTGCAAAGCCATCCTCCCCCTGGCGCATCACCAAGCCCCTCGACCTCCCCACTGATCCCGCCGCCGTCAAAATCCTCCTCGAAGGACTCTACAACCTCCAGGCATCCAGCCTCAGTGACCGCTCCGAAGTCACCCTTCCTCTGGATGGCACCGCCCCCGCCACCAGCCGCATCGGCATCACCCATTTCGGTGAGGAAAAGGAAACCATCCTCGACATCCTCCCCCCCGAAAACCCCGAAGCCCGAGAAACCCTCGCCACCGTCAGCGACCGCCCGGAGACCGTTTTTACCCTCCCCATGAAGCCGGAGCCAGATCTCATCTCCATCCCCGATCTCCCTCTCACCGTTAACGACCTCCGAGACCCCACTCTTACCAATCTCAACATCGCCTCCATTCGCGGCATCGCCATCGAGACCGCCACCACTCCCACCATCCTCATCTCTCGCCAGCCCCCCGCGCCATGGACCGCCACCATCGCCGGAAAGGAGCAGCCCGCCAACGAACAGCGCCTCTTCGATCTCCTCAAAGCCGTCACCGAGACCCGCGCCCTCGCCTTCGAGACAGACGCCGCCGCCGAAGACCTCTCCCTCTGGGGTCTCGACAGACCCATCCTTACCCTCACCTTCCTCGCCGGAAACAACCAGGCTCTCGCCGTATCCTTCGGCCTCGACAACAGCGGTAACCTCTTCGCCAAGCGCAAAGCCAGCCCCACCGTCATGCGCCTCGACAACGAATTCCTCCAGAAAATCGCCGTCCGCCCACACGACTGGCGCCACGCTCGCCTCTGGTCCCTCAGTCGCGTTGACCTCACCACACTCGACCGCACCGCCGCCGGCCAACCGACCCTCAAGCTCAACTACGACTTCCTCGGCGAAACATGGAAAGCCTTTCGCGACGGCAAGGAAACCACCGCCAACCTCGACCCCGCTCGCGCCAACTTCCTCCTCAAAACCCTCGAGAATCTCCAGGTCGCCCGCTGGCTCTCCCCCGCCGACGAAGACGCCGCAGCCGCCCTCGCAAACCCTGCCCTAACCTTCTCCCTCACCGAGAACACCCTCGACGAGTTCGGCGAAAAGATATTGAACGGCGAGAAAACAGAAGCCCTCACCCTAGCCTTCGACCCCGCCGCCAAAACCGTCTTCGGAAAAATCTCCTCCGACCCCTCCCCCTTCACCCTCCCTCCCGAAACCTTCCTGAAACTCAGTATCCCATTGCTGGACGAGTGAGACGCATCAAATCTCGTAGGTAACCCGGATATCCGACCCGTCTGCCTTCAATTCTTTGGTGTTCCGTGAAACCAGAATGCAGCCTTCAACCCGCGCCGTCGCATAGACAACGGCATCCGGTGTGCGACATCATCTTTCCTCAAGGTTGCCGAAGGGGACTCCCGTGCAAAGGCCGTGCCGATACCGAGACTTAGAATGAGGCCTTCAGGAAACAAAATGACTCCACGTGCTTTGCCACTTTCCACGTGAAGACCTCTTCCTTTGCGCCTCTCCCTCACCGCCGCAGGAATTTCTCCTCCTGCGGCACCTCCGCGGCAGTGGCGCGATCCACCACAAGCACGGCGCGCAGCGTACCTTCTTCCTCTGGAAAGGTCATCGTCCCGGCAACCTTCACCCAGCCGTTTTCCGGGAGCATGGGAGGCTTTTTGCCGAACTCCAGAATGATGGGGATAGCTCGCGAGTCGGCTACACAGCAAGTCATGAACATGCGATAGAGCCTCATCCGGGTGCCGCTATCGTTGTTTACCTTTTCCTCCACGATGCGGCCTTCGGCTTCCACCTTCAGCCCGCCGAGAAGATTCTGCAACTCCCTGTCGCCGGTTGCGAAAAACAACTCCATCAAACTGAACTCCAGATAGCCGTCAGAGGTTTTTCGGTGTCCCTTTTCGATCTCCTCCAACGTCAGCGGCGGTAGTGCAGAGGCAAGGAAAGGCGAGTTACCCGCCTCCACATCCTCATAGAGACCCTTCCGCGCGAGGGTGGATTGGGAAAACCCGTCCTTGGTCCACGCCATCGAGCAGGCGACCGGAAGAGTCATCAAAAGCAGCGCCGCAAGCGGGTTCATATCGCCACCTTCATGGTCGTGCTCCTCGCCATGCGCGTGGTCGTGACCGCAATCCGCTTTGCGGAAAGCGGTGAGCAGATTGAAAAGCCCCATCACCGCCAATCCCAGCCCGCCCGCCAGGGCGATGGGACGGAAGTCCGGTGCGAGGTATTTCACGATCCTGCCCGAGCCGTAAAAATACAGTATGCACGCAGCCCAAAGCAGCACGGCCAACGAGAACAAAATCCTGCGTAGCTCGGGCTTCATGGCGCCACCCCCTTCGCGATCCACATTTCCCATGCCACCGCCACCAGCCAGATCACCACGAACAGCGATGCCGAAAGCGCGAGAATGAACTTCCTACGCATCACCGTCTGATAGAGGAAAATCAGTTTTACATCCAGCATTGGTCCGAGGACGAGGAAGGCCAGCTTCGCGCTCCAGGTGAACTTCGCCAGCGTCGCCGCAATGAACGCATCCGAGGTACTGCATAGACTGAGAATGAAGGCCAGCGCCATCAGCGCCGCCGGTGCCGCCAGCACATTTCCCGCAAGGCTATCCAGCCAAACCGCCCCCGGCGCGATGCCGGTGTTGAACAGCGCGGTGATCGCCACGCCGATGGTGAAATACACACCCACATCTACGAAGTCCTTCTGCGCCGAACGCATCGCCGCGATCAGGCGACTGTCGTCTTTTTCCGTATGCGAATGGCCATGTTCATGGCTGTGATCGTGTCCGCAGCAGCCGCTGTCTTCACTGTGGATATGCTCCTCTTCCATTTCTCCCTCGATCTTGTCCGCCAGGGATTTCCGTAAAACCTTCCGCAGCGGGATTCGCGCCACCACCAACCCCACGCCCACCGCCACCAGATAACCCAGCAGCAGTCGCCCGCCGACCATCATCCATGGCGCCTGCCCCTGGAAAGCCTTCCAGGTGCTCAGCGCCGTAATCGGGTTCACGATCGGCGCCGCGAGCATGTAGGTCAGCGCACAACTCATCGGCAGACCTTTCCCGACCAGCCGCCGGATCACCGGAACTACCGCGCACTCGCACACCGGGAACACCGCACCGAGCAGCCCGGCGACCATCACCGATAGTGTCTTATTCTTCGGCAAAAACCGATCCATCGCCCCTTTCGGCAGATAGATGTCAATGAAACCGCTGATCAACGTACCCAACAAAATGAACGGAGCACCCTCGAAAAGAATACTCAGGAACGCCAATGCGAAGTCCTGCCGTGCGTCACCGTTCATCTGCCGGGAATCAAGGGAGTTTGCCGTCTCCTTGTCAAACCATCACCGCCCGCCCGACCTCATCCGCCGCCTCTTTCCCGCACAGCAACTCCACAAAGGCCAGGCCGAACTCCACCGCCGTGCCCGCCCCGCGCGAGGTCAGGAACTCGCCTCCGGAAACAACCCGCTCCCCGGTGCTCTCCGGAAGTTCGCCCTCGGTGGAAAAATGGGCGGTGAAGCGTTTCCCATCGAGCAGTCCAGCATCCTTGAGCAGCAGCGGAGCGGCGCAGATCGCCGCGATCAATTTCGCTTCCCCATGAAACTCCCGCACCAACCCAATAACCGCAACATTCTCCCTCAGCTCCATCACCGCCGGACCACCAGGCAGGAAAAGCGCATCGAAATCCCCTCCGGCCACCTCGCCAAACAGCGCGTCGGCGGCCACCTCGATCCCACATTTTCCGGTCACCGTTTTCGCGGAAACCCCGGCCATCACCACTTCCACCCCGGCGCGGCGCAGCAGATCCACAGGCGCGATCGCCTCGATTTCCTCAAACCCGCTTTCCAAGACGCACAAGACCCGTTTCATGGCTGGATACCTAGCCTCAATTCTCCGCCTTTCCAAAGACAACCCACATTTTATTCGCAAGAATATCTCTTTATTGAGAACCGTTCTCAAAATAATTCTTGCAATTGAGAACGGTTCTCAATAAATCGAAGCCGTTCCGCCCACGGAAACGAATCCAACGATGAAAACACAACAAATATTCACCGCCGCCAGTATTACCGCCGTCTGTCTTGCAAGCATGCATTCTCTCACCGCCCAAACCTTCCGCGAACGTCTTACTGATGATGACACGCTCTCGGCGGATGACATCGATGCCGCATTTTCCAAACCGCAGGACCTGGCATGGTATGACCGCTTCAGTTTCGGCTCCTACGGCGAGGCCCACTTCAACACCGGCGATGTGGCCGACAAGTTCGACATCCACCGCCTCGTCCTCTTCACCGCCTACGAATTCAACAGCCGTTTCCGTTTCGTCTCCGAAATCGAACTGGAGCACCTTTACTCAAACAATCCCGGCACCGACATCGAGTGGGAGCTCGAGCAGGCCTACTTCGAACTCGATCTCGATAACCAATACCACCTCCAGGCGGGTGCATTCCTCGTCCCTCTCGGCATCACCAACGAGATCCACGAGCCGACCACATTCTACGGGGTCGAGCGCAACCGTGTGGAAAGCGAAATCATCCCCTCCACTTGGACGGAATACGGTTTCCTCCTTCGGAAAAGTTACGACAGCGGCCTGCAATGGGATCTCGCCGTCCATCGTGGCCTCGAAGTCAACAGGGGCGACATCAACATCAACGGCCCCGACCTCCGCAACGGCCGCCAGAAGACCGATAGCTTCCATGGCAGCGCAGTCACCGCACGGCTGAAATACACCGGCATCACCGGACTGGAGCTCGGTGCCGGCATCCAATATCAGGACGATATCTCCGAGGGCTCCGAGGACAACAGTGCCATCCTCACCACCGCACACTTCATCTACACCAACGGCGGATTCGGACTCCGTGGCCTCGCCGCGAACTGGAACATCGACGGCGAAACCGCACCCGGTAGTGGAATCGACATCGACAACCAATACGGTTGCTACATCGAGCCCTCCTACAAATGGAATTTCTCCAACGGCATGGCGCTCGGCGTCTTCTCCCGCCTCC
This sequence comes from uncultured Verrucomicrobiales bacterium, assembly GCA_905478925.1. GTDB lineage: Bacteria > Verrucomicrobiota > Verrucomicrobiia > Verrucomicrobiales > Akkermansiaceae > Luteolibacter. The sequence goes on from CAJQKQ010000126.1 coordinate 27,356, forward strand.
TCTACTTTGAAAACGAGGACGCTCCCAGCGGCCAAACGGAATACCAGGCAGGTATCAACTTCTGGCCAACGGAAAACACCGTCGTCAAAGCCGATTGGAGCCACGAAGACCGCGCCGCGGGCAAAGCCAACCGCGATGTCTTCAACTTCGGAGTTGGCTACGCATTTTAATAGGTATTAGTGTTGTTCGGAGGAGGGGGAGGCCTTTGGTCGCCCCCTCTTTTTATTATGAAATTTTCCCTTCGCATATTGGCTCTCACACTCGCCCTCGCGGCCTGCGTGCATGGCGAGGAACGCGTTTACAAGCAGCCCTCGGAATTCATCAAATCCGCCTTCGGAGGCAAAATCCCATCCACCTCGGTTCTCCGTATCTCGGGAGGTGTGAAATCCCGCACCAAAAACATCATGGCGCACAACTACCGCGAATCCCGTGTCCGGTATTGGAAACAAGGCAGCCGCAGCGTCTGGATCCTTGAGGAAATCGGAAAAACCCAACCCATCACCACCGGAGTCCTGATTGAAAAGGGCCGGATCAAATCCGTGAAAATCCTCATCTACCGCGAGAGTCACGGCTGGGAGGTCAGCAAACCCTTCTTTACCAAACAGTTCTCCAACGCCTCCCTCAAAAAAGGCGACCAACTCTCCGTCGGCATCCGCAATGTCGCCGGAGCCACCCTCTCCGTCCGTGCCGTGACCAAGCTCGCACGCCTCGCTCTCTACTTCGATTCACTCACCTGACTCCGTGGCCAAACCTCAAACAATAAGGACATGGACCCGCGCTTCCCACCGCTCGCTGGGGATGATCCTACTGGTTCCGCTCACTATCGCCTGTATCACCGGCCTGGTTCTGAACCACACCGTCGATCTGGATCTCAGCAACCGCCACGTCACCGCAGACTGGATTCAGAAACACTACGGGATGAACCTCGAAGGCGAACCGAAAGCCCTCGGCCTCGATGGAATAGCCTACGCGGCACATTGGGGTGGCCAGATTTTTCACCAGAAAAACATCATCGATGACAGCTCCACCCTCGTCGCCGCCGTCCCGCTCCGCGATGGCACCGCCATCGTCACATCTTCTGCCGTCCACTACTTCGGTCTCGATGGCGAACTGATCGAAACCCTCGATTCCCTCGCCCTACCCGCGACTCCAATCAGCCGTGCAGGCCGCACCGAGGATCTGACACTCGTCCTCGAAACGGAATCAGGGAATTTCACCAGCGACACGAACCTCCTCGATTTCGCAGAGACAGCCGCCGGCCAGGGAATCACTTGGTCAGTTTCCGTTTCAGCTTCCGCATCCGACCTGAAACGCTGGAAAACCACCTTCTCCGGCGATGGCATCCCGCTCGACCGAGTCATACTCGACATCCACTCAGGGCGCTTCTTCGGCAGCATAGGAAAATGGGTTTACGACCTCACCGTCATCGGCGTGCTAATCCTTTCCATCACCGGCCTCATCCTGTTTTTCCGCACCCGCCGCCGCGCCCGATGAACCGCCGCCGCGCCATCACCATCCTGGGAGCGGCAACCCTCACCTCTTGCCGCAGCCGCGAACCACTCCGCTCCTTTTCCTCCATCGCTTTCGGCACGGAAATCCATTTCCAGGCACACGGAATTTCCGAAGCCACCTTCGATGAACTCTCCGTGAAATGTTCCTCCCGCCTCCGCGAAATCCAATCCCTCTTCAGCCTCTACGATGCGGAATCAGCCATCTCCCGCCTGAACCGCGACGGATCGCTAGCAAACCCTCCGGCGGAATTTCTCGAACTCATCCGCACCGCCCTGCGCTTCGGTGAAAAAACCGACGGCCTCTTCGACATCGCCGTCCAACCGCTCTGGGACTTCCGCCAGAAGTGGAAAGCCGCGAATCTCGAAGAGAGGGAGACCCTGCATGAGGACTCATGGGAGAAAATCCTCGCCCTCGTCAATTTCCGCAACGTGAAAGTCGGCGGGAAAAGCATATCCTTCGCAAAACCCGGCATGGCCATCACACTGAACGGAATTGCCCAAGGCTACGCCACCGACAGCATCGTCTCCCTCTTCAGAGAACACGGCGTCGCCAACGCTCTCATCAACATCGGTGAATACGCCGCCATCGGCACCGCTCCGGACGGGAAACCATGGACTGTAAAGCTCGCCGCCAACGGCGAAATTATCGCACTCCCACCAGGTCGCTCCCTCGCCGTCTCCGCTGGCAGCGGCCACACCTTCGATCCCGAAGGCCGTTTCCACCACATCTTCCGACCCTCCGACGGTGCGAACACCCGCCCCTACAGCACCATCGTCGTCACCGCGCCGAGCGCCACCGAAGCCGATGCCCTTTCCACAACCTTCAGCGTAGCGAGCCGAGCGGAACGCCGGGAAATCCTCGGGATATTTCCGAAATCCGACTTCCGGGAAATCCGCTAGGACGAAATATGGAGAAGGGTCTTTCCAAGCCCTAGCAGAAGCCGAGTCTTTCGTGCCAGTCCTCTGCTAGGGCTTGGAAAGACCCTTCTCTTCAAACCAGTCCCACTGCCTTCTTCACCCGATCCAGCACCTTCGCCGATTCCTCACGGGCCCGCTCCGCACCTTTCCGCAGCACTTCATCGACGTATCCGGTATCAGCCACGATCTCTTCGCGGCGCTTCCTCATCGGCTCAAAATAATCCCAATAAGCCCCCGCCAACCGCTTTTTAAAGTCCCCGTAGCCGCAGCCACCGCTTTCATGATCAGCAATCATCGTCGCCACCTCCGGCTCCCCGGCGAACAACCTGAAGAGAGCGATCACAGTCGATCCCTCCGTCGGTTTCGGATCCTCTACCGGTGTCGAATCCGTCACGATTTTCATCACCAGCTTCTTCAGCTTCTTTTCCTCCCCGAAGATCGGCAGGGTGTTCCCATAGCTCTTGCTCATCTTCCGCCCGTCGGTGCCGATCACCAGCTCGGTCTCTTGCTTGATGATCGCTTCCGGCATCACCAGGGTTCCCTCGCCGTAGCTCTCGTTCATCTTGGTGGCCAGGCTGCGGGTCACCTCAAGGTGCTGCTTTTGGTCTCTCCCGACAGGCACCTTGTTCGAGTCATAGAGCAGTATGTCCGCCGCCATCAGCACGGGGTATGCAAAGAGCGCATGGTTCGGGGAAATTCCTTGAGCCACCTTGTCCTTGTAGGAATGGCATTTGTTCAGAAGCGGCATCGGGCAAACGGTCGAGAGTATCCACGCCAGCTCATTCACCTCCGGCACCGCACTCTGCCGGAAAAAAACCGATTTCTCGGGATCCAGCCCGCAGGCAAGGAAATCGATTGCCAGCTCCCGCACATTTTCCCGCAACTCATCCCCGGCACCGCCGGAAGTCATCGCATGGTAGTCCGCGATGAAATAGAAGCACTCGCCCTGCCCTTGCAGTTCCACCGCAGGCTTCATCGCTCCAAAATAATTACCCACGTGCAGTTTCCCGCTCGGCTGCAAGCCCGTCAAAATCCTCATGCCCCAAACCATGCCGCCACCCCCTCCCCACGGTCAAGCGCCCTGAGCGTAGCGAAGCTCCCAAATTAGAGTTTATTACTTAGGCTTTAAAGTTTATTTAGGCCTATGCGCATCCTGATCACCGGCGGTGCCGGATTCCTCGGCTCCCACCTTTGCGAACGCCTCCTCAACGAAGGTAACGAGGTCATCTGCCTCGATAACTATTTCACCGGCAGGAAACGCAACATCGCCCACCTGCTTTCCAATCCATATTTCGAACTCGTCCGCCACGACGTCACCGAGCCGTTCAGATTCGAGGTGGATCGTATCTACAACCTCGCCTGCCCCGCCTCGCCTCCCCACTACCAGCACAACCCGATCAAGACGATCAAGACCTCCGTGCTCGGCGCGATCCACACCCTCGGCCTGGCCAAACGAACCGGTGCCCGCGCCTTCCAGGCATCCACTTCCGAGGTCTATGGCGATCCCGAGATCCATCCCCAACCGGAATCCTACAAGGGTTCAGTCAACCCCATCGGCATCCGCGCCTGCTACGACGAGGGCAAACGCTGCGCCGAAACCCTTTTCTTCGACTACCATCGCCAGAACGGCGTCGATATCCGCGTCGTCCGCATCTTCAACACCTACGGCCCGCGCATGCTTCCCGACGACGGACGCGTCGTCTCCAATTTCATCGTCCAGGCTCTCAAAGGCGAAGACCTCACCATCTACGGCGACGGCACCCAGACACGCTCCTTCTGCTACGCGGACGATCTCATCGAGGGCTTCATCCGCCTCATGGAAAAAGAAGGTATCACCGGCCCCGTCAACATCGGCAACCCCGGCGAGTTCACCATGCTGGAACTCGCGGAACTCATCCTTAAAAAAGTCGGCGGAAAATCCAAGCTCACCTTCCACCCTCTCCCCGGCGATGATCCAAAACAACGCCGCCCTGACATCACCCTCGCCCAAAAGGAACTAGGTTGGGAACCCAAGGTCAGCCTCGAGGACGGCCTCGACCCGACCATCGATTATTTCCGCATGCTGCTGGCGGAGTAGACTCCTATGGAGCGCGGCTTTGCAAGCCGCTGTCTGACGCACCTCCTCAAATCCATAACTACGCACCCGAGTTTCGTCCGGACTTTCCTCACCTCATCGAGCCGTCGGATCGTGAATTGGAAATTTCCACGCCTCCCAATCCCAATTCCTGCCTCGCCTTTCCGCAAAATCCATACTAACTTCGGAGATTATGAGAACCCTTATCTTCTTCACTGCCATTGCAATCGCCAGCCCAAGCGCTTTCGCCCAGTCTGCCGCACAGAAGGCGGAGACGTATTACAGGAAAGGCCTTGCTGCCGAAAAAGCCGGAGAACCCGCCACCGCACGCGCCGCCTACAACGCCTGCCTCGAGCTTTACCCGGGCCACGCAAACGCCCGCTACCGCTCCGGGCAGGTGAAGATCAACGCGGCCTCCATCAAATCTGCCGCCACCGAAATCAAGATCGGCGCCGTCACGATCCCCGTCTACCAGCTTGATGACGCAACAGTCCAGGAAGCCATCCAAGCACTCAGCCTGGCCATGGAAAAAGCCACGGAAGGAAAAATAGCCCCGAATTTCATCATCGATGATCCGAAAGAAAAGCTCGCAGATACCCGGATTTCAATGCAGCTCAAAAATATCCCGGTGAAAGCGATCCTCGGCTACATCCACAGCCAGGCCTCCACAAGAGCCCGTTACGACGAACATGCCGTCGTGATCATTGCTCGCTGAAGTTACGGCCACCCCTGAAAAACAAAACGTCCGGTGGGCTCGATGGCCGACCGGACGTCGCTGAAAAATTTGGTCAACTCCGTTTATTTCGCCTTAACCGTCATCACTCCCTGCATGATCGCGAAGTGGCCCGGGAAGGTGCAGATGAAAGGGTAATCGCCGGCCGCCGGGGCGGTGAAGGTGATTTCATCCGCTTCACCACCACCGAGGAGCTTGGTGTACGCGATCATTTGCTTCTTGGACTCTTCGTCCAGCGGGATGTAGCCATTGGCCTTGGCCGGAGCGCATTTCGTGGCGAAGGCCGGAACGCCGGTTCCGGCAGCAAGGATCACGACGTTGTGCCCCATTGCGACGGCGGGAAGCTGGCCGATGTGCTTGAACGAAAGCACGACCTTCTGGCCTTCGGTCACTTCGAACGTCTTGATGTTATACTGCATCTGGTCGTTCCCCGTGAGCTCAATCTTGGCATCCTTGGCGGAGGCGTGATGGAACAGGCTGGCGGAAATTAGTGCGATAAGGAGTTTCTTCATGATTGATATGGTTGGTTCGGATACGACGGGAAACTGGCTCACTTTTCAATATTCTGCAATACCATCCGGGAAAAATTTCCCGCGTTCCGGGTAATTCCACTGGCAAGCTCTTGTGTGAACTGCTAAATACCCTTTACACCAAAGTTTTCAGACCGGAGGGAACTTGGCACGCCTCTTGCTCTAATCGATCTACCAATCCGCCGAACCATGAAAAAAATCGAAGCCATCATTAAACCATTCAAGCTTGAAGAAGTCAAAGAAGCCCTCGCAGAGGTCGGAGCCCAAGGGATGACCGTCACCGAAGTAAAGGGTTTCGGACGTCAGAAAGGCCACACCGAGATCTACCGAGGCTCCGAATACACCGTGGACTTCCTGCCCAAGGTCAAAATCGAGATCGTCGTCGACGACGCACAGGCGGAGGGCGTTGCCCAAGCCATCGTGAAAAGCGCCAACACCGGCAAGATTGGTGATGGCAAGGTGTTCCTCTCCAACGTCGAGGAAGCTATCCGCATCCGTACCGGCGAAACCGGCTCCTCCGCTGTCGCAGTGAACTGAGCCGTAACTCCTGTTACAAATTTGAACCGCCATCACCGGAAACGGGGTGGCGGTTTTTTCGTGTCCGTGGTGTATTTGGGTATGCGGAGGAAACGCGACATCCGAAACGGCGGTCAGGCGGCGGATGCTACCGCCGATCTTTTGGCTGTTGCCGCCGGAGTGAGTTGATCGGCGTGGGTGATGCCTTTCTCGACGAGAGTTTGCATGGTGGAGGTCAGCTAGGTACGGAGATCCAGGCCGTGGAGTTTCCAGTTCGCAATCAGGGTGTAGGCGACGGCCGCGAGTTCACCGCCGCGTTGCGAACCGAAGAAGAGATGGATTTTTGCGCCGATCTTGGTGGGGCACACGGCGTCCTCGACGACGTTGTTGTCGATCTCGACGCGCCCGTCATCGAGGTAGGGCTTGATGCCGTGCCATTGGCCGTCTGTATACTGGCACGCTTTTCCAGTCAGGGTCTGCGGTCTGACCTGCGCCTTCAGGCGTTCGATGGTGCTTTTGAGATCTTGTAAAAGGCGCGCGGCTTTTTGCTGCCGCTGGGCGAGGCGTTCGTCTGGGCTGGCTATAGCTTGGCGGAGTTGTTCTTCAAGTTGGTAGAGATTGGCGATCAACTCGATGACCGGGGCGGCGGAGGTTTCTCCGGCTTCGAGTGCTTCGATAAATTTCCGGCGTTTGTGAGCCATGCAGCTGGCGCCGGCCACCGAGCCCTTGTCTTTGCAGTAGCTGCCGTCAATCTCATTGCGTCCGGTGCCTAAATCACGACAAAAAAAGAGCCCGACTCCAATTTCTTGGAGCCGGGCAATTACCTGGCGACGACCTACTCTCACAGGACCTATCGTCCCACTACCATCGGCGCTGCAGCGTTTCACTTCCGGGTTCGGAATGGGACCGGGTGGTTCCACTGC
>CAJQKQ010000127.1 GCA_905478925.1 uncultured Verrucomicrobiales bacterium
CTCTGGACAGACGGCTTGGTGGCGGATGTGGAAAACGGCCTTGGGATCGAATCTTCTGTGGATCACGCACTGCCAGCGAGGATCGCCAAAGTCCGCTCGAAGATCCACAAGATCCGAACCGATACCGGCTCGGACCAGCATCCTGAAATCGACGGCCTCACCGAGCGTGCGATCCTTGCCCTGAGGATACACGGCTACAATCAACCTTATCTGACAACCCATCCGACCATCGACCGCTATGACGAGACGGTCGAGCGCATCGCCGAGGATTTTTACTCGCAGGCGATGCCGAGAACGGGGCCGCGCCGGGCGATGGCGATGATCCATCCGCCGCTATCCGTCCGCCGCTTCCTCGATGCAGCGAACGGGAAGATGAGGGCTGCCATCCCGGCTCTCAGCAAAGCCATGTCGGAGCGTGTGCAATCCGGTATCGACGATCTGAACGCAAAAAACGACGCTCCTGGTGCGCAGTTACTGAGATAAATGGAGTGCGTATCGATGGTCAGGATCCTACCGTCGGCGCGAAGCGTTTCTGGAGCCTGGGATGGAGGAAGTTCGCGAGCATGATTGCTAGCGATCCGAGGTAGAATGTCGGCTGCAGGTTCTGATGTTCGCCGAAGATGACGGCGGCGGCGATGATCCCGTAGACGGGTTCGAAATTGGCGGCGAGGTTGAAGTCGTAGGCGCTGATGGTGCGTAGGAGGCGGTTGGTCAGATCTTGGGCGAAAACGGTGCACACCAGTGCGAGAATTAGGATCCAAAGCCAGTCCCATGCGTCGCCAACGAAGAGCGCGTGGAACCCGCCGGAATCGAATATGGGGACGGCGAGAAAGCAGACGGCAGTGGCAGCAACCATTTCCCAGCCGACCATCACCATCGGATCCGCACCATCGACTACGGTTTTCTTGTTGAGAACCATGAAGATCGCAGCCAGCAACGCGCTGAGGAGTGCGACGAACAAGCCCAGTGCATGTCCCTTTTCGACACCAGCGATCAGGCCGATTCCTGCGAGAACGATCAAGCCCAGGAACACCTCGAAAGGGCGGATCCGGCGGCGCGTGAACAAGGGCTCGGTGAAAGCGGTGAAGAGCGATGTGGTGGCTAGGCCGATGAGGGCGATGGATACGTTGGAGATTTTCACCGCGCCGAAGAGGCAGAGCCAGTGCAGGCCGATGATTGCGCCGATGAGAAGGAGGTTCCTGACCTGCCGCCAGCCGAGCCAGATCTTGCGGTTCCTCATCGCAGCGACACAGAGAAAAGCCCCCACTGCTGCGATCAGGCAGCGCCATGTGATCAGCACCGGCGCGCTTACGGAAGCCAGCCTGCCAAGGATGGTTGTCGCCGCAAAGATGATGACAAGGAGATGGAGTTGGAGGCGCGGGCTGATGTGCGGAGCTTCGTTTTCTGAGGGGCGCGTTGGAAGCGAAATTCGGGATAATTCCGGTAAGTGCCGATGTGGGGGAGATTTGAACCGCGGATGCAATCGGTCGGAGCGGCGTGTCTCTGCCCGTCGCATAAGGATTGGGAAATAGCTTGGCTGGTTCAGGCACTCAGAGAGACGCTTCTCCGAGCGTTTCCCGGCGGCAATCCTTTCCTGCTGGCTCCGGAGGCCTTACAAAAAGCTATGCCTGATTCCCTATGGTCCGTCTATCTCATCCGCTGTGGCGACGGCTCGCTCTACACCGGGATCGCAACCGATGTGGAGAGGCGTTTCGGGGAGCACGTTTCGCAAGGGCCGAAGGCGGCGAAATACCTGCGCGGGCGGCTGCCGCTGGAAATTGTCTATCGCAGGGAAATCGGCAGCCGCTCCGAGGCGAGCAAGGAAGAGCTGAGGATCAAGCGGATGGGGGTGAAGGGGAAGGTCGCGCTTGTGAATGGCGGTTGATTGCGGGGCGGAGGACGGCCAGGGAGGTTCTGGCGTTGATGGTGACGGCTTATGGAAAAGAGGATTTTCACCGCAAAGGCGCGAAGGCCGCAAAGGGACGCAAAGCTGGGGTTGGTTGCTGGGGTTGGTTGCTGGGGTTGGTTGCTGCCGCCTGGAAGGACGGCTTTCCTTCGGCGTGGGGGTGCGAATGACATGCGCTATTTCCCGGGGCGGGCATGTGGAGGGTTGCGCGTGGTGGCTGCGGCTGGCATTTTTCAGTCCGTGCCTGATTCGATACGTGCCGACAAATGGCTCTGGGCCGCGCGCTTTTTTAAGACGCGGGCGCTGGCTGGCGAAATCCTTGGCAATGGCAAGGTGAAGCGCAACGGCCACACGCTCAAACGCTCCTCATCGATCCAACCGGGCGATATGCTGGAGGTTCCTTTCGTGGAGGGGCCTGGCGTTCGGGAAATCCATGTGAAGGCGGTGATTGAGAAGCGTGTCGGTGCTCCCGAGGCGCAGGCATGCTACGAGGATCTGACCAAGCCGGAAGTTTACGAGGTGCTGAAAAACTGGCAGATCGCCAGATCCGAGGCGGCGAGTGGCAGGCCGACGAAAAAGGACAGGCGGGCGATCGATGGTATCAAGGAGGACTGGGAGTGGGGGATCTGAACGTCCGCTAGCCTTGATGTGTTGCGGAAGTGAATTGCTCCGTAATACTTCCAGCTGTCCTCATAAAATCCTCTACCTTTGCGCCTTTGCGCCTCTGCGGCTTTGCGCGAGTTCCTCTTGGCTTGGGGAGCGGATCTCAGCCGTAAGGCTAGATATCTGAAATGAGTTTCGAGTTCATTGAATTTGAAGAATGGCTCGCGCAAAGCCGCAAAGCCGCAAAGGCCGGGACGATGAAGAATTTCGGAATGGGGAAGTCAGGAAAGGGCGACGACTCCAAATGTTTTCCAGCTGTCCTCATAAAATCCTCTACCTTTGCGCCTCTGCGGCTTTGCGCGAGATCCTCCCCATTCCCGGGTATTTCCTTATATCAGGAAAACTCGCGCAAAGCCGCAAAGGCCGGGACGATGGTGGGTTTTGGAATAAGGAAAGCAGGAGATTGAAAGCGTTGCGCTTCCAGCAACTCCTGATCAAAACTAGTACATCTTTTTCCCACCATGAAAACCAAACTTCCTGCCAGTGTCCGACTCAGCGATGAGATTCCCGGCTATCCCGTTTTTGAGATCGCGCACCCGAAATGCACGGCGCGGGTGGCGCTGCACGGGGCGCATGTGATGTCGTGGTGTCCGGCGGACGAGGAGGAAGTGCTCTACCTGAGCCCGGATGCGGTTTTCACGGAGGGCAAGGCGATACGTGGGGGCATCCCGCTTTGCTGGCCGTGGTTCAATGCGCATCCGACAAATCCGGAGCAACCTTCCCACGGCATTGCGAGGACGAGATTTTGGGAATTGCTCGGGGCCGAGGAGGACGAAAGCGGCGTTACGATGCGTTTCGGGATGGAGGAGGGCATCTGGAAGGCGGAGCTGACGGTGAAAGCCGGGGCGGAGCTGGAGGTGAGCCTTGAGACGCTGAATACGAACGAGATACCCATTGTCGTCTCCGGTGCGCTGCACTCTTATTTTTCGGTATCGGATATCGGAAACGTCCGGTTGGTGAATCTGGAGGATGCGGACTTTTTGGACACCGTCGGGGTATCGACCCTGCGAAAGCAAAAGGGCGCGATCAAGTTCAAGGGGGAGGTTGATGCGATCTACGACAGCCCGGGAAAGGTGCTGCTGGTGGATGACTTTTCCGGGAGGACCATCCTGATCGAAAAAGGCGGCAGCCCCTCCACGGTGGTGTGGAACCCGTGGATGGAAAAGGCGACTGCGATGGGCGACTTGCCCGATGAGGGCTACCGGAAGTTTTGCTGTATCGAAGCGGCGATCGCGAATGACAAGGCGGTGATTGTCATGCCGGGCAGCTCGCATGTTCTTTCCAC
>CAJQKQ010000128.1 GCA_905478925.1 uncultured Verrucomicrobiales bacterium
TCCTCTTCCTCAGGGATCGCCTGAATCGCGAATCCAGGCTCGGGAATCTCCGGCGGAAGCGATCCGACCGGATCGAATTTAACGGTTTCGACAGATGAATCCGGGAAGTTCTTTGCTATATCCTCAGCGAACTTCTGATCCACATCCGACGCGAGCGGCAGCACGAAAAGATCCGGGTCGACGAACTCCAGCGAGGCGTTCGTGGTGGAAAGGGCGTTGCGAAAATTTGATGGGCGGCGCATCCCGCGGTGTTGGAGTGTGCGTATCAGGCGCAGATCCGAGTGTTCGTTGAAGAATGCCAGCACCGTGAACCAAGGATATTGGAGAATCGCGACGAATGGCTTCTCAGCAGTGGGGCGGATCACCGAGGGAAGCCCGGCAATCGCAACCAGCGGGGCGCTGAGCGTGTGGGCGACGATGGGAAAATTCTCATCCTCTCCGAGTTTGCGGAGGGCGGCAACGAAGCCGGACAGCCGCTTGGAAATTGTGATTGTCGTGCCGATCACTTCGCTGCCCGCGGCGGGGTATGGCATCACCCGCCATGATGCCTGGTCGGGTGGGACCGACGAATCATCGAGTATCTCGCCGGGGTTGTTGAATGCGGTATCTCTAAGGTCGCCAAGTGCAGCGGGATTATCGAGTTCCGGCTTGAGTTCTGCGGTGGCAAACTCATCGGCGATGTGGAGAATAACCCCAACGGAGGTGCCTTTCAGCCCTCTGACTGTCTTGAGGAGTTGCCCGGCAAAAATAAGGGTTTGCTCATCGTCACCTATCGCTTCTTCGGAGAGCGGCGGTGATTCACCCCATTCGTTGGCGGGGCGGTTGTAAAAAAATGTGCGGACGGACGAGCCGTCTACGCGGATGTGGAGCTGGAAATCGAGTTCCAGCGCTTCCTGGTACCAGGCCGGCAGGCTTGCACGGCTAGTCTCGCTCAGAATCGAGCAAGCTTGTCTGAACTGTTGGAAGGCATTTAGGGATGCCGGATGTTCGAGGGTAGCCAAGGGAGTAAGGGTGTGAAACTTTCATGGCGGATTCGGGGGCATCCTTGTATTTAGAGAAAAAGGGGTTCGGATCGCCCCGCTAAGGGGGCGATCCGAGGTTGGTCAAACGGTGCGGATCGCACCGTCAATCGATTCACCAGTCGGAGACGGTGGTTGGATCAGGAGCGTATTCGGCGCCTGCGGTGACGTAGAGCACGCCGATGTCAGGGATTGCAATGCCAGCGTCTGGGCCGAATACCCAAGCTTCGAGTCCTCCAGCAGGGTGATCGAGGTCGACGACAGGGCTGTTTTCGATGAACTGATCCGGTCCGAAGATATCTCCGGCGGTAGTCGCGTTACCGGGAACGATAGCTTCACCGATATTTTTGGCATTCATGTTCGCGAAGGAACGGACTGCCTGCTGGCAGTTACGGATCTGCAGGATGGACGCAGCACGGTCCGATCCTTTCTTCCACGCGCGGGCGCCGATGAAGAGGATCGAGATGAGGGAAAGCAGGACAAGGATGACGACGGTGAGCTCGAGGAGCGTCATGCCGGACTTGGATGCTTTCATGTTCTGGGTTTTTGTCAGTTTCATGGTGTGTTGTTTTGTTTTGTTTTTCTAGGAGCGCCAGTAAGACGCCCCAGGAAATTGTTTGGGACTTGTGTCAGATCGTGTCGTCTTCGGAGCGGTTCATTTTCGAGGATTCGAAGGTCTCGTGGGAGATGATTCCGTTTCGCAGGAGGCGCTCCAGGTTTGCATCCCACTGGATGTTGCCAGCTCTGCGGATCACGTCCTCAAGCGAGCGGGCGCCGCCATCGTAGTTGCTAATTGCGGAGGAGACGGAGTCGTCGTTGTTCTGTAGGAACTCGTAGGTCAGGACGCGGCGCTCAATGCCGTTGAGCAAACCCTGCGAGTGGATGAAGATGAGAATTTCCGAAAGGCGGGAGAGCACGGACTCGTGGCTTTCACGGGGATATAGCTCAAGGATACGACCTATGGTCTTGACGGCTCCGGTCGTATGTAGCGTGGAAAGAACCAAGTGACCGGTCTGGGCTGCCTCCATACAGGTTTCCATCGCTTCGCGATCCCTAACCTCTCCGAGGAGGATGACGTGTGGCGCTTTCCTGAGAACATCTTTGAGACCCTGCTTGTAGTTCAAGACATCGCGTCCGACTTCCTGCTGGGTGACGATGGACGGAGACGGCATGCGCTGGCCGGGATAGACGGGATCGTCCATGTCGTCGGGATACTGGTATTCGATCGGATCCTCGACAGTGACGATGTGCTTCGGGTGATTCTGGCGGAGCCAGTCGATCAAGGAGGCAAGCGTAGTGGATTTACCGGAACCAGTCGGCCCGGTGACAAGGCAAAGCCCGGCACGCTTGAGGACACTGTGGCGCAAGGTCGCTGCGGTGTCGGGATCGATCCCAAGGGTATCGAGGCCGGGAATGAAATCGTTGAGGATACGGCAGGTGACACCCAAACCGGAGGAGGAAAGGTGTGCCTGAATACGGAGACGGCCGGAACGCTCGCCATTGTCTCCCATTGGAATGCCATCGCAGGAGAAATCGGAAACCATCTTGTCGGAAAACTCGGCCATCGCGAGGCGGATCTTGTCCTCGACACGGCCCTCGACCGAATTCCCCGCCCCGAATCCGTGCGAGCCCGATTCGCGGTTGCGGATGAGTTCCTTGAGGATATCGTCCATGTGGAGCGCGCTCAGCACGCCGAGGAAATCGAGTTTCTCCACCCCTTTGTTCGTGTGGATGTAGACGGGGCGCTCGGAGCGCATCTGTATGTCAGAGACCCGAAGCTCGCGGCAAACCGTATAAAATAATACCTAAAAGCTCACGCCCACTCATACCTGGCGCGAAACGCGGACCGGTGGATGCCGGTGCGAGGCTGGGTGGTGCTGGTGGTGCAATGACGGACATGGGATCAGTTAACTTTCAGCGGATGGATGAACCCTCTTCGCCGACATTCCGGCTGACGGTGCGGCTGTTGTCGGGAAGGCCTTCGAGGCGGCGGATCGATTGCTCGTGGCTATCGCGTATCTTGAGTGTGAAGCTCAGGCGCTCCTCCACCTCAATGAGCCTCAGCTCAGAGATGTTTCCCCAAACTCCACTTTCAGACCATTCGTTTGAAAGGTGGGAGTAGAGGCCAAACGACCGATCCATCACAATCAGCACTTCTCTCATCTGTGCCGTAGTGTAAAGGGGCTGTTGCTTGTTGATGTGGCGGTCATTGAGCATGAGCTCTATGATGTTCCCCGCAGCTGCAGCTGCGGTCAGCGCTAGGCGCGGATCGTTCCGCTGCTTCAAGCAATATTTGATTGTGTCGTCCGCGAGCTTTGCCGCATGCGGAGTGAGTTCGGGGCGAGTCCCGAGTTCGGGTTCGGTCAGGAAAAAGTGATAGGCGTTGTAGTTTCCATAATGCCCGGGATCCAGGTTATAGGCAAAACGGAGCTTGTCCTCAATTCCGCGGCGAAGGTGGAACTTGTGTGCTTTGCTGGCCCCTCGCGGATTTGTGCGCTCGGTAAGACCTGCATCCATCCCGCCAATAAAGTGCCTAACTCGGTCATTGATGCCGTCATAGCTCTCCGTCGAAGCATTTCGGGATTGGCTGTGTGACTTATGCAGGCAGGAACCGGCGCCATCGCACTTGTGGCTTTTCGCCTGTGTAGCATGGAAATAGGTATCGATCGGTCCCTGCATCGCCATCGCGAAAACTTCACCGTAGGGGCTGCGGTTGATGCCGAGGACATTGAGCGGAACATCGGCTTCCTTGTTCGCAAGCAGCGGCCGTGAAGCGATCACAAACCCAGCCACGCCGCCCCCGATGAGGGCGATGGAGATGATATTCGTGATGGATTTCATGGCGTTAATTCGTGCAAATGCTGGTTCAGACTGTTGCGCTGGTGCGGAAGCAGAGGCGTGAGATCCCTGTGTTGACCGCCAGGATTGCGGCAAAGTAGAAGATCATGTTGCTAAACACCTCTCCCGAGAGTGCACCTGTCTTGAAGTAAAGGCGCTGCGTGAGATCGGCGAAGCGGTATTGCGGCGAGTAGAGCCAAAGCGCCTGCAGGGCGGAATTGGCCTCCACCTTGAGCATGTTGTCGAGATACCCCACCCCATAGAGTCCGTAAATTGTGATGAGGAATGTGACCCCGAACCCGGTGATTCCGCCGAAACGCGAGGCCAGCGCACAGGCGAGTGCCAGCAACGGCGCAAACACGAGGAGGAATAACGTTAGGTATTGGAAATTCAGGGTCCACCACATCGCTTTTTCGGAAGCTTCCGAGGGCATTGCGGCAAACAGGCAGATGGCCATCGCGATGAACGCCAGCGGGACGATGAATGTTAAAAGCGCGAGCCAGATCTCGAAAAGCTGTCGGGTGGCGGAGAGCCCGGTGGTGCGGAAATACTCCCCGGTGCCGGATCGGCTGTTGGATTCCCCGAGGCGTGCCGCTGCGAAGAAGCCCCAGACCATGGTGCAGATAAATAGCGTGCCCCATGCCGCCTGGATGCGGGCCGGTTGCACGAGCACCGGTTTTTCGCTGGCGCTCGATATCATTGGAAGCGCGAACGGCAGGAAAAGCACAGCAAAGAGACAGAACGCCCAAGCCTTCCTACGGAAGATGGTAGCAAATGTCAGTTTGAAGAGTCTCATTTTTCTAAAAAGTTTTTAAAAAGATCAGTTAAGAAGAGCTTTCAGCGAGGACCACTTCTGGTCGTCGCCCGAATGATGGCTGACCGTATTGCCCTCGATGAGAAGGACACTCGGCATGGTCATTGAATCGTAGTCCGGATGGCAGGACACGAGCCGGAGGACGTTCTCCGATGTGTTGTCCCACATCTCCTCGAAGGTCTCGCGGGCAAACGCGTCGAGACCGCTGAAAGGTTCGTCGAGCAGCAGGATATTGCCGCGATCTGGCATCACCGAATGCTCCGCCATGATCAGGGCGGTCTTGCGGCGGTTGCCCGTGGAAAGCTTGCCATACATCTTGTTCACATCTAGTTCGATCCTATCAGCGAGTGAAAAAGCCGCCTCATGCCTAGCTTTCGGAAGCAGTGTTTTGAAAATAGTTTTCGGAGCAATCTCCGGATCGAAGCGCATGTCCTCGGGGAGGTATTGCATGAACCCTTCGGTCGTAAAATCGCCCGAGAGCTTTCTGAGACTCCCCGCGATCGTGCGCAGCAGTGTCGATTTACCCCTGCCGTTGCGAGCGAGCAGAAAATGCGTCCCTCCCTGCAGTTCGACCGATTCGCCGAAGGTTGCCAACGGAGCCGTGTAGCCAATCACAAGGCCGGAGCCGAGTTTTATCGTTGGTGTGGTGGCTGTCATGGGTTCGAATTTGCTTTTTGGATTCGTTGCGCTTCTAGGATCTGATCGATTTAGTCAAGAAAGATTAAATATATCGTTTTCTTTGTTGTTAGTGAGATTAGACATTTCGGATGACTCGGCAATCTTTTTTTGAACGTTTTTAGGATTTAGTGGTCGTTAACCTAAAAAAAGGAGTAATTGCCGCGTGCCAATCATCATAATCAGGAAAGAAAGGGAGAACTTTGGAAGCCAGGATTGATGCCTTCCTGCGCTTCCTGGCCACCGAGAAGGGCTTGTCCGAGGCATACCAGCTTTCGGTTTCGCAGACCTTGGTCGCGCTTGGCGGCTGGCTGGGACAGAAAGATTTGGCTGCGGAGGAAACCGGCACCGACGAACTTACGGAGTTTCTCACCACTCGTAGATCCGAGGGGCTTTGCCCGTCGTCCATCCGCCTGACCACCGTGCACCTAAAAATATTCTACCGTTGGCTCACCGCCACCGGCAGGGCAACGATGGATCCTGCAGAGCCTCTTTCCTCATCAAGGACGGATCGCAAGCTTCCCTCGACCCTTTCGGTGGTCGAGGTCGAATCGTTGCTGGAAAGCATCCCGGTGGATGACACGCTGGGTCGACGAGACAAGGCGATCCTAGAACTGTTCTACTCTTCCGGATTGCGGCTCGCAGAGCTCTGTGCGGCGCGTCTCGAATGGATGGATTCCGAGGAAGGCTTCCTGCGCGTCACTGGAAAGGGCCGAAAAACCAGGCTGGTAAGAATCGGTGGGAAGGCTCAGTCGGCCATTTCCGACTATCTCGTCCACGGACGACCCAAACTGGTGAAGACCAAGACCTCCTCGCACATCTTTATCGGGATCCGGGGCGGCCCACTGACTCCGGAACGGATACGGCAGATCGTCAGGAAACGCGCCGAGATGGCGGGGATAGCCATACCAGTGCATCCGCACATGCTCAGGCATTCCTTTGCCACCCATCTGCTGGAAGGGGGCGCGGATTTACGAGTGATCCAGGAACTGCTGGGCCACGCGGACATTTCCACCACACAGATCTACACACACGTCAGCAGCAAGGGACTGAAAGACGCGCACCGGAAGTTTCACCCTAGGGGCTGAAACTCAATTCAGCTTCCCGCCCTTGCCGTAAGGCCTGATCTCGAAGGACTTTGCCTTCGGGATGACAGGAATCTTCGATGGAAACGCCCGCATAAGTTGCGAATGCAAACGCTGCGTAAAAGATGATACATAGCGCTTTCGATTTCATACCGGTAGCTGTGGTCGCGCCATTGATACAGAAATCCAGGGCAAATCATTTATACTTCGCTGTCCAAAAGCCCGGATTTCAGGCAGCTATCTTCGGCTCCGCCGCCAAAAAGGCGGTTCGCCTGCGCTTCGGCCTTGAGCTTGTGCTCCTCCTTGATATGGGTCGCCACCGTTGCGATTGCCCCGAGGATCACGCTCCAGTCATCGGTGAATCCGGCACCGAGAATCGCATCCGGGATGAAATCCATCGGAAAAACAAGGTAGCCGAGCGCCCCCACGATCACGCTCTTCGCCCACGCGGGTGTCTCGCTGTCGCGCATGCAATAATAGAGAGTCAGGGCTCCGATGAGAACCTTGCGCGTGCCGCGTTTCGTTAGCGTCCGGGCAATGAGCCAAAATCCCGAAACCGAGAAAGCTTCCGGCAGATGATACTTGAGCGGCGGGATGTTGATCTTCGGGAATCGCATCGGTCGGGAAAAGAATACGCTGACATGGCAATAAATCAACCTGCACTCCGCGCACCGATTTCGCGTGCTGTTTCAGCCGATGCTGGATAGTTTGCGCCATGGGACAGCGTGTAAAGACCGTGGCTTCGATCACGGTGGAGAAATTTTTTGAGGCGTATTCGGAATCACTGATGCTGACCTTGCTCGGCGAACGTATCGGCTTCGACCGCCTGATCCGCGAGCCTGCAGTCAACCGGCCCGGCCTGGCGCTGGCCGGGTTCTTCTCCTACTTCGCGAAAAAACGCGTGCAGGTCCTAGGCAACTTGGAGATGGCCTACCTCCGCAAACTGCCCGAGCAGATGCGCATCGACCGCTTCCGTAGAATGTGCGAACGCGAAATCCCCTGCATCGTCGTCTCGCGTGGTGCAACCGTCGGCCCGGAGTTGATGGCCGTCGCCAAGGAGCAATCGATACCGGTTTTCGGCACCTCACAGGTCACGATGAAATTCCTGAACGCAGCGACGATCAGTCTTGAGCACGAATTCGCGCCAACCCTTACCATCCACGGCTGCATGGTCGACATGCGCGGTATCGGCGTCCTGATCGTCGGAAAAAGCGGCTCGGGGAAATCAGAAACCGCGATCGGCCTCCTGGAGAGAGGCGGTTCGCTCGTCGCCGATGACATGGTGCGAGTCAAGCACGTCGGCGGCGAACTCATCGCAACCGCCCCCGACCTTTCACGGGGATATATGGAGATCCGTGGAATCGGCATCATCAACGTGGCGAACCTCTACGGCCTTGCCTCCATCCGCCCGGACAAGCGGCTCGATCTTGTCGTCACACTCAAGCCTGCCACAGATCTGAACGAGGTCGACAGAGTCGGTCTCGAATCGAAGACCTACGAATTGCTCGGCCAACAGGTTGTTCACGTAGAGATTCCCGTGGGTCCCGGGCGGGATACCGCACGCATGGTCGCGATTGCCGCCCTCAACCAGCAGCTCCGGCGGCTCGGCTACAACATGGCGGATGAGTTCAACCAGAAGCTTCTGAACCACATGTCCGCCGGGAAAGGCCCGATCTAGGAGCCGCTCAGCGAGAAATTCAGGAAGGACGGAAGAACCCAATCTGCGCCAGCAGTTTCGAGTTCCTCGGGGGTAAACCGGCCAGTCGCCACGGCGAGGCACCTTGCCCCGACCGCATGGGCGCAGGCGATGTCTTTCGGCGTATCACCGATGACAAGCGTCTGTTCCGGGTGATAGGCGCGGCCGGTGATAGCCAGCGCGCGCTCCAGTGCGATCATGCCAAGCAGGTTCCTGTCCGACTTGTCAGAGCCGTATGCTCCGAAGGCAAAATGATGATCCAGCCCGTAATGCCGGAGTTTGATTTGTGCCCCCAATAATGTGTTTCCCGTCAGGAGCGCAAGCTGCGCATGTTCCACTGTGGCAAGATGCTCCAGCAGTCCGGTCACCCCTTCGAGGATGCGCCCGTCCGTGGGATCGGTCTCAAGGCTCGCCTCAAGATGCCGGTGATAGGCTTCGAAAAACGAATGTGTCTGCTCATCGGTGGGATCAACCCCGAAATGAACGTAGAGGTTTTCCAGGATACCCAGATCGGTGGAGCCTGCGAGATCCAGCTGTGGCCCGTCGCCTCCGAAAACCTCAATCGCGGTCTTGTTCAGCGCGGACATACCTTTCCCTCCGGTATCCACAAGGGTGCCGTCGATATCGAAAAGCAGCAGCCAATGCTCACCACCTCCGCGCAGGATGGTGATGAGATCCGCGATATTGCCTGGCATCAGTCCCCTGCCCCAGAGGTTGCGCCTTCCTTGGCCTCGTCCTCGTCCGTCGAAATATCGGAGGATTCGTCCACGGCATCGTCATCGAGTTCCTCTTCCTCACCCTCATCATCGTCGGGCTCGTCATCCTCGATGAGTTCGCCGTGGAAAAGATGGAAGTGTCGCTTGCGCTGGTGCGCAGGAAGCGGAGAAAGAATCATCGCGACCGCCCGACCGTTCAGACGCGGCGGCTGATCAACAGCAGCCATCGACTTGAGATCCTGGATGATACGGTTGAGAACCACGAAACCGAGATCCTTGTGCGCGTTCTCACGACCGCGGAACTGCAGCACGAACCGAACCTTGTGGCTCCCTTCGAGGAAAGTCTCCGCACGACCCAACTTGATGTTGTAATCGTGATCTCCAGTTCCGACGCGGAATTTCACTTCCTTCATCCGTGTCGAGGTTTTGGTCTTGCCCTTCTTGAGCTTCGCTTGGGTGTATTTATATTTCCCGTAGTCGATGATCTTGCAAACCGGAGGATCCGCCTGTCCCGCGATCTCGACAAGGTCGAGCCCGACGGACTTGGCTTTTTCGAGAGCCTCGCGGGATGACATCACCCCGAGTTGCTCGCCTCTTGAATTCACGACGCGCACCTTGGGCGCACGGATCCGCTCGTTGATCCGCGTCATATCGCGGTAACGACCTCTGTTGTTGTTTCTCTTTGGCTTAGCTATGGTATTGTCCTCCGCATGGGTTCAATGATCGCTCCGGCACACTTATACAGTGCTTCGACCGCAGTCGGCCGGTGCGAAAAGGGATTGCAGCAATGATTGGAACAGCTCGTCATAGGAAAATGACAGGAAACCCGTACCGGTCAGATGAACCGGTGGTGAGATAGGCGGGAATGCGCTCCGTAGGAATCATAGGCTTTTGCGGCATCCGCTTGCGCGGACGCGTGCTGCTTTACGCAGGAGAGCTAATCGTCAACGAGGCTTTGGTGCAAGGACGAATTTACCGGGCTTCATCTGCCTTCTCTCTTCTTGTTTGACCATAGCGAAGGCCGGCCACATCCTCGGCGCATGATCCACCTTCGGCCGCTTGCAGCCAGCCTGTTCGCCATCCTGACCATCACTTCCTGCGGGGGGAACCCGCCGCAGAGCAAGACCCAGTCCAATACCGAGAGCAACCAACCGGTACGCGTCGGCACAATCCCCAAAACACCGCCCCCGGCCGTTGTCGCGGAAAGTGTCCTGGTGGTCGATCTCAAGAGCGGACGCAACCTCTACGCGAAAAACGCCGATAGCGTGCGCGCCGTTGCTTCCACCCAGAAAATCATCACCGCCCTGTGTATTCTCGACGCCGGCAACATCGACAAGACGGTCGTCATCCAGTCCACCGATACCGCCTGCGAGCCGACCAAACTCTACCTCAAGCCCGGCGAAAAATACACCCGCCGCCAACTGCTTCAGGTGCTCATGGTGAAAAGCGCCAACGACGTCGCCCGCGCCCTCGCCCGCGATGTCGGGGGTAGCCAGCAAGGCTTCGCCTCCCTGATGAATCGCAAGTGCGCCCAGCTCGGAATGCGCAACTCACATTTCAAGAACCCCCACGGCCTCACCGAGCCCGGCCAGTATTCCACCGCCCGCGACATGTCCATCGCCGCCCGTGTCGCCTATCGCAGCCCACTGTTGCGCTCCTACTTCGCCACGAAATCCTTCGTTTTCACCTACAACAGCGGCCGCACCCGCACCATCGAGAACACCAATAAGCTCCTCAAGAAACTCCCTTACGTGGATGGCATGAAAACCGGCACCACCAACGCCTCAGGCCGCTGCCTCATCTCCACCGGCAGCCTCAACGGCCGATCCGTCGTATGCGTCGTCTTCAAATCGAACACGCCGAACATCTGGTCCGATTCCGAAAAGCTCATGCGCTGGGCTCTCGAACGCCCGGTCGCAAACTAACCCCCCCCTCTTCCATTCAACGTTCGATGTTGAACGTTCAACGCTCCCCTGCTTCGATGGATCCCCGCCAACAGCTCAAGGCTCTCTCGGAAAACAACCTCCTCCGTAGCCTCTCCCCCGGGGAAAGCAAAAACCTGCGAATTACACGCGACGGTCGCGAACTCTGGAGCTTCGCCTCCAACGACTACCTTGGCCTCTCCCACCACCCCGCCATCGCCGCCGCCTTCACCGATGGCATCACGAAATACGGCACCGGCTCCGCCGCCTCCCGACTCGTCACCGGCACCTCCCCCGCGCACACCGCGCTGGAGGAAAGCATCGCCGCCGCGAAACATTCCGAAGCCGCCCTCACCTTCTCCTCCGGCTACGCCACTGCTCTTTCCGCGATCCCAGTCATCGCAGGCAAAGGTGACTTCGTCCTCCTCGACAAGCTCGCCCACGCATCGCTCATCGATGCCACCCGCATGTCCGAAGCCACCCTCCGCGTCTTCCCCCACAACGACACGGAAAAGCTCGGCAAGCTCCTCTCCACCCTCCACGAAAAACACCCCACTGCACGCCTACTCGTCGTCACCGAATCGATCTTCTCCATGGACGGAGATCTCTGCCCGCTACGGGAAATCCTCGACCTATGCGAGCAGCACAACGCCCAGCTCCTCCTCGACGAAGCCCACGCCCTCGGCGTCCTCGGCCCCACCGGCATGGGCCTCGCCGAACAGTTGGGCCTGCAAGACCGCATCCATTTCCAGATGGGCACCCTCAGCAAGGCGCTCGGCCTCTCCGGCGGCTACCTCGCTGCTTCCCGCGATTGGATTGACCTCCTGATCAACCGCGCCCGCCCCTTCATCTACACCACCGCCCCTCCTCCGGCTCTCGCCCACGCCGCCCTCGCCGCTCTCGATCTGGTCCGCTCCGCCGAAGGCCAAGCCCTCCGGGAAAAGCTTTTTCACAACATCTCCCTCCTCCGCGAAAACCATCCCAGCGCCATCCTCCCCATCATCATTGGGGAAAACCAGGCCGCCCTCGCCGCCTCCACAGCTCTCGCCGAAAAAGGCTTCCTAGCCCCCGCCATCCGCTACCCCACCGTACCGAGAAACACCGCCCGACTCCGCATAACGCTCTCCGCAGATCATCCGGAGGAGGCCGTGAAAGATCTCGCCGCGAATTTGCCAAGAAGCGGCGTGTCTCTGACCGCTGGATAAGCAGCGGGGCATTTTATTCCCCTGTGGCGGCATAACTCGGAATCTCACGCCCAGTGATCTCGTTGTTCCCGAGAAGCCAAGCTGCCGACGCCCCAAGTTAGCGTGGTGGCACCGTGTGGCTATTCCGCTACGGGAATTTGGCTTGGCTCGCCGGGCAACAGTAAGCAACTGAAACACCGCCCCCCCAAGCGATCTTGGCTGACGGCGTGACTTCGACAAGGAGGGGCTGCATCCTGCTGCCCAGCAACCCGAGCTATTTTCCACCGCACCGGGCAGCAGGATGCAGCCCCTCCTTGCCCGATTCACTCTCCCAGCATCGAGACGAGATGCATCGCGAGATCGTGCTTGGGGGCTTTCGGGAAAGGCTCGGTTCGGTCGGGGAAGACGAGAAGCGCTTCGTTCTCGTGGGAGTCGAAGCCGATGTCGGCGCGAGACACATCGTTGGCGACGATCAGGTCGCAGCTCTTTTTCTCCAGCTTGAGACGGGCGTTGGCCTCAAGGTTTTCAGTTTCGGCAGCGAAGCCGACGAGGAATCCGGTGAAGCCAATGGGGCTGCGAGCGGAACCAAGGATGTCCTTGGTTCTGACGAGGTCGAGGGTGAGGTTGGCTCCGGTTTTCTTAATTTTCTGCACCGAGGGTTCGGCCGGAGTGTAGTCGGCGACCGCTGCGGCGAAGAACGCAGCATCCATCTTCGGGAGGTAGTTAGCGACCGCCTGATACATCTCCTCAGCCGACTCGACAGGAATAAAATCCACCCCATCCGGCACATCCAGCGATGTCGGGCCGGAGACGAGGAGCACTCGGTGGCCAGCATGGGCAGCGGCGTGGGCGATCTCGTAGCCCATCTTTCCGGACGAGCGGTTCGTCAGGTAGCGGACGGGATCGATGGGCTCGCGGGTCGGGCCGGCGGTGATCAGGATTTTCATAATGCAGAAGGCCGCTACTCTGCACCCTTGCCGGAATTCAGTCGATCCAGTTCCTTCTTCGCTCCGGCGAACTATTCCTTGGTGAGATTTTTCTCCAGCTCCGCGAGGAAAGCGGCGAGGAAATGCAAGAATCCTAAGGAGTCTGACTCAGACTGATGCCACCGAGCAGTTCCGTCAACGCGGACATGTGCGCGGCGATCCTTGCCTCCAACGGTGCCTTGCTCGGTGTCTCAAAAGTGAAGGATAGCGGGCAGCCTCGCTTCGCGAGGAAGATCGCCTCGGGCCACGAATCGGGAAGATCCGCCTCGGCACGGTGATAGATCCAGCCGAGTTCCCGAACAGCATGGCCGTCGATCTCCGGCCCAGGCTCAGGCGGGAAGTATTTTGAAACGGCGGAAAACAGCGCGGTCGCCCTAGCTGGATTGTCCTCGCCCAGGTTAATTTCGTAGAAATAGAAGCCGTCGGATTCCCAGTCCTCATGGAGCGAGACGAAGACGTCTGGTACATCTTTGCCCGACAGCCAAGTGGCATGCGCGGCTACCTCGGGTGTGCCCTGGATGCGATAATCGCGGTTCAAGTCCACCCCATTGCGGTTTTCTCGTGTGCCCAAGGCCAGGCCACCGGGATTCAGCGCCGGGCATATCATCCAGCGGTGACCATCACTGAAAAATCCGCCCTGCATCAACCGGAGAACGGCAAGCGGGCCTGCGGGTTCGTCGCCGTGAATCCCGGCGGAAAGATATACGGTCGGCCCCTTGCCGTCCTTTTCCCATGCGGTCAGCGGGCCGTCTTCGGTCTCCAGGAGTGTCGTTTCCCGAAACCCGTTGCCACGGGCAGCCTCGGAAAATCCAGGCAGGAACGAGGGCCAATCGAAGCGTTCTGGCATAATTTTTACGTTGGTAGGGAAACAAATTCAGGATTCGACGAAGATCTCTGAGAAGAACTGCTGCATGTCCTCCCACGATCGTTCGTCCGCTTTTGCGTTGTATGCCGCACCTTTCGTAATATCGCTGCCCGCCATCTTCTGGGTGAAGGCATGGACGGCTGATATTCTCATAGTATATTTGGGTTATCAGATCGGTTTCGAGCAATTGCTGTTGCCCCCGGCGTAAGGTGCGCCGAGCCGAGCTATTTTTTGGAGCTGTGGAAAGCGCCGTGCGCCCCTCCCCCTGATCCTAATCGTCAGAAACACTGCGCCGAAGACCAAAGGGATCAATGCCGCAGCCGCCAGTGCGGCAGACAGTTTCAGCAGGCGCTCGCGCCTCTCCCTTGCAAGCTGCCATTCCAGCCGCCTGTTGATCGTGTCTTCCGTGCGCAGCAAGGCTCCGCCCATCCAATAGCGGATCGCATCGGCCGCCTCGATCGAAGCGGCGCGCACCTTTCCGAAATCGGTGGGCTCCGCCGCTGCGCGTTTCTCGGCGGCGACTATTGTTTCCCTGACCGCCTCTGGCTTGATCACACCGGTCATGAACATACCGGGAAAAATCCAGGGCGAGCCCTCCTTCCCAGGAACATGGAGGACGACGGAATTCACCGTGGTGGTCGCCCACTTCGCGGCATACCCCTTGACCACATATTCCGGGGGGGCATCGCCGATTTCCGGCAATATCACTATGATGATATCAATACCCTCGTTTTTCAGGATGGTCAGCAGGGGCTCGGAAATCCGATCCTGTTCCGTCAGCGTGAGCACTCCGGTGGGATCGAAGATCGAGTTCTTGGGCCTCTCCCCATATTTGAAGCCAGACTGCGCTTGCACGCCTTGCACAGAGATACAAAGAAGAATCGAGAGGATTACTGCGAGCCTTTTCATTTTGCCGATAATTGTTTTTTGGATCGCCTCCACGCGGACTCGAACAGCCGCTTGGCCTTCCTCAGAAAAAGCACCACAGCCTTGTCCGGATGCCCCTTGCTGAACGGTTCCAGGATTTCTTCCAGCGCATTGCCCCACATCTCATCGGAGAGCCAGACTTCCGCACGATATCCCGTGGTCACAGAAGTCTTGCCGGAGTTGGAATCAACGAGAAGCAGGACGGTCCACTCCCGGTCTTCCCCACTCTCCCCGGGCAGGAGCGGGGAAACGTTCATCAGCCAGAAGCCGAAAAGTGGCAGACTCACATCGGAACCGAGAGCGACCGCACAAATTCGCCACCGTATCTGAGGAAATCGTTTCTCGAAGGTCTTCACCTCCGCTTCAATCTTGCGCTGCCCCTTCGCATCCCAGAGATCCGCGACATCAAGGATAGGCAGCAGCGGAGGCGGGCTGTCGCCGAACATCTCCATCGATTTCGCACCGGAGAATCCGCATCCCTCGCACCATTTCGCCTCGCGAGCGAGCTTCGCATGGCATGCAGGACACGCGACGCTGCTGATCGCAAAGCGTTTCGGCGAATACTCCCGCTCCTCTTCGTTCATCGTTCCAATCTTATGGATGTTGATTTCCCGTGAGCGTCGAGACCTTCGAGACGCGCAAACTCCTCGATCACGGGTAACGACTTCTTCACGGCGGCCTTGCCCATTTTCACAATACTCGTACGGCGCTGGAACTGATCGGCCCGAAGGCCGGAAAATGAGCGTCCCGCCCCTCCGGTCGGCAAGGTATGACTGGGCCCGGCAAGGAAATCGCCAACGGCAACCGGTGAATCTGCACCCAGATAGATCGCGCCAGCAGTCCGGATCTTCACCAAAACTTCGTCCTCATCCTCCACCACCAGGGACAGGTGCTCGGGCGCAAAATCGTTCGAGATCGCAA
>CAJQKQ010000129.1 GCA_905478925.1 uncultured Verrucomicrobiales bacterium
CCAAAACAGAAGGAGCCCGGCGCAGTTTCTTGGAGTGCTTGAAGCTATGCTGCGAAGCGCAGGGATGGGAGCTTCGTAGCTGGTGTCCTCAAAATCCTGGTTTCAGTCGAACAGCTTAAAGACTGGTGCTTTTCCCTTGCCAATTAAGCGGATCCGCGCAGCGGTTGCTCCCTCATCGCCCTTCGGGCAGATAGAGGGACTATAATAACACCGATCGGAAATTTAGGCTATCACACGTTCGTGCGATACGAAGTGCCTGAATACTAGCAGCCTGTCGGACTTAGTCTATGTAGAGGCAGAGTTCACTCGGTATTTTTTCTGGCTCTCTACGACTGATGTCATGGGAGATGCGACTGGTGAATAGGTAACAGTTAATTTTGCTGAAGCTCAACCGTCATTGCATATTGTATCTTCGGCTCGTGATGTGCGCTTCTCCAGATGATTGATTTACAACCGCTGCGCTAGCACCCAAGGTCTAGGTCGAGCGGCCGGTTACCCGACCGCGCTCCTACAGACCCGTGCGAGCACGATTAATGCACACGGTTCCTCAAGTTATGGATTCGCTAGGAGTAGCGATGGACTATACGCGGCGGTATCAACGGATAGTTCACCAGCAATTGGTTGAACCTCTGCCAGTTCATCGGGCCGTCTCGAATCCTGCGGCCCAGCCATTTCCTCCAGAGGTGTTTCACCACGTGGAAGACCTGTCCTAGGCTCGCCGAGTTATTTGAGATACCGTAGTAACTGTAGTGTCCTTGCAGCTTGCTGTTGATTTCTTCCTGTTGCTCTTTTAGTGCCAAGTGTCGGTTCTTCAAGCCCCACTCTTTGATATTCTTCAGAGTGCGTCTTACACGTTTGCGTGAAGTCTTGCTCTTGAACACTCGATTGCCTTGTTGCGATTTTCCCCAGTAATGGGTGAAGCCGAGGAAGTCGAACGTCTCGGGTTTCGGCCCGTTATCGTTCGGATCTCGCTGCGGTCTTTTGAACTGCACCAGTTGCGTTTTCTGCGGATGGACTTGCAACCCGTAGGCGGCGAAGCGTGCTTTCAATGCCTCCAGCATTGATTCCGCGTCGCTCTTATTAGCAAATCCCATCACGAAGTCATCGGCAAATCGCACCATAAAGGACTTTCCTTTTAGGTGCGGCTGGATGTCTTTGACAAACCAGTCGTCGAGAACTGTGTGCAGGTATATATTACTGAGTAAGGGGGAAATCACGCCCCCCTGCGGGCTTCCTGCTTCGGGATAGTGCACTGTGCCCTCCTCCCAAACGCCCGCCTTTAGCCATTTGTTTATCAGGCGTCCGAGGACGCCATCTCCTACCCTTTGGCTGAGTATCTCTCTTAAGTGCCCGTGGTCGATGGTGTCAAAATACTGACGTAAATCGACATCGAGGATGTAGGACACTTCCCGTTTGAAACACTGCTCGCGCAAATACTGAACCGCTTGATGGGCTGATTTCCTCGGCCGGAATCCAAACGAAAAGTCGTGAAACGACTGCTCGTAGATCGGCTCCAGTAGCATCACCACCGCGCGTTGCAAGATCTTGTCTTCGATCGTCGGAATGCCAATGCCGCGCTTTTCGCCGTCGTCTTTGGGGATATAAACCCGTTTGACTGGCGGGGCGCGGTAGCTCCCGTCTTTCGCCTTGCCCAGTAGTGCGACGAGGCGATCCTGCTTGGTTTGTTCATAATCTGCGTAGCTCTGATTGTCCACGCCCACTGCGCTGTTCTTGCGAACGCGCAGGCTCGCTTCCCACAGCCAGTGCACATCCATATAAGGATGCAGCACCGTCAGTGCTTCCTGCGGATACTTCTTTGCCGTATGCGCTATGCTTAGTTGTTTTGTTGATACACTTTTCATGTCTCTGTTGTCCATGTGTAGTTCACGCCTAAGCGCCCATAACCCGACCTCCTCCTTAGCTAATCAACGGGTCCATTGGGTCAGTTCCCCGCCTTTCAAGCGCTACTATGTAGAGGCTAAGACTGCCTTTGTTCGTTTCGACTCCTCGGTCTCCCTCGTTTGTCGATACCTTTGTTGTCCTTGCTATTTTGCGCATAGTTGCTGCCGGCAAGGTCCTCGGCAACTGCATGGATGTTGTTCGACCGGTCTCACCCGATCCGGTTATTAACAAAGGAAACAGGAGGCTCTCCCATCTTCCCAGCAAACCCCAATGTTGCTCTGCCAAGCTCTCCGACCACGGGCGGACGCCCACACCAGACCAGTCGCTTGTGCTATTGGGTGCGCGCATGTTGTCCCCGCTTTATGCAGAACGAAGACTCCACCATTGCTTATTTCGTGGCTCTATCACTGTGGCTTTGCAACTCGCTGTCTACGCTTCGTGCCAGCCTCTCGACTGACGACGCAAGACTCGCTTACGGTGGCTGGTCAGGCCTTCCGCGCGGGAGTGGTTACCCGTCGGGTTTGGATTGAGAGTTTCGATCGCTTCGTTCATTTCGTTCATTTCGTTATTTCTTCAGCTCGCCTTTGCTTGCTGATGTTGTTGTTGTTGTTGTTGTTTTTGTTGTTGTTGTTGTTTTTGTTGTTGTTGTTGTTGTTGTTGTTTTGGCGATTTCCCAACTCACTGAGCTTGGATGGCGCCAGCATAATAAAGGCAGAAGGCGGAGACTTGAGACC
>CAJQKQ010000130.1 GCA_905478925.1 uncultured Verrucomicrobiales bacterium
GCGGGTGTGATTTTTATCGGTGTATTCCGCTGACGCAGCCCAAGCCGTTCAATCATGGTAGGGCTGGTCCGGCTCGGTTCGCCCTGATCAAAAATGGAAACGGCGTATCTCCGGAAAGGGAGTGAACCCACGGCAAGACACTGCATTTCCCCCGGGATCTCACTTCCGTGTCTGGTCTTGGGCGGACGCCCACAACCCCGGGGATCCGGGATGAGGTAGGCGCGCCACCGCACTGGCAACCGCTTCTCCCCAAATTCTCATCACTCTGCGACCACACCAAGCTCTCCCAAAAAAATCTGCGTCAATCTGCGAAATCTGCGGATCCAAATCATTGGATTCTTCCGCTTCGTATTAGGGGAACGTAAGCCCAAGCTGGCAGAGCGCTGCCGCGGTCCCTAAACGAGAGCTATTCCGACAATCCCCTTGAAGCACCTCCCCGCCAATCTATGTTCTCGCTAATCATGTCAGCTCGAGCTCTCACCCTCTTCCTCCTCTCTTGCCTCACCGCATTTGCAGATACCCGCGTCGGAAATTCCACCGTCGCGATGCCCGCCGCGCCCCCTGAGTCGGCGATCGCCGTCGAGACCGCCTTCCCAACCCTCACCTTTTCCCAACCCCTCTGCCTCCGCAGCGCCCCCGGCGACACCCAACGCCTCTTCGTCTGCGAAAAAACCGGCGACCTCGAACTCATTCCCGACGTCACCGCCGGCACCCCGACCAAAACAATCTTCCTCGACCTCGACAGCATCGTCAGCGGCCGCGCCGGAGAGGCCTTCCAAACCTCCAGCGAACAAGGCCTCCTCAGCGTCGCCTTCCACCCCGACTACGCCAGCAACGGATTCTTCTTCACCGTCTACAGCGTCCGCATCAACAACAGCGCCAACTACCAACGCCTCTCCCGCTGGAAAGCCCCCGGCATCACCGACACCGTCGCCGATCCCAACTCCGAGAAGATCCTCATCGAAATGCTGAACCAAAGCACCAACCACAACGGCGGCGACCTCCACTTCGGACCGGACGGCTACCTCTACATGAGTTGGGGCGACGAAGGGTCCCAACACGACGGGCACAACAACAGTCAATACCTCGACAAAGACTTCTGGTCCTCCCTCATCCGCATCGACGTCGATGTCGAACCCGCCGACTTCCCTGGAGGCTCGGGAGACGACGATACCAACCTCCCTCCCAATTCCCACGCCGCCATCAAGCTCTACAATTTGGCAGGCAATATCGACCCCGCCGGCATCCCCCTGTATGAAATCCCCGACGACAACCCCTGGGTCGGTGCCACCTCCTTCAATGGCGTGACAGTCGATCCCGACGCCAACGTCCGCACCGAATTTTTCGCCGTCGGCTTCCGCAACCCCTGGCGCTTCAGCTTCGACTCCCTCACCGACGAACTCTGGCTCGGCGACGTCGGCCAGGGCCTCTGGGAAGAGGTCTCCACCGTCCTCAGCGGCAGCAACCACGGCTGGGCTTGGTATGAAGGCGACGCCAACGGTTCAAAATTCGGCGACTCCATCAACGGAGCCATGAGCACTGCCGCCACTCTCACCTTCCCCGAATGGGACTACGCCCACAATGGCCCCAGCACCCTCATCGGCACCTCCGTCACCGGCGGCCTCGTCTTCCGCGGCAACAACATCGGCTCCCTCTACGGCAAATACATCTTCGCCGACTTCAACTCCGGCAACATCTGGTCCCTCGAGCGCACCACCACCCACGGCTCACCCATCGTCGAACGCATCGCCGGCCAAAGCTACATCGCCGGATTCGGCACCGACCCCTCCAATGGCGACCTCCTCATGGCCGACCTCATCGGTGGCCAAATCCGCCGCCTCGTCCCCGGCACCCCCGATCCCACCTTCCCCGACACCCTCAGCAAAACCGGCATTTTCTCTAGCGTCGCCACCCTCACCCCAAACGCCGGCGTCATCCCCTACGATGCCAACCTCCCCTTCTGGTCCGACTACGCCATCAAACAACGCTGGTTCGTCATCAAAAACACCAGCGACCTCATCGGCTACTCCGAAGACGACCCCTGGACCTTCCCCGAAGGCATGGTCTGGGTGAAACACTTCGACCTCGAACTCACCCGCGGCGACCCCGCCACGAAAAGACGCATCGAAACTCGTGTCCTCGTCAAAACCGCCACCGCCTCCTACGGCGTCTCCTACCGCTGGAACAACATCGCCAGCGGCATTCAAACCGAAGCCACCCTCGTCGCCGACGGCGGTGAAGACATCCCCCTCACCATCGACACCGGCTCCAGCACCGTGCCCCAAACCTGGAGCATTCCCTCCCACGCCCAGTGCATCATCTGCCACACCCCCGAAGCCGGCCATGCCCTCTCCTTCAACACCCGCCAACTCAACCACTCCGGCACCCTCGGCGGCGGCTCCGATAATTTCCTCACCCTCCTCAACGACTGCGGCTACCTCGACGCCCTCCCCTCCGACCCCGCGGCTCTCCCCCGCCACATCAGCCCCACCGAATCCACCTACTCCCTCGAAGCCCGCGTCCGCTCCTATCTCGACGTCAACTGCGCCTACTGCCACCGATCCGCCGGCACTGCTCCGGCTTCCTGGCTCGGCAACCACCACCTCACCCTCGACGAAACCGGCCTCATCAACGGCCCCATCGCCGCTCCCCAAGATTTCGCTGACCGCCTCATCGTCCCCGGAAATACTGCCCGCTCCATCATCCTCAGCCGCGTCGCCGAATCCAACGGCTACGGCCGCATGCCCCCCATCGCCAGCAACGAGCTCGATCAGGTCGGCATCCAGCTCCTCACCGATTGGATCAACCAGGAAGCCAATGCCACCGTCTCCTACAACGACTGGCGCATCGCCAACTTCGGCAACGACACCTCCCCGGAGGGTGCCCCCGGCGAAAATCCCGACAACGATCCCTCCACCAACGAAGGCGAGTGGCTCACCCACACCAATCCCAACGACGGCACCGACTTCCTCCGAACCACCCTCCGCCATACCGGCACCAAGGTCGAAATCGACATCCCCGCCCTCAGCTCTCGCCGCGTCACCGTCCAACGCTCCACCAACCTCATCGACTGGTTCCGCTGGGACATCCCCGCCAACGACAGCATCCCCCTTAATCCCGCCAGCCCCCACACCTTCACCGCCACCCCCATCGGCTCAGAAGAATTCTTTCGCTTCCGCATCGAGGAAAATTAGGAGCGTGGCTTTCCAAGTCGCTTTTTCTACCCCAGCTCCCTTTCCGTTCCATCAAACCCGGAAAGGGCTTCCGTTTGATGAAGCGAAGCAAACCCACGCGGTGTTTGAATGCCTTGCGCACAATTTGTTAGCAGCTCGGCAGTGGCAATCTTGTTGAGCGCGAGGCAGGACATCATCGCCACGGCGGTGCCAACCAACATAACAAGCTCCACTACGGGACAAGGCCTGTTTCCAAGAAGCCTTGGCCCGGCTGTACCGAGGAAGCCGGTGATAAAACTTCCACTGAAACCAATCACCATCCAACACGCGTGGGCTTCCAGCGGATAGTAGGGAATCCACCCTCGGAACAACGCAGGCCAGAGCAACACCCCGATAATCGAAGCAAGGATACCGAGCGGAAAGAACAGCCGAAACGGCTCGGCGGATTTGGTCAGGGCGATTGCTGGTCGATACTGAGAATCGGCACTGTGGGTAGGACTCGCCAAAGGCTACGGCGGCTAGGCATCCGCTTGATTCAAGCGTAGAGACCTGGCTGCTGCTTATTGCGGGTGGCGACTGAAAGTCACCACTACGCTAGAATCCGGCGGCGGCTGTGGCTGCGATGAAGAGAGGGCAAGGAGCGGCGACTGAAAGTCACCGCTACCTGCAGGAGGTGCTGATGTTCCGGTGAAAGCTTTTCCGAGAAAAGGCGAGGCCGATGCGAGGGGCTGCGAATTTTGCCACAGGGGTGCTGTGGAGTATACGAGCTTTCCCCGTGTTTAGTCGGCCAGGTTTTCCAGGCAGTCGTGGAGCCTACCGGCGACGGTGTTCCAGCCGGCGCGGGTATCGGGGCAGTTCTCGAAAGTGACCGGCTTGCCGATCTTGATGCTCAAGCGGGTGGGTTTGACGAAGCTGCCGTCCGCCGGCCAGGCGCGGAAACAGCCTTCGAGACGGCAGGGCACCACGGGCACCTTGCTTTCTGCCACCATGCGGCCGATCCCGCTTTTGAAGGACTGCAGTTTGCCGGTGCGGCTGCGGGTGCCCTCCGGGAAAATGATGAACACCGCGTTGTCATCGTTGAGGCGGTCGCGCATCTGCTCGAGGTCGTGGGCTCCGGTGCCGCGGCGGCGGATCGCGAGCGCGTTGAGGAACCATGCGGCGAACGCGGCGGTCGGGCGGTTCTCGAAAAATGTGTCGCTGGCGGCGACAGGCGAGATCTGATCGCGCCATTTCGCCGGCAGCAACGAGGCGAGCAGCGGGGCGTCGAGATGGCTGGTGTGGTTGGCGATCAGGATGAAGGGCGGGCTGGCAGGGAGGTTCTCACGGCCGGTCACGCGTAGCCTGTTCCAGACCCGAAAAATGACCCGCAGGCCGGCCCACCAGATTAGCCGGGTGATGCTCTCGCCCAGGCCGTGCTCACGCTTGAGGCTGCGGTGGCGCTCGATGCCATGCAGATCCCGGTCGCGGGCTGGTTGGAATTCCCAGCCGTTCATGGGAGTCCGCCGGTGATGATACGCTCGGGCTGGTGCTGGCCGAGGGTGCCGAGAATCAGTGAGAGGAAGTGGTAATACATGGGCGTGATGATGATCAGGCTGTCGAAGCGATCGAGCAGGCCGCCGTGGCCCGGAAGCACGTCGCCGAGATCCTTGACGCCGAGGTCGCGCTTGATCGCCGAGAGCAGCAGATCGCCGAACTGGCCGAAGCCGCTGATGCCGACCCCAAGGATGATGAGGTTCCGCCAGCTGTCCATCGGAGTGCCCGGAAAAATGACCCAGTGCCCGAGCACAAGAGTTAGGATGGTGGTCAGTATGAGAGCCCCGACCGCGCCTGCGACGGTTTTTCCGGGACTGATGTTGGGAACCATTTTGCGACCTCCGAAAAGCCGCCCCGAGCAGTAGGCGAAGATGTCGTTCAGTTCCACTGTCACGAGCAGCAGCAGCAACAACGGGCGATAGAGTGGATCTGCAGTGAACAGCGCGAGGTAACCGAGGGAGAAGCCGAAGAAAAGGTAGCCCATGATGCCCAGTCCGACGCGTTGGATGAAGCCCGAGGGCCTATCCTGCGGGATGGTTATCATCGCGATCAGGCAGATCCCGAGAATGGGGGTGGCAAAAAAGAGACGGGGGTAATTGTCGATCACCGCGAAGGAGATCAGGCAAAGCCCGAGCACGGCGGCGAGGCCGATCAATTTTTCCCGGAAAATGCCGGTGGCGCGCGCGAACTCGCGGAAGCAGCAGAGGCTGAGAATGAACACCCCGGCGATCACCCAGGCGGAACCCAGCAGGATGGGGATGATGAGTCCCAGGCAGATCCAGATCCAAGAACGCCAACGCGCCCAAAGCTCCTGATAGGTGTTGTCGGAAACTCCGACCGTCGCGCGGAATACCTTGAAGATAAAAGGAGCGGCAAGAAGTGCGGCGGCGATGGCGATTACCGCGCCGCGTGTGAACGGGTGAGCGAAGGCCTGTTCGTAGCCGAAAAACCGCTCCATGGTCGCTTCGTCCATCATGCTTTTTGGTTCAGGGTGCGTGCGCATACCCGCAGGCGGCGCACTGAGGTTACGGCGCATCCGGCGATGATGATCGCTAGCGCCAGTGTAAAGGTTCCGGCCTCAGGGAAAGCCGCGATGGAAAACTGCCACGATCCCGGGGTGAAGGCCGTGTAAAGGGCCGCCGCCGCGATCAGGGTCATCCGCTGGATCTTTGCCATCGGCCCGGCGAAATCCGCAGCGGCTCCCAGCGAGCAGCCCTGCACCCGGACATAGGCGGTGAAGACCGCGGCGACGGCTGCGATGTAACCGAGTTCGGGCACGCCCCCGGCGGCGTATCCAGCGCCAATAAGTATCACGCTGTCGGAAAGGCGATCCGGCACCTCGTTGTAAAGCTCGCCGCTTCGCGAGGCGATGCCGGTGGAGACGGCCACTATTCCGTCGAGCATGTTGCAGGCACCGCGGAGCAGGAGCATCAGGCAGGCAGCCACGAGGAGAAGCTGGAAATACTCGCTGCCGTTGCTCGCGAAGAGCGCCGCACCTGATCCGAGGCTGGCGAAAAAGCTGGCGACGGAAATCGCATTTGGCGAGACGCCCATTCCAGACAGCCAGCGTGTTGCTGCGGCCGAGACCCCAAGGTTTCGGGCCGCCAGCGGGCGGCGCTCCGGTGTGTAGTCATTTTCACTCATGAGGCTTTCCATCCCATTAGGAACATCCCGGTGACGAGAAATCCCATTCCTGCGATATTGATTGGGCGGATCGGTTCTCCGTAGATCCAGGCCGCGCCGATTGCGGAAAAAATGAAGCTGGTTGCATAGATTGGGTAGAGCACGGAGAGCTGCCCGCCGCGCTTGAAGGCGGTGATGAAAAGAACCATCACCCCGATGTAGCAGGCCACCCCGCCGAGCAGCCGCAGGTTGAGCAGGTAGCTCAACGGTCCGTCCACAGCCCGAGCGGCTCCGGATTTATAGAGAAACTGCCCGGCCGCCCCCAATAAAGAGGCCACCAGAAAGCAAACCATTGATTCCACCGGAGTCTTCATACCTATTCACCTATCAGAATCGAATTTTGGGGGAATGCGTTTCGGTGTCAAGCGCGCTGGTTCGCCGGAAACTGCGCGGGATTTTCAGCGATAGCTACGGCTAAGCAGCTGAAAAATCGGATCTGCCAAGTAAGGACTGCGCCACCTGAGGTAGGCCATTTCCCAGGAGGATAAAGTGGAAGAAGGTGTGGGATGAAGTGAAATACTGCTCGGATAAGTGCCGCACAGACTGGCGGGCGAAACTGCGGAGGAGCATGGATTCGTGCGCTAATCCGCAGGTCAAAGAAGCCATTTGACGTCGTTGGTATTTAATATTACCATTTTACCATGTCTATTACCATTGATCGCGCGGGTAGGCTCGTCATTCCCAAAACCATCCGGGATGAGATGAATCTCGTCCCGGGCAGTGAGTTGGAAATTGATCTCGAAGGAGGTGAGATACGGCTTCGGCTGCCGGTTCCAAAGCCGCGTCTTGTGGAGGAAGACGGGTTCCTCATTTTCAGTTCGGGCGAGAAACTGGACATCGATATCGCGGACTTCATCAACAAAGAGCGGGATAAACAGGCGTTAAGACATTTGAGCCGGAGTGAATGAGAGCCTCATTCGACACCTCGGTGCTTGTGGCGGCAGTGGTGAAGGAGATGCCTGACCATCACCGGGCTGTTGACTGTCTGAAACGGCTTGCCGGAGATGGCGTTGAAATCTGCTCCTCCAGCCACGCCCTTGCCGAATGCTACTCGACCCTTACATCGCTGCCAATTCGGAAGAGAATTCTGCCTTTGGAGGCGGCGCAAATTATTGAAACAAATCTCCTGAACAGGCTCACGATTTTGGAGATACCCTCGGCAGTTTATGTCGATGCGATCCGCAACGTGGCGGATCTCGGATACCGGAGCGGCATGATTTATGATGGCCTCCACCTCGCCTGCGCCGAAGCCGCTGGCTGCGAACGTCACTACACGTTCAACATGAAACATTTCCTGCGCTTGAAGCCGAAGGGGATCGAGGTGGTTTCACCGTAACCACTGGACAGGCTGGCTGAAGTCGACGCTGCTACTTGGCGAATTCTTGCTTGTTTTTGCTGATGATGAAGGCGGTGATTTCTGCGATTTGAACAGGGGGCAATTTCAGACCCCAGGCTTCCATTTTCGCGCCGTTGTGGCCGGGGCTGTCGGCGGGGGTGCCGGCGTTGATGATCCTGAAGATGTCCATGGGCTTGCCGCCGTATTTCCACTCGCCGTCGGTGAGCGGCAGGCCGGGGAGGGCGACGGACTGGCCGTTGCCGATATCGATCTTCGCGGCGAGATCCTGGCCATGGCAGGCGATGCAGTTCATCAGGTAGGCGGCTTCGCCGCCGGCGACGCGTGAGGGATCGGTGGCCCAATCATTGACGAGTGCGTCGTCGGTG
Source organism: uncultured Verrucomicrobiales bacterium (assembly GCA_905478925.1). Taxonomy (GTDB): domain Bacteria; phylum Verrucomicrobiota; class Verrucomicrobiia; order Verrucomicrobiales; family Akkermansiaceae; genus Luteolibacter. The sequence goes on from CAJQKQ010000130.1 coordinate 8,112, forward strand.
AGCTTGGCGAGCATTTCGTCGAGAGCCTTGGCCTTGGCGTCGGAGATGACGGCCATGGCGGCATCGATCCTCTCGGCATCGGTCTTCGCCCAACCGAACTGGTAGTATGCGATCCAGTAGCCGAAGAAGAACAGCAGTGCGCCGAAGAAGATGAAGAGCCACCAGTTTGGTAGGGTCTGGTCGTATTCCTGAATGCCGTCGTAGACGTGTTCGCGGAGGACGACTTCGCCCTTCTTGCTAGCGTATTGGGCTTTGTTGATATCGGGTTCGTCGGACATGGTGGTGGAAGTTTGCTAGTGCCGAGTGATCAGTGATCAGTGGAAGACAGGTGCTTTGGGGAAGAGGTTTATTGCGGAGGTGAATGGATCCGTTTGCTGGTTTTCAGTTTTCAGGGAAGATCCTGATGTGGAAGTCTTCCTTGAGAGTTGAATTTTGAGTTTTGAAATTTCAGTCCAGCGGGATGCTGACGAAGAGGAAGATTCCGGCGGTGAAGACGAAGGAGATGATGGTTGTCCAGTTTTCGTGGATGACTCGGTGGAACATGGGGAAGTTTGCTAGTGCCGAGTGATCAGTGATCAGTGGAAGACAGGTGCTTTGGGGAAGAGGTTTATTGCGGAGGTGAATGGATCCGTTTGCTGGTTTTCAGTTTTCAGGGAAGATCCTGATGTGGAAGTTTTCCTTGAGAGTTGAATTTTGAATTTTGAAATTTCAGTCCAGCGGGATGCGAGCGAGTTTATCGCGGCGGTCTTTTGGTAGACGGATGGCGCGGATGCTGACGAAAAGGAAGATTCCGGCGGTGAAGACGAAGGAGATGATTGGGACGATGGTTGTCCAGTTTTCGTGGATGACTCGGTGGAACATGGGATCAACGTTTGGAGGTGGTTGGTGAAATGGCGGGTTCGGCCTTGCCCTGCTTGCGGATTGAATCGGGATCGAGGGCTTTGCCTTCGCGGCGGTGATCGACGATCTCGTAGCTGCCGACTTTCTGCATGTAGGCGATGAGCGCGACGATTTCCGTATCTGCGAGGTGACGCATCAGCTCGGTTTCGGTCATCTCCGGCTTGTCCGGGATGAACGCGCCGGCCTGAACCAGCGAGGAGGAGATTTCCATGGCTTGATCGCGGGCGCTTTGCTCGATCTCGTCCTTGGTCATGGCGGGGTATGGGACGCCGAGTGTGGTCTGGACGGCGATGCGCTTGGGCAGGGATTTTAGATCCGCCTTGGTATCAAACAAGAAGGGATAAGGAGGCATGTTCGAGCCCGGCGAGGTCTGGCGCGGATCCCAGAAGTGGTTGAAGTGCCAGAGGTTGTCACGGCGGCCGACGCGCATGGTTTTCGATCCCTGCGCCAAGGCGCCACCCTCGCGGGCGAGGTCGGGGCCGGTGCGTTTGGAACCCCATTGGTGTGGGTGGTCGTAGAGCGACTCGCCCATACGGCTGTAGCCCTGCTCTTCGGTCGGGCCGTAACGCATGACGTCCGGGACGAGGGTGCGGATCATCTGCGAGTGGCAGTTGTAGCAGCCTTCCGAGACATAGATGTCACGGCCTACGAGCTCGAGCGGGGTGTAGGGGATCTGCAGGCGCTCCTCGGTGTTCGCCGCCTTGTTCACGAGCAGCGAAGGGATGATTTGCACCATGCCGCCGATGGCGACCGCGAAGAAGATCAGCACGGTGAAAGGCAGGTAGTTTTCGAGCAGGCGGTCGAAGTAATGCCCCCAGGAGTTGCCCTCCTTTTTGAAAAGGGAAACTGCCTTCGCGATGAGGATGAGTGTGACAGCGAGCGCGGCCTTGTCTGCGTGGTGCGGAAGCAGGAACCAGAGGATCATGAACGCGAGGGAGAGCACCGAGTAGATGACGGGATCTTGGCGGAGCGACTCGCCGATGGTCATGGTGTCCTTTTTCGTTTTCTCAAGAATCTGGACGTCCACGGTGTCGTCGTGCGCCTTGCCGGAGCGGGCGGTCATGAAGATGTTGAAGGCGCAGAGGATGAAGCCGAGCAGGAAGAACAGGCCGCCAGCGGAGCGGAGAACATACAGGATGTTGATCTGGCTGAGGGTTTCGACGAACTCGTATTTCAGCGTAGCGCCGCCCGGATTGGTTTCCGCGAGCATGAGACCCTGCATGATGCCGGCGACCCACATCGAGGAAACGTAGAGCAGGATACCGACGAGCCCGACCCAGAAGTGCATGTTGGCCAGAGATGTGGACCAGAGCTTGGTTTTCCAGAGGCGCGGGGCGAGCCAGTAGAACATGCCGGCAGCCATGAAGCCGTTCCAGCCCAATGCACCGGAGTGGACGTGGCCGACGGTCCAGTCGGTGTAGTGGGAGAGGGCGTTGACCGCGCGGATGGAGAGCAGAGGCCCCTCGAAGGTCGCCATCCCGTAGAAGGTGACGGCGACGGCGAAGAACTTGATGACGGGGTCGGTGCGGAGTTTGTCCCATGCGCCGCGGAGTGTGAGGAGGCCGTTGAGCATGCCCGCCCATGAGGGAGCCCAAAGCATCAGGGAGAAGAGCATCCCGAGTGTTTGCAGCCAGTGCGGCAGGGCGGTGTTGAGCAGATGGTGCGGTCCGGCCCAGATGTAGATGAATACCAGCGCCCAGAAGTGGATGATGGAGAGGCGGTAGGAATAGACCGGTCGATCCGCCGCTTTCGGGAGGAAATAGTACATGATCCCGAGGATGGGGGTGGTCAGGAAGAAGGCGACGGCGTTGTGGCCGTACCACCACTGGACCAGGGCGTCCTGCACGCCGCCGAAGATCGGGTAGGAGTGGGTGAGCGAGGTGGGGATGGAGAGGTGGTTGACGATGTAAAGGAGGGCGATGGTGATGATCGTCGCGATGTAGAACCAGAGGGAGACGTAGAGGGATTTTTCGTTGCGTTTCGCAAGGGTCCAGAAGAAATTTGCGCCGAAGACGACCCAGATCAGGACGACGCCGATGTTGAGCGGCCAGATGAGCTCGGCGTATTCCTTGCCGCGGGTAAGTCCGGCGGGGAGCGTGATGGCGGCACCGACGATGATGAGCTGCCAGCCCCAGAAATGGATGTTGGAGAGGAGATCCGAGGCGGTGCGGCATTTGCAGAGCCGCTGGGTGGAGTAGTAGACGCCGGCGAACACCATATTCCCGACGAAGGCGAAAACGACTGCGTTGGTATGCAGTGGGCGGATGCGGCCGAAGGTGATGTAGGCGAGGCCTTCGCCTTTGAAGAGGCCGAAGGTAATGGTTTCAAGGAATTTCCCGTTCATCTGCCACCATGAGAGCTGGGTGGCGGCGAGTAGGCCGACGAGCATACCGACCACCCCCCAGAAGATGGAGGCGGTCATGAAGCGGCGGACGGTCTTGTCGTCGTAGGTGATGGATGTGGTCATATGGTCTGAAAGTCGAAAGTTCCTCAGGAACGGGGCTTGGTAGGCGTGGAGTCGAGCGGAAGCAGTGAATCGTGCTCCAGGCTGGAACGGCGGGCTCGGCGCGACTCGACCGCGAAGCAGGCGACAAAGATCGCTGCGAGGCAAGTGCTGACGAAGATGGTGATGGCGAGGACGTTCACGCCATGAGTGGAGCAGGGCGGTGAGAAAGGCGCATCGCACGGCTTGCGTTAGGCTGCGCGTATTTTCCGCAAGGCTGGATTTTCGGATGGCCAGCGGCGGCGGCGGCCATGAATCTCTGCGGCGGATGATACAGAAACTCCCATTCTCCTTCGACGGCATAGACGGCGACCTCCGCCGGCTTGGAGTCTTGTTGCAGGAAGTGTTCCAGCTGGCGGGGGTTCGTTTCGCCGAAAGACTGGCGGTGCTGAACTTGGCCTGCGGGCGGGCGGATGAGACAGGTGTGTTGGCGGCGGCGGTGGCTCCGGCGGAGATCGGATTTTACCTCGGGATGGATCTGCGCAGCGATGCGATCACGGAGGCGAAGAGGCGCTGGGAGTTGCCGGGCGGCGAAATTGATTTCCGCGAGGGCAACGCGGCGATGATTGGCAGAATGGAGGGTTTACCTAGGTTCGATGTGGTTTTCATCCGCCACCAGAACTACTGGCACGAGCCAATGGTCTGGGAGGGCATCATGGACGAGGCGCTGGTGGCGCTCAAGGACGGTGGGTATCTGGTGTGTACGTCGTACTTCGATCTCGAGCACGAGCTGCTGGCCGCGAGCATGAGGGAGCGAGGCGCGACGCTGCTAGCGAACTTGCGCAATCATACATCCCGTGCGCTCCCCGATGCGGAAGGCAAGAGTGTGGATCGGTGGGTGGCGGTGTGGGGGCAGGCTTTGTAGGGTGCTTTGCTCTCGGGGAAGAGAGCGTGTTTTGACAGCGCTTAATGGAAAGGGCGTCTCGAAAGCGGCTTGAAAAGCCGCGCTCGTTCGCTCCCTACATGTGCGAGATCACCTTTTCCTCTGGGAAGCGGGCCTTGGGCATGGTCGCATATTTGTCATCGGCGGAGCGGTAGCCTAGGACGCAGGCAACGGCGGTTGCGTAGCCGCTGCCTTTGAGGTCGAGAATTTCGTCGTAGTCTGCCGTGGAGATGCCTTCGAGCGGGCAGGTGTCGATGCCGATGAGCGCGGCGGCAGTCATCAGTTGGCCGAGGGCGATGTAGAGTTGGCGGGTGTTCCATGCCTGTTTGGCGGCGGCGTCCATCGTTGCGGAAAATGAGGAGATTACTCCGGATAGGCCGGCGAGAGCTTCAGGGGGCGTGCCCTGGACTTCCGAGAGGCGGGCGATCCATGAATCAATGTCATCCTGAGTAAGGTCGGTGCGAGCGGTGAGGACGACGAGATGGGATGCTTCGGTGACCTGCGGCTGGCCCCAGGATGCGGTTTTGAGTTTTTCCCGGATCTCAGGTGAATCGATGACGAGAAATTTCCACGGCTGGAGGCCGAAGGAGGAGGGGGTGAGTGCGAGTGATGATTCGATCGCGGTCCAGGTTTCAGAAGGAATTTTCCGGGCAGGGTCGAAGGCCTTGGTGGCGTAGCGGAAGTTGAGGGCGGCGAGAAGGTCGGTTGTGGAGATGGCCATTGCGCCGGGACTATTCCGCATCAAGGCTGAAAGGCAAGGAGGCCGAGGGAAAATCTTTCAGCGTGAGGCTGAAAATGATGCCGAACTCGTCCTCGAAGCGGTTGTCGCGGTGGGTGATGCCCATGGCGGCGACCCAGTTCCCAAAATCATGGTGAAGGCTGTATTGCTGGGTTTCGAGGGTGCTGTCTTCTATCTCGAAGGTGTGGAGCGTTCCGACACCCCAATTTTCGCTCAGACGAATGTAGGTGCCGAGCTCGATACGGTCGGAATCGAGCAAGACCGGATGGCTGTTGAGGTGGCGGTAGCCGAGGGAAAGCTCCATGTTCTCATAGGGCATGAAGCGCAGGCGGGTGTTGATTTCAGAGAAGCCCGAGCCGCCACTGAAGAGCGGGAACTGCGTTTCAATGTCGGCGCCGAGCCATGGCAGGGGTTGCCAGCGGATGTCGTTGTAGAGGTTGGACCATTCGCGGTCGCCCTCGGGATCGTCGATTAATTTGTCGATGTATGTGTCCATATACAGCCATTCGTGGGACTGTCCGTCGCGGTGGGTGATGAGCTGGTTGCGCGTACCGAAACGGAGGATGTTCCAGCTTTCGAATTCGTCGATCGCGGTGTAGCGGGAGGGATCGAGCGGGCGGGGTCGGGTGGTGAAGGTCAATCGGTCGATCTTCGGATAGTCTTGGTCGAGCTCGTCGACGCCGAGGACAGACCAGTTCGTATAGGGCTGGATGATGTGCAGGAGGCCATCGATGCCCCAGAGGCGGCTGCGGAGGTTGCCGTAGTCTTTGGAAATTTTCACCGCAGCCTCCGCACCGCCGTGGAGCATGAATCTCGCATCCGTTCCCGCAGGTCCCTGCACCGAAGAGTAGTGGGTGTATGCGGCGCCGATCCTCGGTGTGAGCGTGAACCAGTCGTCGTAGGTGATGGGCAGGGAGAAGGAGTGGTTCGTGTGCAAGCGGTGGAAGCCGGTGTCGAGGAGCTGGGTGCGGATCGCTGAGATACGCGAATCGCTTGGATTGATGGCACGCAGGTTTTGTATCCTCTGGACAAGCCCGCGTTCGTAGCTGTTGAGGCTGGCGAGCAGGCCAGGGATCAGGGCGGGATTCGTGGTTGGATCCAGCAATGGGTTGATGGTGTTGCGGCGAACCAGATCCGCTGCCTCGACGCCCCGGATTGAGAAGGATGTCTGCCCTTCGTGCAGCAGCGGCGATCCGAACAACGGCCTGCGCGCCTGATCAAAGGCGATCTCTGGACCCTGCGTGTCGGCGCGGTAGAAATCGTTTAGGTGGAAGCGCCCGAAGATAGAGAGCAGCGATTCGTCGTCGCGGCGGTAGAGCCCGATGGTGTTATCCGGTGCGGGGTTGGTGCGGTAGACGTCCGGCGCGAAATCTTCGAGATAGAATTGATCCGAGAGGAGCGTGAGGTTGGTGTCCAGGCGCCAATCGGCATCATCTTCGAAATCGAACTCCATGCGATGCTTGAGCTGCAGCTGATAGCGGTTGGAATCGACGTCCAAACGGGGCAGGCCGTTGCGGGATTCGTCGGGGTCGAAGTCGTGGAGGTAGTAGAGGCTGAGCCCGGAAATCTCCTCCGGGTTAACCTGGCGGGTGTCGATCAGATCCAGTCCCACCGCGAGGCCGCGGCTCGCACGGATGTCGAAGCGCCACTGGGAAAGCAGCCAGGCTCCTTCGTTTTCCCCGGTCACCGGATTGCGCTCACCGCCGAGCATGATGCCGTAGGAGTTGAGTATGTAGGGACCCCAGTTCGAGCGCGTGCCTGGAGTGAAGTGGTAGCCGAGCGTGCCGTCGAGCGGTTGGCTCAGGTAGGGAAGCCAGAAAACCGGGGTGTCACCGGCGTAGAGCTTGAGGTTTTTGAAGGTCACCTTGTCGCCCGGATAGACCGTCGTCCGCTCCGCGCGCATCCAGTAGTTCGGATTCTCCACGTCATGAGTGGTGATCCCGGCGTTCTCACCGATGAAAATAGTTTTCTCGCCGTCCGATTGCGCAGTGAATTTTCCCGCCTCGAGGATGATGGGATCCATCGAGACCCGCAGGCCTGTGCCGTCGAGGACGCCCTTCTCGTATTGATAGACCGCCCGGTCGCCGCGCTGGAGCATGTTGTCCTGATAGACTGAGACCTTGCCCTCGAAGGTGACGGTCTTTGCTTTCAGATCCACATTCGCCCTGTCGGAAAAGATCTCCAAGCCGTTGTCGCCCTCCACCTTGACCGGCCCGCCGAGGCGGATGCCATCTTCAAGGTTTCCCTCGATCGTGCCGCCGCGGTTCTCGATCTTTAGGCTCTCCGGCAGCATGGGGCCATCCGGCACCCCGCCGAGGGGGATATCAGGCGCGGGGACGGGTTGGATCAGATCCACCGGTGGTGGTGCATTCTCCGGTAGGACCTGTCCGTTCTCCTGCGCGGCAAGGGAAAGCGAGAGTAGCGGTGAAACCCAAAGCAGGGCTTGGATACGGGCGGTTGGCATCGCCGCGAAGTCAATAGGATGGCGATGGGGGAGGCAAGGGGGAAGATGGGGCGAGGAGCCAATCAGTCCTTTGCGGTGTAATCGAAGACGAGGGCTTTATCGAGGATGGGGATGAGGATCTCCTTGAAGGCGGCGTGAGCCGGGTGGGGGATGTAGGTTTCGAGGCCGGCTTTGTCCTTGAATGTGACAAAAAAGCAGTGGGTGAGGCCATCGTTCATGCCCTCGACACTTTCCGAGGTGCCCCACTCGTAAGCGACGACGGTATCGATCTTGGAGGGCAGTTCGCCGAAGGCTTTCTCCACCGCCGCCACTTGGGCTGGGGTGGCGGTGTCCTTGAACTTGAACATGACGACGTGGCGGAATTCGCCACCGGCTTGCGAGATTGCGGAACTGAGCATGAGGGTTGCGGTAATAAGTGCTTTGAGCATGGAAAGACTCTCGGAAACCTATTCCCGGAAGTCAACCTGGCGCAACCATTTTTCGAACTTGCCTTTGAAATCCGGGTGATTGGTGCTGCGGTAGGCTTTGGTTGCACCGAGGAAGATTATGATGCGGCTTGTTCAAGATCCCCGCCCCGATGCTGGACAAAACCTAAAGTGTCGCCGAACATCCGCGCCCGATGTCGGAATTAGCGAAAGCGTATGAGCCACAGGATGTGGAGAAAAAGTGGTATGCCGCATGGCAGGCCGCAGGCTGTTTTAAAGCGGATGAGAATTCCGATAAGGAGGCGTATGCGATCGTCATCCCGCCGCCGAATGTCACCGGCATACTCCACCTCGGCCATGTTCTGAACAATTCCATCCAGGACATACTCGCCCGCCGTGCGCGGCAGAAAGGCAAGGAAGTTCTTTGGCTGCCCGGCACCGACCACGCCGGCATCGCCACTCAGGCGAAAGTCGAGCGCGAGCTGCGCGAGACCGAAGGCAAGACCCGCCGCGACCTCGGCCGCGACGAATTCCTCAAGCGCGTCTGGGATTTCAAGGACAAGCACGGCGATATCATCATCAAGCAGTTGAAACGGCTCGGCTGCTCCTGTGACTGGGATCGCGAGCGCTTCACCATGGACGAGGCCTACACGAAGTGGGTCAGCCAGACGTTCGTCGATCTTTTCAACGAAGGCCTTATCTATCGCGGCAAGCGTATGGTGAACTGGTGCCCGGTTTCCCTCACCGCGCTATCCGACGAGGAAGTGATCATGAAGCCTTCGAAATCGAAGCTCTTCACCATGAAATACGAGCTCGTCGACAGCCCCGGCGAGTTCATCCACATCTCTACGACACGCCCGGAAACGCTGATGGGGGACGTCGCCATCGCCGTGCATCCGAAGCACCCGAAATACGCGAAGTGGATAGGCAACAAGGTCAAACGCCCCTTCCCCGAAGCGGAAATCCCTATCATCGGCGACGATGCGGTGGATCTGGAGTTCGGCACCGGCGCGCTGAAAATCACCCCCGCCCACGACAAGGTGGACTTCGAGATCGGCCTCAAGCACGACCTCGAGATCATTGACGTGCTGCATCCGGATGGGAATATGAACACCCCGGATCTCCCTGAGTTCGATGGCCTCGATCGCTTCGTCGCCCGCCGCAAGGCTACCGCAAAGCTGGAGGAAATGGGTCTGCTTGTCGGCGTGGAGGAATACGAGAACAACGTCGGCTACTCGGAGCGCGGCAACGTGCCGATTGAGCCGCGCATCTCGATGCAGTGGTTCCTCCGCTACCCCGAGGTCGCAAAATCCACTGAGGCTGTCGCCTCTGGTGACATCACTTTCCGCCCTGCACGCTGGGCGAAAACCTACGCCCACTGGATGGAAAACCTTCAGGACTGGTGCATCAGCCGCCAGCTCTGGTGGGGCCACCAAATCCCCGTATGGTATAAGAAAGACAAGCTCGACGCGCTCAAAAACGCCGAGTCCCTCGAAACCAAGGACGCCGCCGCCGGTGACATCTACGTTGGTGTCGAGCCACCTACCGATGGCGACTGGGAGCGCGACGAGGACGTGATGGACACCTGGTTCTCCTCTTGGCTCTGGCCGTTTGCTACGATGTCAGGGGTCGGTGAAAGCTCCGCCACGCTGAAGAAATTCTACCCGACCGCCGATCTCGTTACCGGGCCCGATATCATCTTCTTCTGGGTCGCTCGGATGATCATGGCCGGCTACCGCTTCGAGGATCAGCTGCCGTTCAAGAACGTCTATTTCACCTCAATCATCCGCGATCTCAAAGGCCGCAAGATGAGCAAATCTCTCGGCAACTCACCCGATCCCATCGACCTGATGGACAAGTTCGGCGCCGACGGCTTGCGCTTCGGTATCATGCGTATTGCGCCCATGGGCACCGATATTCGTTTCGACGAAAGCTCCGTCGAGGAAGGCCGGAACTTCGCCAACAAGCTCTACAATGCCTGCCGTTTCCGCCAGATGGACGGCAACGAATTTGCCCCGCTGCCGGCTGCGAAAGGCCTGCCGGTCTATCACATCCAGGTGATGGCGAAGCTCGACCAGCTTGCGACCGATCTCGAAGGTATCTACGGCGAATACCGTTTTGGTGAGATCGCTCAGCGCCTCTACGAATTTCTCTGGAACGACTTCTGCGACAAATGGCTGGAAGCGGTGAAGGCCGACCTCCGCGAGTCCGCCACCGCCGAAGCCCGCGCCGCTGCGCTCGGCACCTTCGATGCGGTGATGAGCCGCTACCTCCAGTTGCTGCATCCCTATATGCCGCACGTCACCGAAGAGCTTTCCGAACGTATGAATTACGTTTCCGAAGGCGAGTTCGTAATGAGTAAAGCCCTGCCGGAAACCGCCCTGCTCGCAGAGCTATCCGCCGCCGACATTGAGGCCGCCGACAAGCAGGCTACAGCCGTCTACGAAGCCGCTGGCCGGCTCCGCAATCTCAAGGCGGAATACAACCTTGGCTCCAGCAAAGACGTTCGCTTTATTTTCAAAGGAGCCGCCGCATCGCTTTCCGGCGAAATCAACGTTCTCGCTCTGCTGGCAGGAGCCTCCGAAATCCTCACCGACGACACCTACGAAGCCCCGAAAGGCACCCCCGCCGCCGTCACCCCTGTCGGCGAGGCCTACATGCCGATGGAGGGGCTCATCGATGTCGAAGCCGAGCGCACCCGCATTTCCAAGGAGATCGAAAAGATGCAGATCGAGGTGAAGAAATCCGAAGGAAAGCTCGGCAATGCTTCGTTTGTGGATCGCGCACCGCCGGAAGTGGTCGTCCAGGAGAAGCAGCGCCTCGAAGATTGGAAAACCAAGCTCGCCCAACTCGGCGAAATGCTGGACGCTCTGAAATAAATCCATGGCCGCACTCGACGAAATCACCGGAATCGGCAAGTCCTCCCAGCAGTTGCTTAAGGCGGCGGGTATTGGTGATGCGAATGAACTCGCTGCGCAGGATATCGATGGTCTTTTTGAGGAGTTGAAACGCGCAAACGAGATGCTCGACATCAATGAGCGGGCTCCTGATAAATCCACCGTAATGAAATGGATCGCCGAAGCGATCGAGCTAATCGGCGAGACACCGGATCCGGAATGGGAAGAGCCTCAGACGCAGGAAACATCCGAAGCACCGGATGAAAACTCATTTGCCGTGCCGGTGAACTATGAGGGCAACGAAGAGGTGGCTGAGATGCTTTCACGTGCGCCCTGTGCGATCCCTCTGCCGGGGAGGATCATGATGGAGAAGAGTCTCCAAGTTGCGGATATCCCTGCCGGGCTGCTGCTGAACCGTTACTCGGGCGATCTCGATATCCGCGTGGATGATCCCACCTTGTCCAAGACAGAAGTGCCTTCCCGCCGCGCTGCTGGCAGCATGAAGAAGGTCTCGAAGAAGACTGAGCGGCTGCAATTCGACGCTTCATCCGCCAAGCCGATGCCCAAATCCACCGGCAACGGAAAACGAATCCCGAAATCCAAGGAAGGCCACGAGGAGGATCGCGTGGCGCTGATCCGCGCCCCGCGTGAGAAGACCAACCGCGGCAAGAATCCGGAATCCCGCAACTACGTCCGCGGGGTCCTGCACACGCATCCATGGTCGCTCCGCATCGGCGCGATCTTCAGCCTGCTGCTGGGGGTAAATCTTCCGCTGGCGATCATTGCCGCGTTTGTGCTGCTCGCTTCCCGGGAGATTCTGGAGAATTTTTCCTGGGTTCCCGAATGGTTCCTCGCCTTCCCAGCAGCACTGCCAATCGTCGGGCTGGGATACCTCATCTGGGGATTCTCCGGAAAATGCCGCATCTGCACCCAGAAACTTTTTGTGCACAAGGGCGCGCTCAAGCACATCAAGGCTCACCGCATACCGGGCATGGGATACGTGGTGCCGCTCTGCCTCCACCTGCTGACCTTCAACTGGTTCCGTTGTTCCTCTTGCGGAACTCCCGTGCGTCTGAAAAAGTAGGCTATGCGGTTTTCCGGAAAGTGTGCGCTCGGCCTTGCTGCAGGCCTTGCCATTGCCGGATGCGCCAAACAGAGCGTGAACATCGAAGACTCTCTTCCGCCACCCGGGGAGGGCCCCACCATCCGGGCGGGCACGGGCGGCGGCACCGTCGTCGTCTCCGGCGGGAACCAAGGGCAGCTACCGACCAATATCACCCCGCCTGAGGATATCTCATGGACGGGTTTCGATGGCGAGGGCATCCCCGAGCTGCAGAAGCTCATGAGCGCTCCGAAAAAAGGCCCGTGGGAGGAGAGCGAGACCATCGCCCGGCAGACCGCCGCCCGCGAGGGCAAGCCGATCCTGATCTGGTTCACCGATTCCGCCCGAAGCCCGATGTGCAAGGCACTGAGTGCCGAACTGTTCGCCACCCGCGAGTTCGGCAAATGGGCCGGCGACCATCTCGTTCGGCTGCGGGTCGATTCCAATATTTCAGTCGATGACCCCAAATTCTCCCTCGATGAGAAGATCACCCGCCAGACTGAGCTCAGGAACTACGTCAAGCGCCTGAAGAAGCGCTACCGCGTCCTCGGCCACCCTTCCGTTCTGATGCTCAATCCCAGCGGCGAGGTGATGACCCGCTATCGCGGATACAGGCGCGGCGACGCCGATTACTTTTGGGGGCTGATCAAACAGGGGGTCGTCTCGTCGGAAACCGCCTATGCATCCTGGAGGAAGGGTCTCGAGAAAAAGGGATACCGGGAGTGGCGCGGGAAAGGTGGTCGCAAGGTTTTTGCGAAGCTCGTTTCCTACTCCAAGGGCACCCTGATCCTCATCGAGCCCGGCGGTGGCCGCTACAAGACGGACGAGTCCAGGCTTTCGCGCGGAGACAGGAAATGGATCGAGGCGCAGAAAGCCCTGCGCGGCATCGAATGAAAGCGTCATCGAATTTGGAGCGTGGCTTTTCAAGCCGCTGGCTGATGGCTCGCCGCTGCCGGAGCGTTGGGAAATTGGCATTGGGCGGAATTTTGAAATGCATAGGGAGCGCCACAAAGCGGGTTGCAACCCCGCGCACCATACTCGTCCCGGCAATCATATGTCTCGCCGCCTGCGCCACCAAACAAAGGCCCGAGGACGCGATTCGCACTGCCCTCTCATACACCGAACTGCAATGGCAGCCGGAAGCCCGGCACATCCGCCACGGCAAGGACGCTCAGGGAGTCGTGGTTCATACCCCGGACACCACGCTTGCTGCTCATACCGGCGACAAGCGGGGTTGGTGGAAGCCCGGTGTCCCGGCGAAGGGCATGGCATACAAGTGGGGCGGCTTCGATACGCCGGAAAGTTTCCTCAAAGGTCTCCGAGAAGGGAAGAAGGCGGGCGATGTTGCCAACACCTACAAGGTCCACAACGACAACGCCGTCATCAGCGAAGAAAGTGTTGGCATCGACTGTTCCGGATTCGTTTCGCGCTGCTGGGGGCTGCCGTCGCCGGTTTCCACGAAGGACCTGCCTTCCATCTGCGATCCCGTCGCATGGGATGAGCTCAGGCTCGGGGACATTATTCTCAAGAAGGGTCACGTGCTCATGTTCGCCGCCCGCAACGGCGGATATGTGATCGGATGCGAGGCGGGCCTCTTCCCCACATGGCGGACCCGGCGCTGCGCCATCCTCGTCAGTTTTCTGCGGAAGGCGGGCTATATGCCCTGGCGCTATCGCAAGATGGCGAAGCCGGTACCTCCGGAAACGCAAATCCGGTATGACATCGTCCAGTTCCCCCGCGATCGGTGGGAAGCCGTTTCATACTGACAGGTGGCTCAGTCACGCACCCCATTGCGTCCGGTTGCTATTTCCTGTGAAATGGCGGCACATTTTCCCAGAATCCACCGATATACCCAATCCATCATGCGGCACCTGTTATTTATCCTCCTTCTGACCGCCGCCAACGCCGCCGAACGGCCCAACCTGCTGTTCATCACGGTCGATGACATGAACCGCGATTCCGTCGGAGCCTACGGCTGCCCGATCAAGGACATCACCCCGAACATGGACAAGCTGGCCGCGCAGGGCCAGGCCTTCGACCGGGGCTTTGTCACGATCGCCATTTGCCAGCCGAGCCGTGCTGTCTGGATGACAGGCCGCTATCCGCACCGCAACGGTGCGCTCGGTTTTGACCACATCAATGCCGACTGCCCTTCGCTGCCTGAGGCATTGGCAAAAGGCGGCTATTTCAACGCGCTCCTCGGCAAGGTGGTCCACGTCATCCCGACCCGTCACGCCGCTTTCGACCTGATTCGCACCCAGAGCGATCTCGGTCAGGGCCGCGATCCCGCCGCATACGCTACCGCCATACGCGACTCCATCGCCGGGGCGGAAAAGGCAGGCAAACCCTTTTTTATCATGGCCAACGCCCATGATCCTCACCGCCCCTTCTCTGGTAGCAAAGGCGATGACAAGAAGCTGCTCCCCGTCACCCGCAGGATCACCCCGGAGGAGGTCGTCGTCCCCGGTTTCCTCCCGGATCTCCCGGGCATCCGCACCGAGCTTGCCGATTATTTTACCTCCTGCCATCGCGCGGATGAGGTCGTCGGAGCCATCATGGCGGAAATCGACAAGGCCGGCCTGGCGAAAAACACCCTGGTAATTTTCGTTTCGGATCACGGCATGCCCCTCCCGTTTGCAAAAATCAACTGCTACCTGGCCTCGAACGCCACTCCCTGGATCGTCCGCTGGCCCGGCCATGCGAAACCCAGCACTCGCGATGAGAAACACTTCGTCTCCGGCATCGACATCGCCCCCACCTTCCTCGCCGCCGCTGGCCTGGAAAACCTGCCGGGTGCTGACGGATCCTCCATTCTCCCAATCCTTGAGGGGAAAGACCAAGCGGAGCGCAACAAGGTCTTCACTTCGATCAACGCCCCCCATTCCAAAAAGCCATTTCCGATGCGCGCCATCAACGATGGCGATTACCTCTACATCTGGAATGGCTGGGCTGACGGCGAGACCCAGTTCAGGAACGAGTCCATGTCCGGCCTCACCTACAAGGCCATGAAAGCCGCCGCAAAAACCGATACGGCCATCGCCGCCCGCGTCAAACTCTACGACCACCGTGTCCGGGAGGAACTCTACGACGTCCGTATCGATCCCTTCTGCCTCAATAACCTCATCACCAAGCCCAACGACAAGTTCAGCCCACGCACCAGCGCGATGACAAAAGCCCTCTGGCACCAGATGAAGGACACCGATGATCCGCAGCTCAAAAGGTTCCAGTCACAAGTCGAGCTGGCGCTGGACTGAACGATTGCTTCGGAAATTTCTCACCGCTTGGAGCTTGGAGCTTGGAGCAGAGATCAAAGAGGCTTCAGTGTGATGTCCTTGAACTCGACTTTCGCAATCCCACCGCTGTGAAGCTGCAATCCGATGACTCCTTTCGATGGGAAATCCTGTTCCTCGGTATAAGTGGCAACCTTCACCCCATTGATAAAGAGCTCATGCTTCTTGCCCTTGCAGCGGACGAGGTAATCATTCCAACCGTCTTCCTTCAGCGTGTCCTTCAGCTTTGAAAGATCGCCACCGACCAACTTCCCCCTGCGGTGTTCATCGTAGATGTCAGCCCAGTAGCCACGACCGATATCTGCCTGATAGCCGATGATCTTATTTCCTTCGATTTGTGAGCGGTACTGGATTCCACTATTGATCATGCCTGTCTTGTGATCGCCGCTGATGCGGAAGGAGCACCGGAATTCAAAATCCTGGTAGGTCTTTTCCGTCGTCAGGTAGGTATTCGTCGGAATCTTTTTGCCATCGTTGCTGGCAGTGATCACGCCATCGACCACCGACCAGAATTTGGCATTTTCTTTCTTCACCGGCTTCCAGCCGGTGAGCGTCTTGCCATCAAATAGTGGCTCTGGTTCTGCGGCATCCTCGGCAAAGGATACCAAGGGCGCGGCAAACATCAGAAGGAGAGTGAGAAAATTGATTTTCATGGGGATACGGGAGTTGGCTTGAATCGATACCATGAAAGATGACGGATTCCTGCACGCGGCAAGGAATTTTCTTTTGGGGATTTATTTTTGAGCCCCTTCGCCCATCCGTCAGATTAAGGTTTTCAGAACACTAGGATGCCCGGCCTGAGATTCGGATTGTCCGTGGGATGCCGCAGACTATGCTGCGGCAATGTTGGTAAAATTCCTTGATGATGCCACGCTGGTCGCGGAGGTGAGTCATCTGCTGACCGTTGCCGAGGAGGCGCTTGAGGCAAAGCGGAAGGAATTCGGCAAGAACGTGATCGACCCTTTCGCGGCGATGTTTGAGATGGCCGGGTTCGGGCTGGATCTGCCGGATGGGTGCGAGCCGAGCTGATGAGGGAGGCGCAGAAGACGCTGCAGAATCACGTCGGGGAGTTTCACCAGAACATCCTCGGTGCGGTGAAAGGATGGGAGAACATGCACACGGGCTCGGTTGTCGATCTCGTTTCCGACGAGCACAAGGTCGTCGCGGAGGTAAAAAACAAGCACAACACGCTGAGCGGCGGCAAGCGCTCGGACCAGTATTCGAATCTTGAGAAGCTGGTGATGCCCAAGGCGAGCCGCTATCACGACTATACCTCGTATTTCGTGACGATCATCCCGCGCTCGCCGGAGCGCTTTGACCGCTTCTTCACCCCATCGGAAAAGGAGACGGGTGCGAATTGTCCGGAGAACGCGCTGATCCGCGAGATCGACGGCGCGAGTTTCTATCAGATTGTCACCGGCGAGAAGGATGCGCTCGCGCAGCTCTTCGATATTCTCCCGAAAGTGATCGAGGGTATATCCGGAGAGAAAACCGACAGGCCGGATCGTGCGGCGCTGGGTGCCTATTTCCGAAATGCCTTCGCGCCCTGAGCGGATTCGATGCGGTTCATCTCAGCGACGATGGAGAGTCCCAGCCGCTCGGCGAGATTCACCGGCACGGCGTTGCCGATCTGGCGGTAAATCGACCCCTGTGGGCCGCAGAATTTCCAGTCGTCGGGAAAGGTCTGGATACGCGCGTATTTACGGGTGGTGAACGGGCGGGTTTCCGATGGGTGGCAGCGTTCTGTCTGTTTCTGCGCGGGCGAGCAGGTGAGGGTCAGGCACGGCTCGTCCCAGCTCATGCGCCGCGCCATCCCGGTTTTCCCGCCGCCGAGGAAATAGCTTTTCAGCATGTAGTCGCGCTGCATTTGATCCGGAAGATCCCGCCAGTAGCCTCCGGGCGGCACCAGATCCATCACCTCTCGTTTCGACTCCTGATAGCTCTGACCGCCGGATTTGGGGACGTCGGTGGGGAAAAGGTCGCCTCGCTTCAGCGCATCGCCGACCGTAAAAATCCTCCCGTCGGGGATGGGCCATTCGAAATCCACATGCTCGGCGATATCGTTGCGGAACGCCGCGAGGATGAGGCGCTCGCGTTTCTGCGGGACGCGGTGATGGATGGCTTTGAGTACTTGTGGTTCCAGCGGCGTGTAACCGAGTTCGCGGATCACGGCTAGTGCATAGACAGATCTAAATCGTCGCTCTTTTTCGGTTTTTTGACTTGTACTTTTACAAATTACGGTTTCGTTAGGTGATGCCAAACAAAAAGCATCATATCAAGCTGACCCCGGATGAGCG
>CAJQKQ010000131.1 GCA_905478925.1 uncultured Verrucomicrobiales bacterium
GATTCTCGTGGATGGGGATGAGGACGTGGCGCGTCGTCTGATCGGCGGGGTCGAAAAGGCGGCAGGCGAGGACGATGTGCAGGGCCGGGACGGTGGGCGGGGTGCCGTTCTCATCCATGGCCAGCGGCGTGAGCAACGGTGAGATGTTGTCCTCAAAGGCGATCGCGGTCTGGGCGCGTTGGGAATCGGAGAGCTGCTCCGGGGAGAGCAGCACGATTCCCTTTACGGCGAGAGCTGGGATTAGCGTGTGG
Source organism: uncultured Verrucomicrobiales bacterium (assembly GCA_905478925.1). GTDB lineage: Bacteria > Verrucomicrobiota > Verrucomicrobiia > Verrucomicrobiales > Akkermansiaceae > Luteolibacter. Next base: position 252 of record CAJQKQ010000131.1, read on the forward strand.
TTGAGGAGATCGTATTGGTCTGCGGTCATCTTCAGCACCCGCTCGCGGATCGCGGCGAGGTTTTGCGTGGGCGTGAAGCCGGAGTTTTCGCGGGTTTTCCGGCCGCTGCGGCGTAGGAGCATCAGCGACCCGACGCGGACCTGGAAGAACTCATCAAGGTTTGAGGCGGAGATGGCGAGGAACTTGAGACGCTCGAGAAGCGGCAGGCTTTCGCGCTGCGCCTGTTCGAGGACACGCTGGTTGAATTCGAGCCAGGAGAGTTCGCGGTTATTGTATTCGGGCATGGGAAAGTGTGTTTTCAGATGTCCTCCTCGATGACGACGGCGAGGCCGAAGACCTGCTCGAAGAGGTCGGCCTTGGAGTCCATGGCGAGGCGCTCGATGGCGGCGTCCTCGAAGCCGGGGAGGCGGATGCGGAGTTTGCCGGAGGCGCGGATGATCTCGATTTTCGAAATGCGCTGGGCATGCGTGCGCTCCAGCGCATCGGCGACGCGGAGGATGGCGGCGAGCTTGCATACGCGGATGCGGTCTTCGACGGTCAGTGCAGCGTAGGAAGGGTGATCCAGCTTGGGGCCGGAGTGGCGGTGGTAGCGCGAGACGAGGGCGACGATGGTGACATCGAGACGGTCGAGTCCGAAGATCTCGGAGTTCAGGATGATGTATTCCGAGTGCTTGTGGTGGGCGCGCGGGCTGACGTAGGTGCCGACCTCGTGGAGTATGGCCGCGACCTGGAGTAGGAGCGCATCGTGGGCGGTGAGATTGTGGAGATCCTGGAGGCTTGTGAGGAAATGCTCGCAAAGTTTCCCGACATGCTCGCCGTGGTCAGCGTCCGAATGGTAGCGCTCGGATAGGATACGGGCGGAGCGCAGCACTTCTGCGGCGAAGGAGCCGGTGAGCTCGCGGGATGCGAGCAGATCGTGGAGCAGGCCCTGCTCGTATTCGGAGGTGGGGATGTGAACCTCTTTGAGGTTGAGCGTTTCCGCGATGGCGAGGTTGATCTCCAGCGAGGGGACGAGTGCCTCGGCGGTTTGGTAGTCGAGTTGGAAGCGCTTGACCGCCTCAAGGTCGCTGAGGTTCGCAGTTTCGGCAGTGAATTTGCGGAAGTCTTTCAGCGTACAGGCCTCGTTATTTTTCGTCAGGGACGAGGCGACCGACTGGATTTCGTAGCCGATGAGGATGATGCCGTCGATGGAGACATCGGAAAAATCGAAACGGAGCTGAGCAAGGTTCCCCGAGGCGTGTTCGCGGATGACGCGCAGCAGCGAGAGGCCTTCCGCGTTGGATGCTTCGACCGCCTCGCGGGTGCGGTGCGTGCCCATGCGGTAGCTGGTGTAGCGGGTGATCAGGCCTTCCTGGAAAAGCAGGGCGCGGGTGTTGCCGGGGCCGACGTGGACCACGAGAGCGGTGCGCTGGCCCATCGCAGGGAGATGCTGAATGCGGCGGCGAGTCTTGAGGTAGATCAGGCGGGTCATTTCCCCGTCATCGATCATGGAAATCGGCAGCCCGCAGGCGATGCGGATGCGGTTCAGGACCGCTTCATGGTTCGCCGCCTCGTGGAGGACGTTGGTGGCGACGGAGCGGGTGAGATTGTGTGGATCGAGGCCGAGTTCGGAAAGTGTCTGCTGGTAGCCGCGGATGATGGTGACGATGCGCTCGGTGGTGGCGTTCGAGACCACGTTGCCGCCGAAGACGTCCTGCGCGAGCGGCGCCGGTTGCTCCAGGAAGTCGATGGCGGTGAGGTTCCCCTTTTCGTCGCGCTCGGCGATGATGATCGACACGGAGCTGGCGCCGATGTGTAGCGCGGTGAGTATGGTTGCCGGGTCAGCGGGGGTAACGTTCCTTTTTTTCCGGGCAAGTACCATGTCCCCATGACAGCCGTGGACGGCCTGTATTACAATGAAGAATGTGTGTCAGTGTGCGGGCAAGAGCCAGTCGGGGCTTGTCACGGCGACTTGCGGCACGGATAAGTGGAAATGCCAGTCAGGGGAGCTTTGGAGAAATATTTGGTGAAGCCCGGAAGCAAGATCGATCTGGGCAAAATCGATTCCGACGACCGGGATCTGTTCGATGATGGCGGCAAGGAGGAAAGCTGTGAGGCCTTCGAGAAGCTACAGGACGAGCTGCAACTTCTCCAGAAGCGGCTCTACGCAGAGAACAAGCACCGCGTGCTGGTGGTCATCCAGGCGATGGATACCGGCGGCAAGGACGGCTGCATCAAGCATGTTTTTTCGCGAATCGATCCGCAGGGCATCCACGTCCGGTCTTTCAAGAAACCCTCTGAGGAGGAGCTGGCGCGGGACTTCCTTTGGCGCGTACACAACAGGGTGCCGCGCAACGGCCAGTTGGTAATTTTCAACCGCAGCCACTACGAGGACATCATCGCGGTGAAAGTGAAAAAGCTTTTCCCGGACAAGGTCTGGAAACAGCGGTTCCGGCACGTGGTCGAGTTCGAGCGGATGCTGGTGGAGGAGGGCACGACAATCGTGAAGATTTATCTGCACATCTCCAAGGACGAGCAGAAGAAGCGCCTCGAATCCCGGCTGGTGAACCCCGACAAGCACTGGAAATTTAATCCCGACGATCTCAAGGATCGGGCGCTGTGGTCGAAGTTCATGGAGACCTATGAGGATCTGATCGAAAAAACCTCCACGGAACACGCGCCGTGGTATGTGATCCCGGCGGATCGGAAATGGTATCGCAACTTGGTCGTTGCGCGCATCATGGTCGATACACTCAAGAAGCTGAACATGGAGTTTCCGTCTATCGATTGGGATCCTTCGGCGATGACCGTGGAAGATTGAGCGGAAGCCGTGCGCTCGCATTTTTGACCCATGCGCAGGCCCAGGTGATCCTGCTCCCGAGGGGATGAAAGGTGATTACGCCGCCCTGGCGAAGGCTCTGGAGGACAGGAAAATCGCCGGAGCCGGGCTCGATGCGGTCGATCCGGAGCCGCTGTCTAAGGATCATCCCCTCTGGAAAATGAAGTGATGTGATCATCACTCCCCACGTCGCCGTTGTCTCGGAGGCGAAATAAGAAAGCTAGAAAGCTTTGATCTACAGCGACTTAAATCGATTTCCAAGAAGGTTCTCACTGAGAATTTTGGTTTCCGGTCGGAAAGCTTACTGAGAATTTCCCAATGCCTGAATGCTAATACAGATAGATTTTTAAAAAACCTTGTTAATACACGCGATCGCGTGTATTTCTTTTATGTCCCATGAGCACTCTACCAGAACAATCCGTATTCCGCGCTGCATCCGCGCGGAAGCAATCCGCCCTGAGGTTTCTTGCCGGCCCGATCCGGCTGGTGACTGCGCAGTTCAACCGCCGCAATGCGGTCTGCCTCGTCGCGCTGAGCGTTCCCGCGCTGCTGGTGACCGCCCTGCTCACGCTTCCGGCATTCCTTTTCAACACCCCTCAGCACAACGAGTATTTCGAGTTTGCCAAACAGCTCAACCACGGCGGCGAGCGCTGGTTCGCGATGGGTCTTTCGGCCTGCTGCTGCCTGTTCTGCTTCGCCGTCCCCTGCGACCGTTCGAGGGTCATCTCGTACAAGGGCAAGTCCTGAGACTTGTTGGACGATCAGCTTGGTGAAAATTGTGTGCGAACGCACCTACCTCGCCGCCATTTAAATTTCAAAATCTCGGATGGTAGGCTTTTGTTAAAAGGTCGCCCGATGGAGAGCGGCTGAAATCAAGGCGCACGATAGCGGGGCATTTCATCGGGAAATCGAGCGGATATGCAGGGCGCCTATCCAAGAGAGTTTTAATCCGCAGATGACGCTGATTGTAGGACATTTGATAGGAGAATATCATCCCTCCTGCAAGCGGGTGTGATTTTTATCGGTGTTTCTCACACGCTAGGGCTGATCCGGCTCGGTCAGCCCACTTTGAAAATCTAGCAGCCCGCCTCACCCACATGGCAGTGAGATCCCGGGGGAAATGCCGTGTCTTGCCGTGGCTTCACTCCCTTTCCAAAGATACGGCTCTCCGGTAGTGGGGCGGATTAGTTTTGTTCGGTGGGCGGGTCTTGTTATAGGTGGGGGGTGGGTGAGCGTTTTCGAGATGATACAGGGCAGGCGACGCGGATCGTTGATTGTGTGCGGTATGGTCGCGGGGATGTGGATTGGGAGGAGTCTGTGGTGGTGGAAGAGCCGCTGGAGCTACGGGTCGATGGGGCGGCGCTTGCGGTTTTGATGCGGACGCCGGGGGCGGATGTGGATTTGATTTATGGGTTTCTGTGTACGGAGGGGATCATCAAAAATCCGGATGATGTGGCGCGTCTTTCGGAACCCGACGAGTACGGGGAAAATCGTTTGGTGGCGTTTTTGAGAGAGGGGGTGGATTTTGATTTTACGCAGCTAACGCGGCATCTGTTCAGCGGGTCGTCTTGCGGCTTGTGTGGGAAGGCGACGATTGAGTCCATCATGCAGGGCTGTCCGCCGTTGGCGGGGGAGTCGCTTTCTCTGGATGAATCGGTTTTGCTGGAGAGCCTTTCTCAAATGGAGCGGGTGCAGCAGGCGTTTAAAAAGACCGGAGGGTTGCACGCGGCGGCTTTGTTCAGCCTGGAGGGGGAGTTGCTTGTGATCCGCGAGGATGTGGGGCGGCACAATGCGGTGGACAAGGTGATCGGGCACGCCCTGCGGAAGGGGCAAGCGCTGGAGCGCTCTTTCCTTGTGGTGTCGGGGCGCTTGTCTTTTGAGATTTTGCAGAAGGCCTTGGCGGCTCGGATTCCCTGTTTGGCGGCGGTGTCGGCACCGTCATCGTTGGCGATTGATTTTGCCAAAGAGAGTGGCCAAACGCTGATTGGTTTTTTGCGTCCGCCGAGCTGGAATTTGTATTACGAAGGGTTGCTGAAAATTACTCCGAGGGGGTGACGGAGACTTCGATGCCTTTGCCGGTGGAGGAGTCGACGGGGACGAGGACGTTGGGAAAATCGATCTCTCCCCAAGGAGGGGCTGCATTTTGCTGCCCAGCAACCTGAGCCTCTTCCCTAGCTATTTCCTCCGTGCTTATCTGGCAGCAGAATGCAGCCACTCCTTGGGGAATCCAGGTGGAGGGAGATGCGGAATTATCTGGTTCAAAAGGGATTGACGATGGTCAGGTGGTCGAGTGTGAAGTCGTGCTGGAGGTCTTCCGAATAGAGGGTGGAACAACCGTTGGCGTATGCGGCGGCGATGATGGTGCTATCCCAATGGGAGAAGCTGTAGCGACGCCGCAATGCGGTGGCGTGGAGAATGAGTGTGTGGGTCAGCGGTTGGAAAGGAAAGTTGGCGGTGAGTTGGAGTAGCAGATCGATTTTTTCCTCAGTGATACCGAGACGCTTTTTCCTGAGTGCAGCGGAGACAAACTCCTGGAGAACCTGGGGGGATACCACCGGTGCGCGGACGGCCAGCAATCGCCTCACGATACCGCCTTTTACCTCGTCCTGAGGATCTTGCGAGTAAAGGTAGATGTAGATGTTGCTATCGAAGAAGACCTTTTCAGTCATGGCGGTCGTAGAGTTCCTCCCGGTTGAAGGAACCTACCGGCCCGGTCTGGACATGATCTTTTTTGATCGCTTCGAGGAATTGCGCGACCCGCCGGCGATGGAGTTCTTCCTCGGTGAGTGTCGCGGTGCTGGATTTTTCCTCCTGCTTGAGGGCAGCACGGAGGGACTCGGCGATGAATTCCTTGAGCTTGAGACCACGGGAGGCAGCAGTGGATTTGACTTCCCGGTACAGGGGGTCAGGAAGATCGATGGTCGTTCTCATAGCTAAATCGTATGCTTTTATGCTTTTATGTCAAGTTGAAGGAAGCACCGGGGTGTAACTGAAATAGGGGGGAAAGAGGACTGAATCGTTGCAACTGGTTTTCCCAGCGACGAGAGAGGCCGCCCCGTAGGCGACCCGAATCCCACCGGGGTTCCTCGCCGCTCCTTGGTCTCTGGTCTCTGGTCTCTGGTCTCTGGTCTCTGGTCTCTGGTCTCTGGTCTCTGGTCTCTCCCCGCGTAGGGTTTGCGATACTTGCCCGATGCTATCTTCCTGCCCGTTCCACCGACAGGCGAAACCGGGGAAAATGTCGCGATGCAGCACCTGGCCTCGAATACGGTTGTTTTGCGCCTATCCTCAGTAGTGCTTTGCTGGGAAAATGTTGCAATGCGACTCCTGACCCCAAAAAGGAAATGTTGCAATGCGACTCCTGACCCCAAATACGGGTGAATTCCCAAAATCGAGGATTTGTTCAAGAAGCCCTTCGGTCTCGGTTTCGAGGTCGTGGATTTCCTGCACGATTTCGTCGAGATCGTGCAGCGGTTGGTGGATGTAGAAGTATTTGTTGAAGGAGATTTCGTAGCCACATGTTCACCACGATGGTGATCTTGAAATTGGATTCCGCCTTCTTGAACGGGTTATCGAACTTCTTGCGTTCGTCCTTGTTGCCGAGAAAATCGTAGAGTGCCCAAGCAAGATAAGTTGGGAAAATCGATCTCTCCCCAAGGAGGGGCTGCATTTTGCTGCCCAGCAACCTGAGCCTCTTCCCTAGGGAAGCGCTGATTAAAGTCGCGAGTCGTCGCTCCAAGTCATTTTTTCTTCTGGCAAGGCGCGACAAGGGAATTGGTCGAGACCAATGACCGCGGAGCAACGCCGCCAGATGGAAAAAGGGCTGGAGCTCATTTACCTCTGCGAGCAAGGCGAGCGACTTTGACTTCACCTAAAAAAACTCTCGACGGCTTGCGGATTTAATCAGCGTTTCCCTAGCCATTTCCTCCGTGCTTATTTGAGGGAGGGTTCAGTTTTCGTGTCCATCTATTTGCCTCCGGTCTCTGGTCTCTGGTCTCTGGTCTCTGGTCTCTGGTCTCTGGTCTCTCCCCGCGTAGGGCTTGCGATACTTGCCCGATCCGATCTTCCTGCCCCCATCTAAGGTTAGCCTCGACGTGCGATCAGAGCCTCTATAGGGCTTATTCTTCAATAAAGATTATCAACTATGAGTGAATTCTTCGCATGGCTCTTTTTACTCCTGCTTGCTGCCGGGGGCGTTTATCACTTAATCGAAAAGTTAAAATACGATAAACTCGTCAAGAAGGGTCAGGAAACGATCGCCCAGCTGAGCCATGACCTCCATGCGTCGTCACAGAACCTTGAAAGGCTTTCCAAATATGAAGGTATCCACGATCTGGACCAAGAGACTGTGCGCTTAGAAGGGGCAATCAAGTTGCAAGAGTCACATCTCAAAGATGCGGAAGCAGAGGTCAGCGAGGCAAAGAAAAAAGCTTCGGAAACGATCTTGGCAGCGAAAGACAAGGCCAATTTGGAGTCAGCTCGAATCCTGAAGTCAGCAGAGCAACGGGCTGAAGAAACCGCTGGTGATGCCTACAAGGCGTTGCGCGATTCGGAAAAACTGAACCAGATGGTGAAAGCCATCAAAAACTCCATCGATGGTTATGGTGACGAATATCTAGTGCCCAACCATGCTGCGCTTGACGACTTGGCTGAGGAATATTCCCACAAAGAAGCAGGCGAAGACCTCAAGATAGCCAGAGACAACGTCAAAAGGATGGTCAAGCTGGGGCTCGCTGCAGAATGCGACTATGCTAAAACTGATAGGAAGCAGACAGCAATCCGCTTCGTGTTGGATGCTTTCAATGGAAAGGTGGAATCCACCCTTTCAAAAGTTAAGAGGGACAACTTCGGGAAGCTGAGACAAGAGATCCAGGACGCTTACCAAATGGTCAATAATCACGGCGAGGCATTCCGCAACGCTCGAATCCGAATCGAGTATCTGGATGCTAGGCTCACTGAATTGAAATGGGCAGTGGCCGTTACCGAACTAAAGGAGCAGGAACGCGAGGAGCAGAGGCAAATTAAGCAGGAGATGCGCGAGGAGGAAAAAGCCCGCCGAGAATACGAAAAGGCCATCAAAGAAGCCCAAAAAGAAGAGAAGCTTCTCGAAAAACTGATGGCTGAAGCGCGATCCAAGTTGCAAGAGGCAAGCGAAGAAGAGCGGGCAGAATACGAATCAAAAATCCAAGATCTGGAGCAAAAATGGAAAGAGGCTGAGGAGAAGAACCAGCGAGCGCTTTCTATGGCCCAGCAAACTCGCAGTGGCCATGTGTATGTCATCTCTAACATAGGGTCGTTTGGTGATGATGTTTTCAAAATTGGTCTAACGCGCAGGCTTGAGCCGATTGACCGCGTTAAAGAGCTGGGAGATGCCAGTGTGCCGTTTGGTTTCGATGTGCACGCGATGATCTACAACGAAGATGCTCCAAAGTTGGAAAATACGCTTCACCACGTATTCACTGACTTTCAGATGAACAAGGTGAACCCCCGTAAAGAGTTCTTCAAAGTGGGCATCACTCAAATCAAAGAAGCGCTCGATAGAATCGGCATTGAGGCGAAATGGACGATGAAATCCGAGGCGCTTGAACACCGTGAATCTAAGGTGCTCGAGCAGCAGCAGAGCGAAAAGGTCATCCGTGATCCAGATGAAGCGGTCGCTGAAATGCTTGCCGCGTCGGCCACAGAGAGACCTGTGGATCAAGTTGTCCCAGAATCTGAGCCTGAGTCAGAATTACCGGCGGCAGCTCAAAAGGCTGAAGACTTAGTGGAATGCCCACGTTGCCAGACAGGAATTCCCGTGTCGTCACTTAGTGCAGGAGATAACACGTGCCCAGGCTGCGACGCCAATATTGAGGTGTCGATAGAGGGTTGAGAATCTGCAAACTAATCACTGTATATGTCCGCCTTCAGAATAAATATTGAATTTCAAGGACTGACCCCATTTACGGCATGCGAATGGACTTCGTGTTGGATCCGTTCGCCATTCTCGCGTTCGGCGCGCATGAGATCGTAGTCGCGTTGGAGGCGGAGCCGACGCTACCTCATCTCGGAAGCTCCGCTCTTGGCCGGGGATAGATTGTTGGCTCATCCCAGCAACTCCTGAATCATCGTCGCATCGAGTTTTCGGACCACATCCGCGTCCGCGAGCAACCCCTCGGCGAGCTTCGCTTTTTCCTGCTGGAGTCTATGGATCCGCTCCTCGACGGTTTCTTGGCAGAGGAGTTTGTGGACAAACAGCGGCTTGTCCTGACCGTTCCGGTAGGCACAACCTCCGTTCCTTCAACCTTCGCAGGAGAAATGTTGCAATGCGACTCCTGACCCCAAAAACAACCCCTCAATTACGGGCGCTGTGAGGATCCTATTTTTCCCTACGCCCGGCATATTCTTTGTTGAAATGCTCTGCGATGCCGATATGATCGGCAGTGGCCTCCGCTTCGGGGGCGCGGGCACTCATGAGGAGCTGAAGAAGCTGAAGGGTTCACGTTGGCTCCTTGACCAATCAGTGATCGAATCATATAAACCAGCAGTTACTGTTTTGACAATCTCCGGGACATTCCCCCATCTGGTAGACGCAGTTACGTTGCTGGCCGAGAAGTTAATTTACTCCAAATTTTAAATGTATATTCCCAAACCAAACCCTGCTGATCTGAAGAATGAGTTGGGTCTAATCTCGACACCTGAATACATTGCTACAGGTGGTTTCAAGGTAGTTTTCAAGTTTGAAAATAACGAGAATATCACCGAAGCACTAAAAGCGGTTTTTCTTCCTCCTGTGTCATCGGCGGAGGAGCAACTATTTCGGGACCAGATGGTTGCTCGCGCTAAACGTGAAATCGTAGCGCTCAAAGAATGCGCAAATCCTTCGATCGTAAAGCTTGGCTCGCTTACTCCGAAAGAAATGTCGGTTAGCGGTCACGACTATCTCATTTACAGCGAGGAGTTTCTTCCTGGAGATTCTCTTACAGCTTGGCTTTTAGATCCAACTACTCAGGTTTCAGGTGATCAGCTTTACCTCACGTTTTCAATTCTCATCGACGTCATCGAAGAGCTAAGCAACAAAGGATATCTTCACCGTGACATCAAGCCCGACAATGTCATGCAAACGGGTGATCCAGATCGTCCGTTAGTGGTTCTCGATATGGGTATTGCCTATAAAATGGAGGGGACAGAGCTCACCAGTGGCCGTGCTCCGGGAACTCGCAGTTTCATGGCACCGGAGCTTCTTCAGATGGATTATAAAGACAATATGGACTTCCGATGTGATCTCTATTCCGCTGCTCTCACTGTCTATGCCCTCGCAATTAGATCGAATCCTTTCCGACCTGGCCCACAGGCAGGCGATGTGACGGAGTATCGCGTTACGAGTGTCACTCCTGAACCTCTTCACACACTCAGGAGCGACCTTCCGGAAGCTTTTTGTAAAATCATTGATCGCTGTATCCGAAAGAAGCCTGCTCTCCGCTACAGCCGTATTGACCACCTCAGGAAAGAACTTGCCCAATCTCTCTCATGAAAATTTTCGCCCAGCACGGCTACGGCCCTAAAGATAAGCTAGAGATCGGCCTTAAGGACAGAATCATTGACGGAGTCATCTTCAGTCCGCGCTATTGGAAGCCAGCACGGATGAAGATAGAAGTTGCCAAATATAAGGAATATGGAGGCTTTCTTGCTATGGATCCGGAATTTTATGCTTCCAGCTTTATTTCTCATCCTAGCCCCAACCTGGGAGCCTTAGAAGATTGGGACTATTTCCAACGACCTAAAAAAGCGGATCTAATGACTGGCAATGCAATCCCTGGATTACTGGAGTCATCCTTTGACGCGCAGTTGGAAACAGGATTTACAAATCTGATTGCCCCTAGTGTTTACATTGAACATGCGGATTCGGTGGATACTGCTATTTCAGTCAACTTCCTCAACCGAGCCAAAGAAATTGCGTCCGAAAAGGGAGACTATCCAGTCTATGGAACACTAGCGTTCCATCGTGACGCCTTGCTTGACGGGAAAGCATTTCGAGAGCTTATGGACAGCCTTACGGGCTTATCTAACTCTCCCGATGGCTACTATCTGATTATCGGAAGTAATGAACAGGCAAGCACAGGACGTTATATTCGGTCAGATCTTTCTCAATCCGAAGTGATCGCGAGTTGGATGTATGCTAACTATGTTCTCTCTATTAATGGGATGGAGGTAATCAACGGCTACAGCTTTTTACTAGGACCTCTATTGGGTGCCTGTGGAGCTACTGCCGCCGCCAATGGCTGGTCATCTGGCTTACGAAAATATTGCCAAGGAAAATACGTTAAAACTAGCGGTGGCGGAAGTGCACCTAACTCCAGATACGTCTGTAATTCACTCATGGCTCACATTCTTCAGACAGACTTAGATAACTTCAAAGCGATCGAGCCTTCGGTGGTAAATGGATTGCCAATTGATGCAATTTACGAAAGTGGAGAACCCTCTAGGACCATGGAAGGCCTTCAGGCATGGGAAGCACTCAAAGCTCAATCAGATGTAACTTCGTTTGAAGGTGGCGACATCGGTGAGCAGCTAGGCGAATTTTCAGAAAAAGTTACAGAGTCGATCAAGCTCTGGAAACAGCTCCGTTTACGAGGCCTCGCTAATGAAGCCGAACAGAATGTGGAAAGGCTTAAAGCAATTCGTAATGGGATCATTCTCTTTAGAGAAATGGCAGAGCTCCCTTAGCGGCTTTTTGAGTCAGCTTCATCGAATGCCCGAAATACTTTTTAGACTTGGGAGCAATAGGACGTGGGGTGTGATGAATAGTAATTTTCCTACTAACCATATCAAAACTCCACAAGCCCACTTTGATCGCTTGAAAAGTATCGAGAAAAGAGAGAGCCAAGCAGCAACTTTTCTCAGGGAGCACCACAATAGCTTGATGAGCAAAATACCGATAACGGCCTCCTTGAGTTAATGCGGCTCTCCAATCGCTGATTTTACACTCAAAAGCCCGCGAAGTAACCATCCCACTGCTAACAAAGTCCTCTAAGCTGGAATCAGATGGGATAGTTGGGTTCCATGCTACGGCCACGAGGTCAGCAATTCCGTAACCATTTACCGGAATCTCCCGCGCCACGGTCATTTCAGTTCGATTGCTCCCCGCATGAATCGCGTGTCTTTGCTCAAGATAAGTTCGAGCAAAATTGATCGTGAATCGGTCTTCCAGAGTGGCAATTCCTTTACGCCCCGGAAGGTTGTGCCGAGGTTCGTTAAACTTGAGCTTTGGAATTAAAGTTGCCATCGGTTGTATGTGCGTGGGATGGAGGTGTTTGCAGGCAAAAAGACCTTCTTAAAAATCTTCCCCTTGGCAGGTCCCGAAACACTACATCTCTGGGAGGGGAATGTCGCTCTTTGTCTCGAAAAAAATCTGGAGGAGGCTTAAAGGTGAGCGGGAACTAGGTTGCCACAGGAGCAGAAATTGCCCTTCTTGGGCTTTCAAAACTGCCCCGTCGCCCGCCGTCTCATCGAACGCGGTTTCCGCTTCGTGCAACTTTATTACACCAACTGGGACAGCCACGGCGAGAACCTCAACAGTGGATGGGGTCATTCCCCGCAAAATCACATTTTGATTGGAAAGGGAGGCAGGATGCCTCCCTAACGGCCTGGCGCAGGATGCGCCAGCTACGGTTTCTCCCCGAGACAGGGGCTTGCACGGCCTGCCTCGACCAACCCAAAGCATCTTGGAACTGCTGCTCAAGATCTTGCTGTTTCACTTTTTTTGCCACTTCACCACGCGGTGAAAGTGGTCTTTTGAGAGGAAATGTGGTGAAAATTACTCCGAGGGGGTGATGGAGATTTCGATGCCTTTGCTGGTGGGGGTGTTGCTGGTGTCGGCGGTGGAGTCGACGGGGACGAGGACGTTGGCCTCGGGGAAGTAGGTGGCGGCGCTGCCGGCGGGGATGTCGTAGGGGATGGCTTGGAAGCGTTTGGCGATGCGGGTGCCGTCGGTCCAGTGGCTGGTGAGATCGACTTGCTGAGCGGGACGGAGGCCGAGGTGTTTCATGTCTTCGGGGTTGAGGAAGACGATGCGGCGAGCGTGGGCTATGCCCCGGTAGCGGTCGTGCATGCCGTAGACTGTGGTGTTGTATTGGTCGTGGCTGCGGAGGGTTTGCAGGATGAATCTGCCTTCCGCTGCTTTGAGGGTTTGCACCGGGTCGGCGGAGAAGTTGGCTTTCTGGTTGGGGGTTTCCCAGGTGCGTTGCTTGGCTCCGTTGGGGAGATAGAAACCTCCGGGTTGACGGGCGCGCTGGTTGAAGTTCTCGAAGCCGGGGATGACTTTTTCGATGAAGTCGC
>CAJQKQ010000132.1 GCA_905478925.1 uncultured Verrucomicrobiales bacterium
TCTGCAATCCCTCTGCAATCCCTGCAATCCCTCTGCAATCCCTGCAATCCCTGCAATCCCTGCAACGGCGCCCTCAAGCGCCCCACGCAAAAAGCAAAAAGTAAATCCCTTGCATACCCAAGTGCCCGATATTAGGCTCCAACTTCACTCATCGCCCCATGTCACGCCACGCATTGCTCACAGCCCTAATCCTAACCCCGACCCTCTTGCTCGCGGCAGAACCGAGCATCGATTACAGGCGTGAAATCTTGCCGATTTTATCCGGCAAGTGCTTCCAGTGCCATGGTCCGGACAAAGAGTCCCGCGAAGCTGACCTTCGCCTCGACATCGCCGAAGACGCGTATGCCGATCGCAAAGGATCGATTGCCATCGTGCCTGGAGATCCCGACGCAAGCGATCTGGTTTACCTCATCCAGTCCGACGACGAAGACGAGCAAATGCCGCCTCCGAAGTCCAAGAAGTTCCTTTCCAAAGCCGAAAAGAAATTACTCGAAAAATGGATCGAGCAAGGCGGGAAATACGAAGCGCACTGGGCCTTCAGCAAGCCCGAGAAAGCCGAGCCGCCTTCCATCGCCAAACACCCGATTGATGCCTTCGTTCGAAAGCGTCTTAAAGAAGCCGGCCTCAAGCACTCCGCGAGCGCATCACCCCACACGCTTATTCGGCGCATCCATCTCGATCTCATTGGACTCCCTCCCAGCCCTCAAGAAATTGAAACCTTCGTCAACGCTTACCGCGCCAAGCCCCAATCGAGTATTAACGCTCTGATCGACGAGCTCATGAGCCGACCGGCCTTCGGCGAAAAATGGTCCCGCCAATGGCTCGATGTCGCGCGCTATGCTGACACCAATGGTTTCGAAAAGGACAAACCTCGCGAACAATGGATCTATCGCGACTGGGTCGTCAATGCGCTCAACGCCGACATGCCCTACGACCAGTTTCTCATCGAACAGCTCGCCGGCGATCTCATCCCCAACCGCACTCAAGACCAACTCATCGCCAGCGGATTCATGCGCAACGGCATGGTCAACGAAGAAGGCGCCATCATCGTCGAGCAATTCCGCCTCGAAGGCATTTTCGACCGCATCGACTGCTTCGGAAAAGCGACGATTGGACTCACACTGCAATGCGCCCAGTGCCACACGCATAAGTTCGACCCCATCAGCCATGACGAATACTTCGGGCTGTTCTCCTTTTTCAACGACACCTACGAAGCGAAATCTTGGATCTACAGCGACGAGCAAGCCGAAACCATCCAGTCCGTCCGGGGAAAAATCGAAACGCTGGAACAGGAAATCAAATCCCAACGCCCGAACTGGCAATCCGAACTCGCCGAATGGGAAGCAACGCAAAAAGCCGCCGCTACGAATTGGACCACTTGGGACACCGACACCCAAGAATGGGAGGGAGGCCTCAACCATCCAGAAGAACTCGCTGACCACAGCATCCTCATTCTAGGCCATCCCACTACCGGCGGCGTCGCGAAGATTGAAGGTGAAACCCAATTCGACATGGTCACTGGCATGCGATTCGAGGCCTTGCTCCACAAAGACCTTCCGTTTAGCGGTCCCGGTCGCAGCTACTGGGGAACTTTCGCGATCAGCGAATGGGAAGTTTCACGGAAATGGCCCAACGAAACGAAATGGACTCGCGTCGAGCTGGAAAACGCCACCGCCGATTTCGATTTCGAACCGCGCGAACTGCCCGAATATTTTCAATTCGATAACGATCAACGGCGCGTCGGACCCGCTGGGTTTCTGGTCGACGGCGACGTTAAAACTGCTTGGAGCCCGGATCGAGGCCCGATTCTGAGGCACACGCCATCGAGCGCCTCAGTCGCTTTCAAGGAACCGCTCGCATTGCCGCAAGGCAGCCAATTGCGGGTCCGATTCAAGAAGCAACACGGCGGCAGCAACGGCGGCCTACGCAACCAACAAATCGGTCGATTCAGACTCGCCCTGACCAATGCTGCCAATCCGCTAGTCCCGGCTTACGATCATGCGGCAATCCTCGCGATGCAAAAACCGACAAGCGATCGCTCCCATGAAGATCGCCTGACGATCTTTCGCGCCTGGCGCCAAAACCAAGAAGATCTTAAAGAACTGAATACAAAAATCGCCGCCCTCGAAGCCAGTTTTCCTGAGGCGAAAACCAGTGTCTTACACTCTGCCGAGACCGATTCCGAATTCGCCCGTATAACCCGCCTCCTCGAGCGCGGTTCCTGGGATAGCCCCACGCACACCGTCGAGCGACAAGTCCCCGCAATACTCAACCCATTGCCAATCGAAAACCCGACCCGCCTCGACCTCGCTCACTGGGCTACGAATGAAGACGCCCCGCTCACCGCTCGAGTTCAGGTCAACCGCATCTGGCAAGCTCTCTTTGGCCAAGGGATCGTAACGACTCCCGAAGACTTCGGCACTCGAGCTCCCATGCCTGATCACCTCGAATTGCTCGATTGGCTCGCCGTCGATTTCACGGAGGCTGGCTGGAGCCAAAAACATCTCATCAAATCTATTCTCTCAAGTGAGACTTATCAGCAAAGCTCCGATCTCCGTCCCGACCTAACGGAAAAGGATCCGCGAAACACGCTCCTCGCCAGAGGCCCCCGATTCCGAGCCGATGCCGAAGTCGTTCGCGACATCGCGCTCGCCGCTTCCGGTTTGCTCAATCTGCAAATCGGCGGTCCCAGCGTATTCCCGCCGGTCCCGGAAAGCATGCTCAAAGACAATTTCGATCCCCTTGAATACTGGGACGTCGCCACCGACCAACAACGCTACCGACGCTCGCTCTACATCTTCCGCAAGCGCGCAATGCCCGATCCCGCGCTGAGTTCCTTCGATGCTCCTAACGCCGATGCCTCCTGCGTCCGTCGCATCCTTTCCAATACACCACTCTCCGCTCTGACATCGCTCAACGAACCCGTCTTCGTCGAAGCCGCCCAAGGAATGGGATTGAGAATACTCAAAGAAGGAGGCGACAACGACGAATCCAGAATCAACTACGGCTACCTCCTCGCCACCGGACGTCCCGCCAGCAAAGCAGACACCAAAATACTGCTCGGCCTACTCGAAGAACAACGCAATCGCCTTTCCGAAGGCTGGATCAGCACCCGCGAAATCGCCTTCATCGATCCCGACCATCCGCCCGAACTTCCACCCGCAACCACTCCACGCGACCTTGCCTGCTGGACCATCGCATCGCGCGTATTGCTCAACCTGGACGAAACGCTTAACAAAAACTAGACATCATGCATCACGAACTCAAAAATGAATTTGCATCGATCCAATCGCGTCGCTGGTTTCTCCGCAATTGCGGTGTCGGCATGGCAGGGCTCGCCCTGAACTCGCTCTTCGCCCGCGAAGAGCTGAGAAACGCTCCCGCCAATCCACTCGCCGCGCGGCTGCCGCACTTCGCCGCGAAAGCGAAACGCGTCATCTACATATTCCAAGCCGGCGCCCCCAGCCACCTCGATCTTTTCGATCACAAACAAGAACTGATTAAACGTGACGGCGAACTGCCTCCCGCCGAATTGCTCGAAGGCTATCGCGCCGCCTTCATCAATCCCAAGTCCGCTCTGCTCGGCACGAAATTCAAGTTCAACCGGCACGGCCAAAGCGGCATCGAGCTCAGCGAACTCCTGCCCAATATCGCCAAACACGTTGACGACCTCTGCTTCATCAAATCCATGCAGACCGATGCGGTCAACCACGCCCCTGCGCAACTCATGCTCAACACCGGTCATTCGCAATTCGGCCGACCCAGCCTCGGAGCCTGGAGTCTCTATGGACTCGGCTGCGAAACCGAAGACCTTCCTGGATACGTCGTCCTCAGCAGTGCCAAAGGCACCAGCGCCGGGGCCAGCAACTATGGATGCGGATTCCTTCCGACCATTTACAACGGCGTTCCCTTTCGAGGCAAAGGCGACCCCATCCTCTACCTTTCCAATCCAAAAGGATACGACGCCCAGACCCAACGCAGTTCACTCGACGCCCTCAAGCAGCTCAACCAGCAGACCATGACCAGTATCTCCGATCCGGAGACTGCATCGCGTATCCAAGCTTACGAGACCGCCTATCGGCTCCAAACCAGCGCCCCGGAACTCATGGACCTCGGTTCGGAATCCCAAGCGACCCTCGATGCCTACAACATCACAAACATCAAAGAATCGAACTTCGCTCGCAACTGCCTAATAGCCCGCCGACTGGTTGAGCGCGACGTCCGCTTCGTTCAGCTTTTCCATGAAGCTTGGGACCAACACGGCGGCCTGGACAAACAGCTCCCTAAAAACTGCCAAGACACCGACCAGCCCGTCGCCGCTCTGATCCAAGACCTCAAGGACCGCGACTTGCTCAAAGACACTCTCGTCATCTGGGGCGGCGAATTCGGCCGCACACCCATGGCTCAAGGCAGCAATGGCCGCGACCACCACAATCGAGCCTTCACGATGTTTCTCGCCGGTGGTGGCGTCAAAGGCGGTCACGTCCACGGAGCGACCGACGACTTCGGATTCAACGTCACCGAAAATCCAGTCCACGTCCACGATCTCAACGCGACTTTGCTGCACTTGCTAGGCTTCGATCACGAGCGCCTCACCTACCGATTCCAAGGTCGCGACTTCCGCCTCACCGACGTCCATGGTCACGTCGTTAAAGACATCATCGCGTAAGAGGCTGTTTCATAAGTCCAATTTCTTCGAGCGGATCAACTGCAGGGTGGGTCGGCCCTGATCGAAAAACGGAGGTGGCGTATCTCCGGAAAGGGAGTGAAGCCACGGCAAGACACGGCATTTTCCCCGGGAGCTCACTTCTGTGTGGGCGAGGCGGGACGCTAGATTTTTAAAGTGGGCTGACCGAGCCGGATCAGCCCTACCGTGTGAGAAACATCGTCCAAGCCGCAGAG
>CAJQKQ010000133.1 GCA_905478925.1 uncultured Verrucomicrobiales bacterium
AGCAGGTGGTGTTCAAATTTGGGGTCGGCGGAATCGAGCGCATCGATCCAGCGTGTCAGTTCCGGCAGGACAGCATCGCCGCCGCGAGTGGCGAGTTCACGTTTGGCTTGGACGCGAGTGTATTGTTCCGCGGCTTTGAGATGATTGAGTAAGGTGGCGACCGGAGCGCCGAAGATAAGCGGCGGTTTGACCAGCGGGCGATTCTTTGCAGTAATACGCCAGATGCGACCCTGGGTATGGTTGCGAGCCGGGTGATAAAAATCCACCTCGCCGTGACCCAAAATGGCATCGTAAAAGTCGAGAACGTAAATCGCGCCGTCGGGGCCAATCTTGATATCGACGGGGCGAAAGGCACGATGGCTGGAGAGCAGGACGGTTTCGACTTCGCGCGCCGTGTAGCCGCTGTCCTTTTCTTCGATCTCGTATCGGACGGTCCGGTTGGCACGAAAATCGTTGGCCAGCAGACTGCCCTGCCAGTGATCGGGAGCATGACTGCCGGAGACGAATTCAGCAGCGGTGTTCTTCGGCTTTCCGGTCATGATCATGCCGTCCAGAGTCTCCTTGACGCCCACTGCTTTCGAGTAGGCGACACCAGGGAAGGAATAGTGAGGGCCTTGCCAGCCAGCGCCATCGGTGGAAAACGATTGGCCCCATCGATCAAAAGCGAAGCCCCACGGGTTGACCATTCCACGGGTAAAGATATCGAGTTTTTCGGTCTCCGGGCGGAAGCGCCAGACACCCCCGGCATTGAGGCGCCGGGGTCCCCACGGGGTCTCGACAAAGCTGTTGATGTAGATCGACTGGGTAAAGTAGAGCTCTCCCCAGGGTGCCCAAGTCAAACCGTGGATCATTTGATGGACATCGGCGTTGCCGAAGCCGGAATACACCACCCGGCGGCTCTCGGCATGGTCATCGCCATCTTTGTCGATCAGATGGATGAACTCAGTGGCGCTGCAGACATAGGCGCCACCGGCAACGGGCATCACCGAATGCGGCAGCAGCAGTCCCTCGGCGAAGAGGGTCGAGCGATCGGCGCGACCGTCGTGATCCGTGTCTTCCAAGATAACGATGCGATCATTGGGGGTGCGCCCCGGCTTGTTATGGGGATAGGTGGTGCTGCCCGAGACCCAGAGACGTCCGCGCGTGTCCCAATTCATGTTGACCGGCTTGTTGATCATGGGATCGGCGGCGAAGAGATTGATTTCAAAGCCGTCAGCAACCGTGAAGGACTTCAGTTCAGCCGCCACGTCCGGCTCCGGGATGTCGTCCGGAACATAGTGGCCGGCGTCGACAACCTCCTTCCAGGGAAGGATCTCATCAATCACATAGCGATGGGTTGTGGGCTGTCGCAGACGCGCGATCAGTTCTTCTTCTTCTTTGGCAAGACGTTTCAGATCATCCATCTCGCTGGCCAGGTGGCCCATTTCATGCCGACGAAACAAGTGGGTATAGGTTTTGTTAAGCGGCCGCAAGCGAGTCGAATAGAAACGGTTTTTCTGGATGATCAGTTGGCGCAGCCGTTCATACTGCGAGTCCGGCCGACCATCGACGACGGTGGCACCTTTCGGGGTTTTGCCATTGTCCCAGGAGAAGGCTGCTTGGCCGTCGATTTTAAGCGCATAGCTCGCGGTGGAGTCTTTGATGAGAATGACGCCGGTGCCCGGAAGGGGCAGCGTCTCAGGGGTCAAATCGAAGCGGAATCCATTCTCGGTCTTCACCAATTGTTCCACTTTGGCAGCCTGGCTGGCAGCCGCGGTCCCATCCGCGGCAAACGCTACCTTGTAGCCACCGTTGGCGGCTAAGCCCATCTGCTTGAGCATCACCTGTGACAGCTTCTCGTGGCCGTGTTGATTGAATTGCTGACCGTTGAATGTCAGGTTTTTCTTGGCACCCGCCGGAACCAAATGATCGGTAAGATTGATCAATCGATGCCCTCCCTTCTTGGCGAGCCCCTTAATAAACGTGGCGGTCTGTTGGATCCGTTTGTTGTTTTCGCCGGGATCGGGAAGTGGCCGGCCCGCATCCTCAAGCAGCGGTGGGCTGACCAGGATCAGCGTCTTCGCGACTTTGCCGAGATCCTCCAGCAGGGTGATGTAGCCGCGCTTGAAAGCCTCGAACTCTTCAGGGCTTTTGTAGAACGCAGTTTCTCGGCCATAGGCCACGAACAGCGTCGTTGGCTTGGCATCGTTCACGTGACCCAGCAGCGTCTCATAGCCAAAGCCCTGATCAGCATTGGTAGGCGGTTGCCAGGATTTGGTGTTGAGGCCGGACCCGAACTCCGAGCGCGCCGTCCCAAAGACGTCATCAGCCGGCCAGCCCAGGTTTCGGAAGGTGATGTCCTGATGGGTCCAAAGCGCCGTCAAGGCCGTCTCGAAATAGCCGTGCTTCGCCATGTCCGCGACCATTCGCCCACCAATGAGGCCAATCCGATGGTCGACGCGTTCGGCGGATGTAACCGGCGGTTTGTCAGCGGCCTGCAAGCTCGCCGTGAAGATGAAGGTCAGCGCGACAGGCAGGAAATTGAGCCTGAAACCCCAAGATGGATTAATGATGAACATGATTATTGCTAGGAATTTGCTTTTGAGGCGAGTGCTTGAGAGCGCTGTTTCGGTCGTAATGGAACGATTTCGCCCGCGAAGGGCGCGAGTATCGTAGTCTGAAAGACTGTTGTCATCAATAATTCGATGCGCTATCGGCGATCGCATCCTGAAGTGGTTCCCTTACCGTTGCCAGTAAATTTTGAGTTTTATTGATGTCGTGATCTGGTCTGTGAGGTGGGCGGGGCGGTCAAGCTGGCTCAGCTTGCCGGGGTTTGGGGCGGGTAGCCCCAAG
>CAJQKQ010000134.1 GCA_905478925.1 uncultured Verrucomicrobiales bacterium
CGCTCATCCGGGGTCAGCTTGATATGATGCTTTTTGTTTGGCATCACCTAACGAAACCGTAATTTGTAAAAGTACAAGTCAAAAAACCGAAAAAGAGCGACGATTTAGATCTGTCTATGCACTAGTGCTGGCTGCGTAAAATCTTATCTGGCGGATAGAATTTACCGATAAGGGTGAGTGCTTGATCTTGAGTCGGCCAATTTTAAAACGGAGGCAACGGAGAAGAAACGGAGGTCACGGAGTTGGAAATACAGACATTCTTCTCCGCTTTCTCCGTTTCAAACAAAAGCCCGCAAGCCCATCCGCCCCCATCCGCGATCTTAGGCTTTACAGAACACTAGGGCGCCTTGCGCTTCTCCAAGGATTTCATGACTGCTTCGGGCAGTTCTGCGGAGTCGATCCAGCGCTGGGCGGCGGCTTGGTCATCGTCGAGCCAGGAGTCGAGGGCGCGTTGATACATGCGGTTGCGGCGGCTCTCGTCCTCGATCTTGGTTACCTGCCCCATGGCAACTTCGGGAGCCTTGTCGAAGGAGTTCCAGACAAAATGGAGAACCATGCTGTCATCGATGTCGCCGGGATGGCTGTCCATGAGCTTGGCGGCGGCCTGCGGATCCTCGCGGGCCTCGATGGTCACGAGACCGCGGAGAGCGCGCGATCTCGCGTCGCCTTCGGGCATGCTTTCGAAGGATGACAATGCCGCGCCCTTGTCTTGTTTTGCCCATTCCTCGAAGACCTCGTCAACGCTGCGGGTGGAGGTTTCGCTGAGATTCGCAAGCAGCCATGAGGCGGTGCCTGCGGGGTCGGCCTTGGCCATTTCCTCGGCGAAGCGTGCGGTCGCCCCGTCCCTGAGGCGCTCATCGGAAAGGGCGGAGATCCATTGCTTCGCGGAGTCGGGGCCGAGCTTGAGCAGGTGGGGGATCATGGCGGCCAGCGCTTGGCCGCGTTCTGCGCTGAAGGGAAGGCCTACGAGAAGCTCTGTGGCACGGGAGGGGCTGGTTTCCACCAGGCCACGTATGACGCCGACCATGTGAGGGTTCGCGCCGTCGCCTTCGTGGTTCGCCCGCGCCCATGCGATAGCGGATTCGGGATCGCGGCTGGCCCATGCGGCGAGGACGGTTCCGGTGGCCATGCCGCCGCGGGTGTTCTCGGTAGTGTAGGCAAGCGCGGCGGTGGGATCGGCTTCCGCCCATGCGGTCAGGAGCATCGCGTATTCGCCCATCCGCGCCTCGGTGATGCCGAGACTGCGGAAGCGAGCCACGGCGTCTTCGAACTCATCCGGCGCGAGGGAATCGATCCAGGAAAGCATTGCCCGCCCGCGGTCGAGGGCGTTCTCTCCGCGGACGATCCCTTCCATGTCAGTGAGGCGCTCGTCGAAGGTCGAGTCGGATCGGTCGGTAGTGCGGGCGGATCGGCCGGTGGTATCGCGGCGGGGCGAAGAGCCGTCCTTGGATGCGGTCATCCGATCGGTGGAAACCTGCCGGGCGCGGTCGATAAGCTCATCGGCTTCCCCGCCACCGCCCTTCCCAGTAGTGATTTTCCCGACGAAGAATCCGGCGAGACCCACGATGAGGCAGGAGGCCGCGGCACTTGTTGTATTCCATTTCATACTTTTTTGAAACTAGTTGAGTTACGGGCGTCCGCAACGCCGGATTTCATCCAGAACCTTGCAAACGCCCCACAGCCTGCGATACTTTCGGAATGAAAACCGCACTTCCCTTGCTAACGTTCGCCTTGCTCGTTTCCTGTCAGCCGAAAAAAATCGTCAGCGACGACCCGGCACCTGAGGAAAAAGCCGCGGCCGAAGAAAAGGTCGCTGCACAGGAGGACAAGCCCGCAGCCATCGACGTTTCCAAGACGGAATCCCTGGTCGGCCTGCCGTTGGTGGATGTGGAGGCGGCCTGCAAGGCAGCGGGGATACGCTGCCGCGTCGTGGAGATCGACGGCAAGCCGCTGCCCGTCACCATGGATTTCATCGCGGAAAGGCTGAACTTCAAGGTCAACGACGGAGAAATCAGCGCCGTTACCAAGGGCTAGTGCTCCAAATTCCTTAAAAGGATGGGTGTTTCCTTGCCGGTTTGCGGAACGCGCGACTCCAGTCGCGCAGGTCATTTCTTTGGATCGGCACCCTGCGCGACTGGAGTCGTGCGTTCCTGCGTTCGGCTTCGAAGGTGACGTTTCTGGAGAACAAGCTTTCGAGTCTCAAATATCCGTGGACGACTCCAATCAGGCTCACTTCCTTTTACCCTAAAATTTCGTCCTGACAGAGCACTAGTCTGTCTGCAGCATCGGGATCGACGCTAGGAGGCGCTGCGTGTATTCATTCTTCGGCGAGTGGAAGACCTCATCCGCCGTGTCGACCTCAACGATTTTTCCCTGGTACATGACCGCGATCCTGTCCGCGATGTAGTGGACGACACCGAGATCGTGGGAAATGAAAACCATGGTCAGCCCGAGATCGCGTTGGAGATCTTTTAGCAGGTTGAGGATTTGCGACTGGATCGAGACATCGAGCGCGGAGACTGGCTCGTCCGCGATGATGAGCTTCGGCTCTGGGGCGAGGGCGCGGGCGATCGCGATCCGCTGCCGCTGGCCACCGGAAAACTCATGCGGGTAGCGTTTCATCTGTGCGACATCGAGGCCGACGGTGGCCATCAGTTCGGCGACTTTTTTTTCCAGCGCAGCGCCTTTCATCTCCCGGTGCCGTTGGCGCACGGCTTCCGCGAGGGTGGAGAAAACGGTCATCCGCGGATTGAGCGAGGCGTAGGGATCCTGGAACACCATTTGGAAATCGAGGCGGCGTTTCCTCACGGTGCGGTGGTCGAGTTCGCTGAGGTTCTCGCCGTTCAGGACGATGGATCCAGCGGTCGGCGGGAGGAGCTGCATGATCATCCGGGAGAGGGTCGATTTTCCGCAGCCGGATTCGCCAACGAGGCCGAGGATCTCGCCTTTCTCGATCTCGAGGTTGACGCCGTCCACCGCCTTCACGGTCTCGGTGTGCGAGTTGAGCATGCCACCCGCTTTTTTCACGAAATGCTTTTGCAGGTTGCAGATTTCAAGATAGGCCACGGCGGGAGTGAAGCATCCCCGATGTCGGATCGCAATGATCATTGGGCGGCGGAGGAATATCTCAGCGCCGCAGGCGCAAGATGGAGTCCGGAAATCCGTGACATTTTCCGCCGTCGTGAGAAATATCAAGGCGATGGAAACCGTCGTCAGCTTCCACAAGACCGAGGATGCCTACCTTTTCTGCACCTATTTGGAATCGGAAGGCATCCCTGCGCATGTCTTTGATGAGTTCAGCCATCGAGTTACGCACCATAAGATGTTCAACGATATGGTTCGGGTGGTCGTCTCAGGTGAGGATCTGGAAAGAGCCATCGAACTTTTCCGCGAATACGAAACCAGGGTCACCGCCGCGCCCGCCGTCGTGGGCGACGTGAAATTCTGGCCACTCGCCCTGCTAACAACCATCGTAGGCGTCCTGCCGTTCATGTTTTCCCGCAGAAAGCCACCGGAGTGAATTCATGGCGCCGCAGGCTTTGGACTGCTGGGATTCTTCATTCCCAGCTCTTGCGGAAAGATCCGGCCAGCGGGGCGATGGGTCGCAAGCTGCTTTCTACGGCTCATCGGCGCATCCCCCGAAAGCTGCGGATAGGAACCGCAGCAGTCCAGAGCCTGCGGCGCAAGATGGCACCCGGAAACCCGTGACATTTCCCGCCGTTGTGCGAGATATCAATGCAATGGAAATGCGAAGGAACGAGATGGTTGCGCTGGTGCTGCGTGTGGCGATGGGCGCGTATTTCACGTGGGCCGGCGGGGAGAAGATCTTCGTCAGCGGCCTGGATCGCTTTGCGACGGACATAGGAAATTACAAGCTGGTCGGAGAAAGCGTGGCCGTCGCCGTCGCCTACATCCTGCCTTGGGCGGAGATTGTGGCCGGGATCTGCTTCATGCTGGGGGTGCTACGGAAAGGTTCGTGGCTGGCAATGCTGGGTTTCGTAACGGCGTTCGCCTTCGCCGTCGGTTCTGCCTGGTGGCGGGGAATGGACATCCGCTGCGGCTGCACCGGCGGAGCAGAAACAATCACCTATTGGCAGAAGGCGGCGGAGTTCTTGCTGTACTACATAGCACTCGGTTTCATTGCCTGGTCTGGGTGGCGGGGCCGCGCCGGAAAAAAAACCGATGCACCCGGGTAGGAGTTTCCTTTGCGAATCGCGAAATACGGTTCAAAACTAAGCCATGCGTTTCAACGAAAAACTGCAGCAGCGGATCAAATCCAGCGGATCGAGGTTGTGCGTCGGCCTCGACCCACGTCCGGGTGAGCACGGCGCGGGCTTTGCCAAGGATTTCCTTGTCCGCGTGATCGAGGAAACTTCCGTCTGGGCCGCCGCCTTCAAGCCGAACATGGCCTACTTCGAGGCAATGGGCATCGAGGGCATCCGGGTGCTTGAGGAAATCCTCGCCGTGATCCCGGAGGAGATCCCCGTAATACTCGATGCCAAGCGCAGCGATATCGGCGAGACACAGAAATACTACGCGCAGGGATATTTCAACGGCTGGAACGTCGATGCGGTCACGCTCAACCCCTTCCTAGGATACGATTCGATCGAGCCCTTCCTGGATTACGAAGGCAAGGCGGTCTACTTACTCGCCGTCACCTCGAACGCCGGCTCCGCCGATTTCCAGCAGCAGCGCCTGCAGGATGGCCGCCAGGTGTTCGAGCTCGTTACCGCGCTCGGAGAACGCGCCAAGTCTGAAGGCCGCGCCACGGATGTCGGTTACGTCGTCGGCCTCACCAACGCGGAGGCGGTTCTGCCGAAAA
This sequence comes from uncultured Verrucomicrobiales bacterium, assembly GCA_905478925.1. Taxonomy (GTDB): domain Bacteria; phylum Verrucomicrobiota; class Verrucomicrobiia; order Verrucomicrobiales; family Akkermansiaceae; genus Luteolibacter. The sequence continues at coordinate 4,823 of CAJQKQ010000134.1, forward strand.
TGCCCGACGCGCCACTGCTCGTCCCCGGTCTCGGTGCCCAGGGCGGGGATCTCACGGCGCTCGCCGCCGCAAAACGAACCGCCCCGGATGTGATCAACGTTTCCCGCGGCATACTCTATGCGCAGGACGAGAAGGGCTTCCGCGCCAGGGCGGAGGAGTGGATGGGAAAAATCGCGCTCGGTTACCCGGGTACCTGAGAGACCTCCCCCAGCGATGGAACAGCCAGCCCAAAACCGCTACTCAGGCCTCGCCCCGCAGAAGGGCTGGCCCGGGCGCAACGCGAAATTTCTCCGCCACCACATCGTCCCCGGGATGTTCCGGAAAATGGGCGGCGGTGTCCTCGAGCCTGTCCTCACCCCGCCCGATGCCGACCGCGTCCGCATCACCTGGATCGGCCACGCCTCCTTCTTCCTCCAGTTCGCTGGGCACTCCGTCGTCGTCGATCCGAATTGGGCGAAGTGGCACGGTCCGGTGAAACGCCAGCGCCACCCGGGTCTCCCCCTCCACGGCGTCCCCGAGGTGGATCTGGTGCTCGTCACCCACGCCCACTTCGACCACCTCCACAAGCCGAGCCTGAAAATCCTGCAGGCCAGCGAGGGCATCGTCGTCCCCATGGGCAGCGCCTCGCTTGTCAGGAAACTCGGTTTCCCAGCGATCCACGAGGTGAAGATCTGGGATGAGCTGGAGATCGGCGGCATGAGCGTCGTCCATACCCCCAGCCATCACTGGGGCGCGCGCTATGTCCACGACACCCACCGCGACTACGGCGGCTACATCGTCAACGCCGGTGGCAAGAGCGTATTCCACTGCGGCGACAGCACCTACTTCGATGGCTTCACGGAAATCGGCAAGCGCCATCGCATCGATGTCGCGCTCATGCCCATCGGCGCCTACGACTCCCCCAGCGGCCGGGACGTCCACATGAACCCGGAGCAGGCAGTCCGTGCCTTCGCCGATCTTGATGCGAAAACCCTCATCCCTATGCACTACGGCACCTTCCCCCTCGGCAACGAGGCGCTGCAGGAACCCGTAGAGCGCCTCCTCACCGAGGCGGATCGCCTCGGCATCAGCGACAGGGTGCTGATCCCCGAAGAGGGCGTCGGTATCGAGTGGTGAGAGATTCTGGCAGTTACATCTGGATACATCTGGAAGCCGAATTTTTTAACAGAAGAACGCAAAGGTTCAGTCGGTTAGGCAAATAAATAGGGGTCGTAAGGATTCACCCTGTGAGGGTGAGTGTTTTGATTTCCCCAACTCATTCAGGCTTTGTGAACTTCGCGTCCTTCTGTAAATTCCACCTTCCTTTTCAGGATAAATTACTATGCTTATAGTTTATCCCGGCCGCCCCCACCGCAGACTTGCAAGCCGCACAGGCTTCCGCTATCTTGCTTGCGTCGCGAACGAGCCATGGGGAAAGCACGAGAAAACCAACCGGAAGCCGTAAAGCTGCCAAGTCAACTCCACGCCCGCGTCGTCCGCTTGGCCGATGCCGAGAACTGCAGTTTGGCCGAAGCCCTTGCCGATGTCGTCGCCCACGGCTTCGAGGCTTTGGAAAGGAAGCTCGATCATTTCCAGAAATCCAAGGAGATCGACAAACTCTCGCCCAAGCAGCGCCTTGTCCTGGAGGGGCTGCGTGAGGGACTTTCCGTCAAGGAGCTCGCCGACAAGCTAAAGATCTCCGAGCCGACCATCCGCACCCACATCATCCGCATCCGCCAACGCCTTGAATGTACGGATCTCCTGAAACTACGCATCCCGTAATTTGCCGGATTTTTAAAAAAGGCAATGGGCTGCTGTCCCAACATACAGGCACGCGATCATGTCCGGCTGTTCGCCACTGTCGCTTTGTTCGCACACACTACGCGAGAGCAGCTTGTGCTGATCCCATCCGCGCCTCCCTTGGTCGCCGCGTCAGCGTAATCAAAAAAATTACAATTCTTGGCTTTCCATGTCCGCTTCTTTGTCTAGGATCTTTCCACCTTATGAAAATTAAAGCATACCAGCCACTTTTGGCACTATTGTTTGTCTCCGGACTCCTCCAAGCTCAGACCACTATCCCTGCCGGCGGCCTCGGTGATCCCGCAACGCTCACCGCTCCGCTTACGGTTGAGGGTGATACCACCGTCAACGGCACTCTTACCGTTCAGCCGGAGATCACCTCCACCACGAGCACTGCCACGGTGGACACCCCTGGTGAGCCTACCGTGTCCGGTCCGGTTGTTACAGGAACCGGCGGTGACGTAGTTGTTGGTACCACCAAGCTTAGCGATACCACAGCCACCCAAACCTCGCAGACCGGCGGCGGTGCCACCATCATGACGAATGGTAACACCAACCTGACTGCGGCCACTGGCACGGACACAGAAATCAACTACTCCCGCTTCACGACTTTCGAAGTTGCCCAAGCAGGCAACACCGAACCAGGTGCAATTGTTGGGCAGCCAATCGCAGGAACAGCGATGTTTCTTATCGGTACGGCTGACCCGGTAACGGGAGTCGTTACTCCAATTTCGCCATCTTTCGCTACAGAAGCTGCTCTTGATGCTTGGATCGCTGATCCAGCTAACTCGGTGGAAACACTCTATGCGGCTGACATGACCCTCGGAACTGAGACTCCACTCGCCAACACTGGCGGCGACCTGAACGTGGATGGCGCAACCACCACCAACGGCATCGACAACGGCGGTGAGCAAATCACCAAGCTTGCAGACGGCACGGCTGACGACGACGCAGCAACCGTCGGACAAGTTGCTGCGGCTGACCTTGCGATCCAGCAGGACGTAGATCAGAACGAAGCAGACAGCGACGCAGCTGACCTTGCGATCCAGCAGGACGTAGATCAGAACGAAGCAGACAGCGACGCAGCTGACCTTGCGATCCAGCAGGACGTAGATCAGAACGAAGCAG
>CAJQKQ010000135.1 GCA_905478925.1 uncultured Verrucomicrobiales bacterium
GCCTAGCGTGGTCGAGCGGGTATCCTTTCCGGTGAGTTTCTGGAGCTGCTCCGCGACCTGTTCGCCGATGCCGCCGAGGCGGACTTCGCCGAGACATTCCTTGTCGAGGACTACGAGGCCGCCTTCTGGCATTTTCGCCCCTTCGGCTACGACGATGAGGGTGGCGTGGTATCCTTGGGCGTCTCGCTGCTTGATGAAATCCGCGACGGTCTGGAGGTTGAAGGGGATTTCTGGCAGAAGGATGACGTTCGCGCCGCCCGCCATGCCACCCCACAGGGCGATCCATCCGGCGTGTCGGCCCATGACCTCCAGTATCATGACACGCTTGTGGGATTCTGCGGTGGTGTTGAGTCGGTCGAGTCCGTCGACAACGGTTGTGACCGCGCTATCGAAGCCGAAGGTCATCGCTGTGGCGGAGAGGTCGTTGTCGATGGTTTTCGGCACGCCTACGATGGGCCAACCCGCGCGGAAAAGTTGGAGTCCCGTGGTGAGTGATCCGTCACCGCCGACGATGATGAGGGCGGAGATCTCCATGCTGTCCATGGTGGATTTCGCACGGTCGATGATTTCCTTCGGCACTTCCGCGATATCACCCACACCGACTTTTGCTGCGAAATGTCCCTTGTTGGTGGAGCCGAGGATGGTTCCGCCGAGTTTTAGTATACCGATGGTGTCTGCTGGTTTGAGGATGCGGAAATCGCCGGGCGGGAGGAGCCCTTCGAAGCCGTCCTTGAATCCGACGACTTCCCAGCCGAGTTGATCCGCCGCTCCGACGACGCCGTGGATGACTGCGTTGAGACCGGGGCAATCGCCGCCGCTGTTTAGGATACCGATGCGCATATATTTGAAATTCTAAGGAAGAGAGGGTGGGGAGGGTGGTCGTGATCAGGGTTGAGCGTGAGGAAGCGGCTTAAAAAAAGCCACACTCCATATTGCGTTTCGCGTCACTTTGCGGCGGGGGTGGAGAGGATCTCGCGCTTGCGGTTCTTGACGGGGGCACCGTCTGCGAGCCAGGGATCGTAGAAAGCCCATCCAGCCTTGATGAGTTGTCGGGTACGGGCGAAGCGATCCGGGCAGTTGAGGACAACAACGATGAGTCGGCGGGGGGTGACTCCCTTGGAGCCGTCCGGTTTGGTGCGGACTACGGGATCGCGATCCATGCAGGTCGTGAGGCAGGGACCGGCGGCGTTGGTGGTGCCCGTCTTGATACCGAGGATGCCTGCTTCGCCGATAAGTTTGTTGGTGTTGTTGAGAGTGTAACTGCGCTTTCCCGCAGGTCCGGTGACGGAAACCTTCCGGGATTTCTGGCGGACGATGAAAGTGATCGCATTGCGGCGCATCGCGTGGATGGAGAGGCGCGCCATGTCGCCAGCAGTGGAGTAGCCGGGCTTTGGGTCGTTCTCGAGACCGTGGGCATTCACGAACAGGGTTTTTTTCGCGTAGATTGCTTTGGCCAGCTTGTTCATCTCCGCAACGAAGGCCAGAACCGGATCGCCGGCTCTGCCGCGATGGGCGAGGAGCTGTGAGCCGACGTGATGGGCGATGGTGAGCGCGGCGATGTTGTCCGAGGAAATGAGCGCCGCGTAGAGGGCGTCGCGGAGAGTAAGGCTGTCGCCGGGCGCGAGTTTTAGTTGGCTGGTGGTATTGAGCTGGAGGACGATGCCCGGAACCCGAATTACGTGGCTGGCGATGTCCGTGCCGGAGGCGTTCGCCCAATCGACGGCGACGATGGCGGTGGCCAATTTGGTGAGTGATGCGACGGGGCGCTTGACCGTGGAGTTCTCGGCGGAAAGGACTTTTCCGGAGTAGGCTTCGACGACCATGTGTGCTTCCTGTGCAGGAAGGACGTGGGCGAAGGCCAGAAAAAGGCAGAGGAACTTGCGCATGGCCGGTAGACTGTAGGAAACAGGCCGTGACATTCAAGCGCGCAGAATCGTTTTGCCAGTTTTCGCGGAGCCGTTAGCATTTGGCGATGGCGGAATTACTTCAGGACGGCGGAGTGTGGATTGTTACGGCGCTGCTGCTGGGGATCGGACTGGCGGGTTGCGTAGTTCCTATACTGCCGGGTCACCTGGTCGTTTTCGCGGCGGCTGTCGGTTACCGTCTGATGGTGGGGGCTGACGCGGGGATCGGTTGGTGGGGTTTCGGAATCTTGATCGTCCTGATGGTGGTGTCGCAGGTGTTTGAGATCTTGAGCGGATCGCTGGGCGCGAAATGGTTCGGTGGCAGCCGCTGGGGTGCTATTGGCGCGCTCGTTGGGGGAATTGCCGGTTTATTTTTTCTGCCGTTCGGGTTGCTTGTCGGGCCGTTGGCGGGAGCCTTCGGTTTCGAGATGCTGTTTGCGAAAAAGAAAACCAAGGAGTCCGCGGTATCGGGGGTGGGCAGTGTTGTCGGCACCCTAGCGGGGATGGGCTTCAAGATCGCTGTCGGAGTGCTGATGGTTGCCTGTTTCCTTGCGGACGTGCTTTGGTGGTAAAAGCTGAGATACTGAAACGCTGAGATACGGAAATGAAGAGGCCTGGACGATTCCAGTCTTTTCAGCTTTTCAGTTTTGAGTTTTTCAGCGTTTACTTCCAGCGCCGTCTCCCGGGCGGTCGCAACGTGGCGCAAGCTCGCGTTGAGGAAAGTCCGGACACCGTAGGGCAATTCGCCTTGTGAAAGCAGGGGACGGGGACCGAGAGGAACCCGGATAGAAAGTGCAACAGAAAATATACCGCCGATGGCTCGCAAGGGCACAGGTAAGGTTGAAATGGTGGGGTAAGAGCCCACCGCGCCGAGGGTAACCGGAGCGGCAATGTAAACCTCGGATGGTGCAAGACATAACAGGGAAAGGGCTGCCCGCCCGCTAAACTCCCGGGTATTAGTCGCATCCCGCGCAAGCGGGGCGCCCGGCGCAAGCCGGGTTGAGAGAAATGACCGTCCAGCCTCGCCTAAGAACGGGGTGGACAGAATCCGGCTTACAGGGAGGCGGCACCCCCTTTTTGCTTAAAACTCAAAATTTAAAATTCAAATCTCAAGGAAGAATTATCTCACCACACGGGGAGGAAGGTGCCGGTCTTGGATTGGATTCGGGAAGCTGTTTCAGTAACTGTCGCCAGCCTTCGCCTTTTGTCTCGCGCCCCGCCTGTAGCAGGCTCAGGCCGTTGCGGGAATCCCCGGCAGGTGTCTCGGCACTCCAGCCGAGATTACGGAATGTGAGATTGTGCCCGGGAAACTGTGTGGCGGCGGATGAAAATTGGAACGAAAGCGCGAACAGGAGCGTGAGTTTTTTATCTAATAATCAGGTTACAGCGGGTTGAGTATGGGCCATGCCCTTGGCTAAGGGAATATTACAGGGACATGCAAATGGGGGTCAATCCAGGGCCCTCGTTTTTGGCTTCCCGTCCTCGGGAGATTTGTTCAGGTTTGCGCATATGAGCGAGAAATTCAAGAAGCCGGAGCTCCCTGCAGTTGGAATAGTTGCGCAGATGGATCAGGATGACAGGGCTTTGCTAGGGGGGTATGGCGAGTTTCTGCCGGTGCAGGCAGGGCAGGTTCTTATTCAGGCCGGAGACGACCAGGAAAACCTCTACTTCGTGATCTCAGGGGTGCTTCATGTGAGCATCCTAGTTGATGGCAGAGCCAAGCTCGTCGCGCGGGTAGGTGCGGGCGAATCCCTTGGGGAGGTCAATGTCTTCGATCCCGAAAAGGCGAGTGCCACCGTGGTTGCGCAAGAGTTTGCGCAGATCTGGAAAGCGAACCGCAGTGACATCGACCAATTCGTTGAAGCCTATCCGCACGCTGGTACATGCCTTTTTGCAGGCATCGTCACCGTCATGTGCCGACGCATACGGAACATGAACGAGAAACTCGCCGATTCCGAGAGTGTGGATATTCTCGGGAAATTCTGGTAGTCAAAAACGGAAAACCCAAAATCGATGTTGAACGACTTTACAGAAAACCTTGTTGCAATGGGAGGGGTGGGAAGTTTCCTGCTACTATGCTTTGCATTGTTCATTGGACATGCAGTCACGGATTACCCGCTGCAAGGCGCTTTCCTTGCGTCAGGAAAAAACCGCAACGATGATTCCAGCATATTCTTCAGTGACTCCAGTGTGCCGAAGGGTCTGTGGATACATGCCCTCACCGCACACTCATTTATCCAGGCCGGTGCTGTTTGGCTCATCACCGGATCGGCTGCACTTGCACTTGTCGAACTCACCCTCCACTGGGCGATCGATTTCATCAGGTGCGATAATTGGATCAGTTTTTCGACCGACCAACTGCTTCACTACTTCTGCAAGGTAGTGTATGCTGCGCTTCTCATCTGGGGCGTAACAATCCCGTTCTAGAGGCTTGATAGGTAGCTCGTGCTGGGAACTAATCCCGCCGATGAGTTTTTCGGGAAAATGGAACTATCCGGCGGAACTGCCGGTGGTGGGGAGGCGCGAGGATATCATCGCTGCGATCCGGGAGAACCAGGTGGTGGTGGTTGTTTCCGATACGGGATCGGGGAAGACGACGCAGCTGCCTAAAATGGTTGCGGAGGCTCTCGGAAATTCAAATCTCAAAGCTCATAATTCAAGCAAGAGGAAGAAGCTGATCGGATGTACCCAGCCACGGCGGATTGCGGCGGTGAGCGTGGCGAAGCGGGTTGCGGAAGAACTCAAGACGGAGCTTGGGGGATTTGTTGGGTATCAGGTGAGGTTTGATGACAGGACATCACGGGAGACTCGGATCAAGTTTATGACGGATGGCATTCTGCTTGCGGAGACGCAGGGGGATCGGGGACTTTCGAAATATGATGCGCTGATCCTGGATGAGGCGCATGAGCGCTCCTTGAATATCGATTTCCTGTTGGGGTATTTGAAACGGCTGCTGGAGAAGCGGAAGGACTTTCGGGTGGTGATTTCCTCTGCGACCTTGGATGCCGGTGCGTTTGCGGATTTCTTCGGGAAAGCGGATGGCAGTGGCGCGGCTTCGTATGAAGTTCCGGTGATCGAGGCGGAGGGGCGGATGTTTCCCGTGTCCGAGTTTTTTCTACCGGGGAAAGATGACGAACCGCTTGATGCCTTGGTCGGGCGGGGGATGGATTACCTGAACGACATGGATCCGCAGGGGGACGTGCTCGTCTTTCTGCCCGGGGAGCGGGAGATTCGAGATGCGGCGGATATTCTGGAGGGACGGAACTTCCGAAATACCGAGGTGCTTCCGTTGTTCGCACGGCTGGGCATGGGGGATCAGCAACGCGTTTTTCAACCGGGAAACAAACGCCGCATCGTACTCGCC
>CAJQKQ010000136.1 GCA_905478925.1 uncultured Verrucomicrobiales bacterium
TATCGCTCCCCACGCGGGGGGCGCGGATTGAAACATTTGACTGATTCGCGGTATACAGAACGTGCACTTCACCACAAACCGCCGAAATCTTGTTCCCACAATGCCGATCAACCGGCAAGATCCTTACATGCAAAAAGCAATTGTCACCCACTTCGATGAGATCGAACCCACCGAATGTCCCTGCGGCACGACACGGCGGGCATTCGCGGTTCCGGAAAACACCACCGCGACGATTCACCTCGTCGACATTTCCGAGGACGCAAAAACCCACTATCACAAAAAACTCACCGAGATCTACCTCATCCTCGAAGGCGGAGGCCACATCGAGCTCGATGGCGAACTGATCCCAGTCCGCCCGATGACAACCATCTTCATCCCGCCAGGCGTGCGCCACCGCGCGATCGGCACAATGAAGATTGTAAACATCCCCATCCCCGCCTTCGATCCAGACGACGAATGGTTCGACTGAACCTATTCCGCAGTTAAAAATGAAGTGGGTCGTGTGGATGCCTTTCCCGTTTCTTCAATTGCCACCTCTCAAACACAAGCCCAACTCTGCGCCCCTCCGCGAAATTGCGGCTCTGCGGTGCAAAATCCGATTCAATCTACGGATTTCAGACGGAACGTTTCCCCGCCGACCTTGACCGCGACCGCACCTGCGGTTACCCACAGGCCATGGAAAACGACCTTTCACTCGCCACCGAAGCGGCGCTCGAGGCGGGAAAACTGCTCCGCAAGCACTTCGGAAAACCCCTCGTGGTTGACGAAGCGCACCACCACGACATCAAGCTCGCCCTCGACAGGGAATCCCAGGATCTCATCACCGGCATCCTGCTTGGCGCCCGCCCGACAGACGCCCTCTACGGCGAGGAAGGCATCGCCGGGAATCAGGATTCCGGCCGCCAATGGATCGTCGATCCCATCGACGGCACGGTGAACTACTTCTACGGCATCCCCCATTTCTGTATCTCCATCGCTCTCCGTGTCGATGACGAGGTCGTCATCGGCGTCATCCACGATCCCATGGTCGGAGAAACCTGGACCATCGAAAAGGGCGGCGTCCCCCTCCTCAACGGCGAACCGGTCACCGTCAGCTCCCGCGAAAAACTGGAGGAATCCATCCTCTTCGTCGGTTGCGGGAAAGACACCGAGGCGCTGACCACTGGGATCGATCGTTTCCGCAAGGCCTCGCTCCGCGCACGCAAGATGCGCATGATGGGATCCGCCGCGCTTGGCATGGCCTACATCTGCTGCGGCAGGCTCGATGCCTACGTCGAGTCCACCATCTCCCTCTGGGACATCGCCGCCGGAAAACTCCTCGTCGAGGCCGCCGGCGGCAAAGTCACCCTCACCCAGAAACCCGGCAAAGCGGATGCCTGGTCCATCGTCGCCACCAACGGAAAAATCCCCATCGAGGAAATCCTCTGAAATCGGAGCGCTGACTTCAGTCGGCGTTTCTTCCTTGGAAGTTGAATTTTAATAATTGAATTTTAAATGATCGGCATCGGCTACGACGTCCACCAGTTCGCGGAAAACCGTCCCCTCATCCTAGGCGGCGTCGAGATCCCGCACAGCCACGGCCTCGATGGCCACTCGGATGCCGACGTCCTCTGCCACGCCATCGCCGATGCCGTCCTCGGGGCCATGGGAAAACCGGATATCGGCCACTATTTCCCTCCCGGCGAAGATTTCTGCAAAGACATCTCATCACTGAAAATCCTGGAAAAGTGCCGGCAACTGCTTTCCGAAGAAAAACTCTCCCTCACCAACGTCGACTCCACCCTCATCGCCGAAGCTCCGAAAGTCCTGCCCCACCGCGAAGCGATGCAGGCAAAGATCGGTGAAGCACTCGGCATTCCGCCCTCACGCGTCGGCATCAAGGCCACCACCAACGAGACCATGGGCTTCGTCGGCCGCAAGGAAGGCATCGCTGCGATGGCCGTCGCAATGGTCACCACAACCGCCTAGGCGGAAAAATGAAGCCTACCTAGGGATTCAAATGGTCGACTTTTTTGAGGGAATCGAAAAACGCTGAAGGCTTGAGGTATTTTGGACAGGAGCCCGCACAACGGTGACGAACAAGCGAGTGATCGAAGCAACCAACCGCAACGGGAGCGCAGCGGTTGAACCCCATTCCTCTCCCTAGTGTAGGCACCCTGAAAAGCTTACGGGAATTTCGCCATTGCCTTGTCGGCCGGAATTAGGATAGATGTTTTAATGAAATCACTCCTCCTGATTGCTTCTCTGACTGCTGTACTGCCTCTCAGTGCCCGCACATTCACGAGCTCCGATGGTTCCAAATCGATGGAAGCGGAGCTGATTTCCTTCCGCCCATCGACTGATACCATCGTATTTCGCCACAATGGGAAGAACACTCACTCGACGGCCAAGGCCAGTGCGTTCTCAAAAGACGATCAGGCCTACTTTAAGGAATTTCTCAAGGAGTCTGCCAAGAGCACTTCACTGAATGTAACATCCGAGAAGGAGAGCGAAAAATTTGAAACTGGCGGGAGCGGCATCTACAACTACGAGAAAAAGAAAGAATCCTTCGTTGTCTCCGTTGAGAATCGTGGCGACTTCAATTTTGAAAAACTGACTGCGAAGTATGACATTTACGTCTCGAAGTATGATAAGGCCGGCAACAAGGTCGTCGAAGTCGTTTCCGGTGAAGAATCGATCTCAGAAATTCAAGGCCTGCTTGATGCTCAGTTCAATACCAAGTCGGTGGATGTCACAATTGATTGCAGCACCAGCGAAAGCTGCCCAAAATGCCAAGCACATGCTTCTTCTGTTAAGCGGGAGAGAGTCATCGGTCTGCGCGTCCGCGTCTATAATGAGGAAGACGAAATGCTCACCGAGTTCCATTCCTCAAGTTCCGCACGTTCTACTGCGGAGAAAAAAGATCAGGAGGCTTAAGGAGTCGCGAAAAAATAAATGTGTCATTTCCGCGTAGAAATCAGCTTCGGAAGCAAGGCAGACCCGAATGGCACGGCTTTAAGCAGAATCTCGAACATTTTGTAGCTTCCAGGAAACGCTATTCCCTGAAAAAAGCGACGTCTTTTACGCAACGCCGTCCTTCGGCTAGGCCGATTAACACCTTAAAACCGGGCCATTCCAGGCAGACCCTTTGTGCTTTGACGGCACCCCTGCTCGGGATGATAATAGCTTCTGCAAAAACCTTCATTCCGACCCCGGAGGACTTTCCGGTGGTGGGAGAGTTGGAACCGCTTTGGATCGAAC
>CAJQKQ010000137.1 GCA_905478925.1 uncultured Verrucomicrobiales bacterium
GGGATCTCACTGCTGTGTGGGTGAGGCGGGCGGCTAAATCTTTAAAGTGAGCTGACCGATCCGGATCAGCCCTACCGTGTGAGAAACACCGATACAAATCACACCCGATTCATTTTGACTCGACTGATTCGTTGGCGCCATGATGACCGGACCAGTGGCACCTCTCGGGCTCCGCCGTGAAGAAAGATGATCCAACCGCGGCACCGCAGCCAGATACGAGCAATTGTAAGTATTCTCTGCGGGAAATTCATGAAAATAGAAGTGCTTGTCTAAAGGGATTACGATTCTACTCAGAGAATTCATTTCCCTTTCCGCATGGAGAACAAGCCCTGGCTTGATTCGTCATGCGGCCTTTCTTTTTTCCGGATGATCCCCAAGATCGAAATCATGGCTCACTTACAAGATCCTCTCAAGCCCGGGATACAGAAACACGCCAGAATCACCGCTCCCATTAAGCGAGGGTATCTTCAATTTCTTGGCTTCGAACTCTTCTTTCGCATCCTGGGAATCGCCATTTTCACACCGCTCTCTGCCGGACTGGCCACCCAAATCATCACCCGCTCCAGTAGCGGAGCGATCAGCAATTATGACATTGCCGGATTTCTCCTGTCTCCCATCGGAATGGCCTATATCATCGCCGTTTCCACGATTTCCTTTGCTCTTATGTTTTTCGAGTTCGGAGGTCTCACGGCATTATCCATCGGCCTGCAAAAAGACCGGCGTGTTTCCCTGCCCCAACTCTTCCGCTTCCTTGGTACCTCTCTCCCCCGGCTTTGGAGACTCTCCGTCCGTCAGTTCTTAGCTTACCTTATCATCGCCCTCCCCTGCCTCGCCATCACCGGTGGAGCCTACTTCATCTTCCTGACCGAAAGCGACATCAACTACTACCTCCAGGTCAAGCCACCGGCATTTTGGTATGCCGTATCCATCGCCGGAATCGCGGCACTTGTGTTCGCGTTTTTCGCAATCCGTCTCTTCATCTCCTGGATCTACTCCGTTCCCATTCTCTTGCTCGATGGAAGCAACCCGGCCAAGGCTCTCGAGGAAAGCAAGCTCATGACCCGCGACTCTCGGCGGGACATTTTTGTCATGCTTTTGAAATGGCTCGGAGTCCTTGCCCTCCTTCTCTTGGGACTTTGGGGAATCATGGTCGTCCTGAAATTCTTACTTCTAGGATTGGCCGGACAAAAAGTCGCCCTGGTTCTCACCATGACCGCAGTGCTTGTGGTCGTTCACTTCCTCGGCAGCAGCATCATCAGCATTCTTGCGACATCTTCCTTTGCCTATCTGATCTCCTACCACTTCCTCAAACTCCGACCAAACACACCCCTCCCCGATGCCATCGGCGGGCCGCAAAACGCGCTTCTCCAGCGGGCGAGCAAACTCCTAAATACGAGCTGGGCACTCGTTGTCGTCATCAGTGCGCTCACCCTCAGCGCCGCTCATTTCATGATCGGAAGCGTGGATTTTAGAGATTCCACAAGTATCACCGCGCACCGGGGAAGCTCCATCACTGCGCCAGAGAACACCCTCGCAGCCATCATGCTCGCCGTGGAAGAGGGAGCCGACTACGTAGAGATCGACGTGCAAGAAACAAAGGACGGCAGCATCGTCCTCGTCCACGACAAAGATCTCCTCCGCGTCTTCGGCATAAGAAAAGGAATCTGGGAAGTCACCTACGATGAGCTCAAGGACCTCGACAGCGGTGGATGGTTTAGCTCCGAGTTCAGCGACCAACGGCTTCAGACTCTCGATCAAGTCATCAAAGCGGTCAAAGGAAAGGCCATGCTCAACATCGAACTCAAGTTCAACGGACATCAAAAACAACTGGCGACCGAAGTGGTTCGCATTGTCCGGGAAAATGATTTCCAAGATCAATGCATACTCACTTCACTGGACTACCAGGGACTACGCCGAGCCAAGGCCGCGGGGCCGGAGATCCGAGCCGGCATCATCGTCACCTCCGCTCTTGGAGATATCACGAAACTGGAAACCGACCTCCTAAGCGTGAGCGCCTCCGCAGTGAACCGAGACCTCATCGACCGAGCCCACGCCAAAGATCTCGAAGTTCATGTCTGGACGGTCAACGACGTCCCCACCATGAACCGGCTGATCGGAATGGGAGTCGACTCCATCATCACCGACTCCCCGAAACTCCTTGCCGAGGTGATTGCCGATCGGGCTGGGCGCAGCAATGAGGAAATCATCCTCCTTCACCTTGCAGAATTCATGAACCAGAGATTCTAACTCTCCCCTGCCCTACTGCACCGGATCCAGACAGAGTATCCCCTTTGACATTCTGCTCGAAGCGGGGCAGGAAAGAAGGATCCCCGCAGGCTGCCTATCATCGGCAATTCATTTTCCGATCGCGGCGGGCAATCGCACTCTCCCTCAGAAAATCCAGCCCTGGTGGGGAAACCAAACACCCTATGCAACTCCAACCCAAAACATCTCACCATTTCTTCCGTCTGACACCATGGCTCATCGCCATTTTCCTGGCCCTGCCCTGCACCGCCCAGGAACTCGAACCCCGGCGCTGGAGCCACCTGCCCATGGACATGAATTTCGCGGGCGCGGGCTACGCCTACACCACCGGCGACATCGCATTCAATCCCTTGCTGCTCATCGAAGACGGAGAGCTCACCATGCAAACCTTCGCCGCCAAATACATACGCACCTTTGAAGTCTTCGACAAGTCCGCGCGCTTCGACATCGCGCAAGCCTACCAAAGCGGCAAATGGACCGGCCTTCTCGATGGCGTGCCCGCCAGCGCCGAGCGCAATGGCTTGAGAGACACGGTCGTGCGCCTCGCGATCAATCTCTTCGGCGGACCGCCCCTCAAGGGCAAGGAATTCGCCGAATACCGGGCGAACACTACCTGCGAAACGATCGTCGGCCTCGGCCTCGCCGTACAGATCCCCACCGGTTCCTACTATAAGGATAAACTCATCAATCTCGGCAACAACCGCTTCACCTTCCACCCCCAGTTAGGTATCGTCCACAACCGCGGGAAATGGTCCATGGAACTCACCACCTCAGCCTGGATCTTCACCGACAACGATTCATTTCGCAATGGCAACCGCCTCGAACAAGACCCACTGCTAACAGCACAAGCGCACGTGAACTACACCTTCCGCCCCGGCCTCTGGATCGGCACCGGCATCGGCTACGGATTCAACGGCGAATCCGCCGTCAACGGCAGCGCCTCCAACGACCCGAAAAGCAACCTCGTCTGGGCGATCAGCGCGGGACTCCCGATCAACCGCCAACTCGGCGTCAAAATCGGCTACATCGGACTCCGCACCAAGAAAGAAACCGGTGCCGATCTCGACACTTTCAGTATTGGTATTTCCGCACTGTGGTAGCCTCACTGCGGTCTCCTCAACGGCGCCCCCAAGCTCTCCGCCCGAAACGAAAAATCCTTGCAGCACCCTCTCGGGCGCGCCGGGGAAAGACATCGGTGAAACGGGGTTCAGAGCACCAGTTTCATAAGAGTTATTTGATCCAGACGCCATTCCGAACTCAAGGTGTGCTTGTCCTTCGTAGCTCGTAGAGCGAAGACGAGAGGAAGGTTTGGTGCAGCTTGTCCGGCATGCCATCATGATCAGTGACCTTTAACGGAACGCCCTGCTTCAGTTCCGGCTATCTTAGATTCTTTGCTTCAGCGACAACACCACCTTTTTGCGAAGTAACCTCGGCAAGAAGACGTTCATCGAGCGCATCTCGCTGATAAATCGCATCTCCATCCACCATGGTAAGATTTACACGACACTAATTCTCCAACAACAGGAACTTCACGCGGCGCTCGTCACCTTGAGCCACCCCAAAAATTGCTTCAACGCGACACCCGGGGAGTGTCGATGGATCAAATGAAGGGGGAACCTTGATCCACCGTTTCGGCAAGTGAGCTGCGCGTTTCAGCAACTCCTGACAGGGCGGAAGATCACTCAGTGTGACACGCTCCTTGTTGTAGCGCTCGCCCCAAGGAGGATCGATAAAAACCAGATCGGCGTCTCGCTCCGCCACGATAGCACGGGCGTCACCAGCAACGAACTCAATGCGATCGGCAACGCCATAGAGCTTCGCGTTGTATTTGGCCATCGCGAGGCGGCTTTGATTGATCTCAATAGCGACGACCGCGCAGCCCGCGCGCGCGAAGCCAATCGCATTTCCACCCGCGCCAGCGCAGGCATCGATGACCCGGAGACCGCGGGCGCGCTCCCCCAAGCTAAGTGCAAGAGCTTCCGGCGTGAGTGATATCCGTCCCTCCTCGTCGAGCCGCGCCGACCGCTGGCTGAAGCCCGTGCTTCCTTGACGATAGCGTCGCGCTTCCTCGGTGCTCGCCTTGCGCATATCCTTTCGATGCAGCGCGGGTGAAATCTCGATACGGATCAGCGATCCTCCAATACCAACGCCGCGAAGTCTGGCAGCGAGATCCGCTGCTGCTGCACGCTCCAGTGATGCCTCGGCCTTCAAACAACCACCAGCTAGCCCGGTAGCAGTCCACTCACCGGGGCCGAGCAGTTGGCGCCAGTCGAGCCATTGCTGAAGCGGCCAAACCCGAACTTGAAAAGGTCTACTCATGAGCGATGGGGTATTGATGTCACTTCACCACCACTTTTGCGATGGCTTGATGAATTACCTTCTCTTCCGCGGCGGAAAGGCCTGAGATGAAGTCGATCTGATCAGCGTCCTTCTGGAAAAGAGCCGCATAAAATACACAGGCGGTGAGATAGGCTCCTTTTGCCGAGGGATGGCTCGCGTCATTCTTGTAGAGACCCCGACCAAGCTCAGAGTCATCAGCACGGACCCTTGCCCAGGTGTCGCCGACCGGCGCGAGGATAGCATCGCAACTCCGAGCTGTCGTGGCGTAGCTCACACTGAGAGCCGTCTGCATTGAATCGTAGGTCGGGAAGCGCTTGGCGTTCTGCTTGTCACCGTCCCGACGACCCCAAGTCTGATAGAACACGGTTTTCGCACCGGTGGCGTCGATCAGCTTGTCGAGTTCGATCGCGGCGATCTCGAAACGTTTGGGGGCAATCGCCGGCATCTGGCTTTGATCCTGTAGCACGACATAATCCCAGTTTCCCTCCTCGATTTTCGCGACCGTCGCCGCGTCGCCGAGATGGAACTCCAGCGTTTTCCCGGGGCGTGTAATGAACGCGAGTTCCGTTGTCCCTCCAACAGACGAAGCTTCGATCAATGCGGTCACCGTCGCCCTGATCTGCCGGGTGTAACTATTGCCGATGAACAGGATGCGGGTCTTTTCCGCAGCGCCCGCGGAGCCCCATAACGAGCACAGGACGAGTGCCAGGATGAATGTACGAATCATGAACGAAGTAAAACAGATCTGAAGCCGCTGCTACCAGCTGAAACGCGCCTCCCTAAAAGCAAAATTCTAGCGAGGACAGTGTAGCCGAACCTCGCTCTGACGAGCACCCCGGACGAAGCATCGGAGCGGACGGAATCCCCGGCATGATCTGAATCACAGCCATACTGAGGAATCTGCATCCATGCTTGACCTTTGAGTGCCGACTAGTGCTCTGATCGATCTTCACCGCGATGCGCTGGTTCTCGAGACGCAGGGAATTTTAAACACCCCCTGCCTGACTCAAGGTCGCGAACAATCTAGCTACAAAAATTGATCATTTGGACTGAAATTCTTGGGTGGCTACCAAGGCCTGAAAAAACTCGCTGACGGTGTAGTCTTTACTTTTTGCGGAGGTCAGAATGCCATTGGCCAGGTCTTCATCGGTGAATCCGAACGGGCGGCCAAGGGCATATTCGATCAGATGTTCGGTGAATCCCCGTGCGAACTTATCCTCTTTCCACTTCGCGATCAGATAGCGCATTTCTGAAAAATCGGCGAAGGCTGGCCCGTTGTGGAACTTCCCTGAGGGGTCGATTTCCCACTCCATCTTTTTGCCTTTGTTCGCCTTCCTTGCCTTCTTGTCCTTTGGCACGTGTTGCTCCGTCGTGCGCCATTTTCCGGCGGCATCGAAGTTTTCCATGCCGAAACCAATCGGATCGATCTTGCGGTGGCAACTGGCGCATTGAGGTTCTTCCTGGTGGGCGAGAACACGTTGGCGGGCACTTAATGGTTTGTCGGCCAGACGGGATAATTGCGGCACGTTAGGCGGTGCTGGTGGTGGCGGATCGTTCAGCAAGTGGCGCAGCACCCAGGCACCGCGCTCTACCGGGCTGCTCTCGACACCGTCGCTGCCCATGGCATGAATGGCCGCCATTCCCAACAGTCCGCCACGCACGGAGTTTTTCGGCAGCTTGACTTTGCGGAATGTGTCGCCGGTCACGCCGTCGATGCCGTAGTAGGTGGCGAGCAGTCCGTTGATCATGACGTAGTCGCTCTTGAGAAGCTTGCCGAGTCGGCCGTTTTCCGAATCGCGGAACAGGTGGGCGAAGGATTGGTAGACCTCTTGGCGGGTAGCGGCGCGCGTGCTTTCATCGAACTCGCGGTGACGTTTGACATCGAATTGGAAGAAATCGAGCCGTTCCATGTCGAGCCATTGATGCACAAAGCCGGAGACAAATTCATCCGACCGGAGATCGGCAATCATGCGGTCGACTTGTTGGCGGAGAATTTCCGGTTGGCTCAGTTGTTTTTTCTCCGCGAGTTCGAGCAGCACGTCATCCGGCGGCGCGCTCCAAAGGAAATAAGCAAGGCGCACGGCGAGTTCACGATCGGTGAGTTGTCGCCGCTCCTTTTCGCCCCCAGGTTCATTGAGATAGAGGAAACCGGGCGAAGCGAGAATGATGCTGAGTGGTGTCCGGATGGCGAGGTCGAAGGCTTCTCCGGTTTTACGCCGGACTTCAAAGATGGCGAGCAGGCGGTCGATGAAGTCGGTGCCTGGTTTGGTGCCGCGCATCGCCCGACTGGAGAATTGCTCGAGGATCTTCCGCGCCCGCGATGGCTCGGCCAGACCCGCGTCGGCACTGAGCCACCAATCCATGAGCTGCGATTCACCCTCGGGAGGACCGAGAGGACCTTCCCACTCCACCCAGTCGATCCATAATGCCGGTGTCGGCCCAAGGCCGGTTGCCTTTCTGGCCGCTTTACTGCGGGCAAGATCGCCCTTCGGATCGCGTTTTTCGCGCAGCGCGAACTTCCGAGGGCCGTCTTTGCTTAACGAGATGGGAACCTCGATGATCTGCGGCTGATCGGTGGTGCCGGTGATTTGATAGGTTCCGATCCGGTTGAATTCTTTTTCTTTGGGAACGCCACCGAGATCGACAAAACGACGACTGATTGGGGTGCCTTTGAGGGCGCCGATCCGGAAGCGGAATTTGTAGTCGCCGGGTGGCAGGGTATCCACAACGTGCTTGGTTTTTCGCCAACCCGAGGGCTGCTCAGGGGGCAGGGCGATGAACTCTCTGTCATACACCGGGGAGATCGTTAGGAGTGATCCTTTTTGCGTGAGCGAATGTTCGAGATAGCGGCGGTAGCTGGGACCTTGTTCCTCGAACTTACTAATGCGGAACTTGGCCATCTGTTCATCGATGATGCCTTTTTGAGCCGTGCCGGTTTTCAGGAAAATTTTTGCCTTGTCGTGGCCACCTTTGAAGTAGCCGTTGTAGGTTCCGCTGACTTTTTTGTTGGCATGTTCCTCGACCTCGCGCCGTTGTTTCCAGGTCTTGGTGCTGGTTGTGGCGATCGGCCCTTGAATCTGGGTAGCTCGCCGGTCAAACACTTCATCGATCGCGATGCGACCGAGTTTCAGGTATTGCTCGAACTGATCGCTGGACATGAACTGCGATGCTCCGACGGTATCGAAGCTGCCTCCACCACCGTCTTCGGGGAGCGATTTTACATCGATGCCGACTCCTAACAGCATTTCGATGGTATTGTGGTATTCCCGCCGATTGAGTCGGCGCATGGCGATGACGCCGCCGGAGTCGCTCAAGACCTTGCGCGCGGTGACGAGTTGATTCGAAAGGTCGTCGAGAAAGGCGGTTTTTTCCGAGTCGGAGATCTGTGGTTCATCGTCGGGTGGCATTTCGCCGGAGTTGATGGCATTGAGCACCTTCTGCCAGGTTTCCGCGGTCTTCATGTCCTTGCTGAGATTGAACGCGAGATTTTCCAAGTCCACGTCGCCCTCTTCCATCACGCTGTCGTGGCATTCGAAACAGTAGGTACTAAATAGCTCGAGGTGTTTTTTCGGGAGTTCGGCTACGGGCGGGGCGGCCTGCGCGAGGGCTCCGAGCGCCATCGCCAGGATGCAGACTGAGTAACAAAGCTTTTTCATGCTCCGTGTTCGGGTGCTTGGATAGACGATCATTATGCACGCAGTTTTTTGACCACGCCGGAGCTGTCTCCGTGGCGCTCACTTTGGACGCCGAGTCCATTGAGCATGGTCAGCCAGACGTCGCACAGGGGCGTATCCTTGGACAGGGCGAGGTGTTGGCCCATTTTCAGGTTTGCTCCGCCTCCGGCGAGGATCGTCGGGCAGTTGTCAAGGTAGTGGATCGATCGGATGTTCGAGCCGTAGGCCAGCGCGACATGATCCAACAGGCTTGAGCCGTCGGCTTCTTTTGTCGCCTTCAGTTGATCTAGCAATCCGGCCAGAAGCTCGCTCTGCGCGATGTCGCGTTTTTGAGATGCCTGCATGCGTTCGCCCGGGGTGTAGTGGCTCATGTTGTGCGGTGCCATGGTGATGTCCAGGCTCTGCAACAGCGAGGCGACGGGTTGACGATAGCTGATCACCCGGGTGTTGTCGGTTTGCAGGGCGGCGGCGATCAAGTGATACATCACCTTGATCTCTTCTTTCCCCTTCAAGCCAGATGCAGGCTCATCGATTGGAGGTTTGGCTTTCGGGATTTCCAGCCATGCCTCATCCTTGCTCAGCCGTGTTTCGATATCCCGAATGCCCTGGAAATACTCGTCGAGCTTGTCGGTGTCGGTTTTTGAGAGGCCGCGCTGCACCTGTTTGGCCTGCGCTAATACGGCGTCGAGCACGCTACGCTTTTCGGCGATGGCGGCCTGGCGTTGTGCCAATGGCAGGTCACTCGCGGAGAAGAGTTTGTGGTAGAGCTGCAGTGGGGTGTCGAGTCCGGCGACAGGTTTGCCACGTTGGTCCCAGGCGAGCGATAGTCCCGGCCCGTGCCCTGAACCTTTGACATCTTTGCTGCCGAGCTGGAGTGAGGTAAAGCGGGTGTTCTGTCCAAGGTGTTGCGCCGCCACCTGGTCGGCGGAGATGCTGTTGCCAAATGATTGCCCGGGAACAGAATAGCGGTTGGCTCCAGTGAGCCAGAAGGTGCTGCCCCAATGGGCTTCGTTGTTGTATTGGTTCGAGCACCCTTGCACTACGGTGAGATCTTTCTGGTGCCGCGCCAGCGGAGCGAGGCCTTCTGATAGCTCATACTGGGCACCCGTTTGTTTGATGTCCGGATACCAGCTTTCCTCGGTCACACCAAAGCCAAAGCCGAGGAAGACCGCGCGTTTAGGGGGGGTGCCGGGTGTATTTTCGGCCGCCGAGGCAAAACGGCGAAAACCGATGGATTCCAGTGCAGGCAGTGCAATGAGCACTCCCGTACCACGGAGAAAATGACGGCGACTAAAGGATGTTTTCAAGATGGAAGGAGAGGTTTTGAATGCAGGATGTTGAGTTGCTGCGCGTGTTTAAACAAGATTCAGGATGGATAGGGAGATGGATTGGGTTGGGCGGCTGGAAGTCCCCGCCACGGTGTGTGTGTGGGGGGGGAGGTTGGAAACCTCTTTTACGCTGTCTGGAACAAGATCTTACGACAAAAATCCTCACCTGCCTCCTCTTTTTCTGACTCCCCGACTCCTGACCCACGACTCCTTCTACGGCGCCACGCCGACCGAAAAAAGGGGTCAGGGAGTAACTCTAATTGTCGTCACAAGTGTGGGAACACGGGGAGGCCGAAGTTGTGAAGCTGCTGGATGAAGGCCTGGAGAGACTGGGGCTTCTCCCCAGGCAACTCGAGGGCATGCCGAAGCTATCACCCGAAAAACAGGTGTTGGCCACATGGATTGCGACGCAAACGCTGGTTCGAAGGACTTCACGGTCAAAGGCTCAAGGAAAGCATTGCTGACATGGAAGCGGGGAGAGTCAAACCAGCCCCGGAAGTATTCGCTTCTTTGAAACAACGATATAGGCAATGAAATACAGGGTTCTCCTCACTAAGAGGTTTGCAAGGCATTCACGGGATATGGGCGATTACATTGCGACTGACTATCCGCAGCGTGCCATTTCGTGGATTGAAGAAGTCGAGGCAAAGGTTCTGAAACTGGATTCATTTCCTGAATCCCACCCCTATGCCAGAGAAAACGAAAGCCACGATATAGAGTTGCGGCAATTGGTGTTCGGCAGGGGCAGGGATGAATACATGGTCATTTTTACCGTTAAAGAGAGCGATGTGGTCGTTCTCGATATCAGACATGCCTCAAGGCAAGGCCATCCTCCAAAATCTCTTTAGGAACCACCTCAAAATAACCTGAATCCATCTGTCTTGTTTTTTATAGCCTGAGCTCGAAGATCGAAGCCAGAGCGAGATCATAACCTTCGATGAAACTTCGGTTTGCACGTGACGGGCGGGATGCGATCGGAAATCCTTCGCCACCAGTATGGAAGGAACACAGCCTGCAACAAATCAACCAAACGACCCATGGCTCATCGTCGGCCAGGGCTTGGCGGGGACTTGCCTGGCATGGGAGTTCCTGCGGCGCGGGGTGCCGTTCCGCATCGCGGATCGGGGGCGCGGGGGCAGCAGCCGAGTTGCGGCGGGGATGGTGAATCCCATCACCGGGAAAAACTTCCAGCCGAGCTGGCGGATCGGAGAGTTCCACCCATCGGCCATTTCCTTCTACCAGCGGATTGAAGAGATACTCGGCGCGCCTCTCTGGCACCCCATGCCCATTCTACGGCTTGCCTCCTCGGAAAAGGAGCGGGACAAGATTTCCTCTAAGCTAGCCCTGCCGGAAGTCGCGCCATGGATCGATCAGCGGACGGCGCTTGCGCCGCCCGGTTTCCTCGCCGCCTTCGGCGTGAGTGGCGGAGGCTGGCTCGATACCGCTGGCTACATTTCCCGGAGCCGTGCGCACTTCGAAAGTCTCGGCCTCTACGCCGAGGAAACATGCGAATCCGCGCCCAAACAAATCCTCTGCCAGGGCGCGGCGGGATTGATCGCCGGAGGGCTCGGTGATCACCGCTGCGCGAAAGGGGAAATTCTGACGCTGCGCGCCGATTGGCAGCAAAGCCACATTCGTATCGGAGCGGGCGGCTGGCTCGTCCCAATCGGCGACGGGCTTTTCCGTGTCGGCTCAACCTATGAGTGGGATCAGCTCGACGAGTCCCCCACCCCAGCGGGACTGGAGCGTGTCAGGCAAATCGCTACGAAGCTGGGCGGGGCGGATTTCAAAGTCGTAGCCCACGTCGCGGGCATCCGCCCCATACTAAGGCGCAGCGAACCGCTCATTGGAAAGGACGGGAATGGCAATTGGGCTTTCAACGGCCTCGGCTCCAAGGGCACGCTCTACGCACCGGGCATGGCCGTGATGCTGGCCGACTGGATTTTATTAGAAAAAGCACCCCACCCCGACTTCATTATCTCCACCACTTCCTGACCATGCTCCCACCCCTCCCGACCGAACTCCTGCATACCCTGTTCAGTGAACACATTGCACCCGGCGATCTCGTCATCGACGCCACCGCCGGCAACGGCTTCGACACTGTGTTTCTCGCGGAAGCCGTCGGCCCATCCGGAAAAGTCATCGCCATCGACATCCAGGAGAAGGCCATTTCAGTGACGCGGAAACGACTTGAGAAAGCGGGCATGTCCGACCGCGCAAGCCTCCACCTCGGCTGCCATGCGAACCTCAAGGAAATCGCCGATGGCGGTGCACCCTCCGCGATCATCTTCAATCTCGGCTACCTCCCCGGCGGCGACCAATCCGTCATCACCCGCGCGGAGAAAACCCTGCCCGCGCTCGGCTCGGCCGTGGAAATCCTCTGCCCCGGCGGCTGCCTTGCGGTGATCTGCTATCCCGGCCATCCCGGCGGGGATGCCGAGGCCATCGCGGTGGAGAATTTTATCTCATCGACTCCTGAGCTCCGAACCGCCCGCTACGGGTTGATCGCCAACGGCAAGCCCGCCCCTTTTCTCCTACTCTCCTGCAATGCCGGATAAAAACGCTACCAGCTCACATGGTAGGGTCGATCCGGCTCGGTCGGCCCGGATCAAAAACGCAAGCGCCGTAGCTCAGTAAAGGGAGTGAATCCACGGCAAGACACTGCATCTCCCCCGGGATCTCCCTTCCGTGTGGGTGAGGCGGGCGGCTAGATTTTTGAAGTGGGCTGACCGAGCCGGATCAGCCCTAGCGTGTAAGAAACACCGCTAAAAATCACACTCCATCTTCCCTCTTGCCCCATCTGCAATCCTTGTCTAAAGCTAGACCAACCCCGATGACCATGAAACAGTTACCATTTCTCCTCCTGATACTCCTGAGTCCACTCCAGGCACAGGAAGCATCCAGCCCCGACGAAAACGTCAAGCAACTGCTCCCCAGCCAGAAAGAATTCCTGAACCTGCCCGAAGAGGAGCGCAAGGAATTCACCAAGAACTTCGGGGAGGCTGCCCAGTTCTTCCAGCAGAAGCGGATTTTCGAATGCCTCAATGCCCTCGATGAAGCCGAAAAAATCTTCCCCAACAGCGCGGAACTCCTGAACCTGCGCGGTTCCTGCTACGTAGAAATACGGGCCTTTGAAAAGGCATCCGCCGCCTTCGAAAAGGCGATAGCGATCAACCCCAAGAACAGCAGCATCCGCTTCAACATCGCCGAGGTGCTGTTTGTCACCAAGCAGTGGAAGAAATCCCACGACATATTCCTGGAAATCTCCAAGGATATCCCCAAGAGCAACATGTCCCTCTCTCGCCTCGTCGAGTTCAAGGTTCTGCTCTGCAAGAAGAAGATGGGCGAGGACGACGAAGTCGTAATTCTCGCGGAGAAATACGATTACCAAGACGACTCCCCGTATTACTACTACGCCCAAGCCGCACTCGCCTACGAGGATGACAAATTGCTCGAAGCCGAGGAATGGCTCGCCCGCGCCAACCGAATTTTCCGCAATCCGAACATCATCGCACCTTGGCAGGACACGCTGGTGGAATACGGCTACATCAAGAGCTTCTACGGCGACGACGATCCGACTGCCGAGTGATGTCATACGACGGGGCAGCGGTAACCACTCCGCCGATTCCGCCTGTGCGCCGCGCCTAGATCTCCAACTCCGCGACCATCGTGTGGAACGCGGCTGACACCTTGTTACCCTTCGGATCCATCAGGGCAATCGGAGTCCCCTTTTCGCCGCCGCGACCGGTGGGAATATCAATGGGGATCTGAGCCAGTAGTGGAACATTCATGTCCTCCGCCTCGCGGACACCGCCCTCTTCCCCGAAGAGAAAGTAGCGCTTCCCAGCATCGCACTCAAACCACGCCATGTTCTCGATCAAGCCGAGTATGGGCACATTGACCTTGGCGAACATCGCCACCGCTTTCCTCGCATCGATCAGGGCGACCTCTTGCGGAGTCGTCACAATAACCGCGCCGTCCACCGCCACCGTCTGGACGATGGTCAACTGGATGTCGCCGGTGCCCGGCGGGAGATCGAGGACAAGCACATCCAACTCGCCCCACGCCACTTGGCGGAGGAATTGCTGGGTGTAGCGAGTCGCCATCGGCCCGCGGACGATCACCGGAGCATTGTTATCAAGCAGTAAACCCATCGACATGAGCTTGATACCGTGCGCCTCAATCGGGATAATTTCGTCGTGCTCATTCGCGTCCGGCCGTTCGTTGGTGCCGAACATCTGGGCGACCGACGGGCCGTAGAGATCGCAATCGCAGAGCCCTACTTTCAGCCCCCGAGCCGCGAGAGCCACTGCGACGTTCGCGGCGACAGTGGATTTCCCTACCCCGCCCTTGCCGGACGCCACGGCGATGATGCGCTTCACTCCGGGGATGGAGCTTTTGCCGACCGCTCCGCCCGACGCCTCCGGGGCGTCCTTGACCTCGATATCGACCTTCACGGCGTCAACTCCATCCATCCCGTCGAGGATGGCATGGACATCCTGAAAAACCTGTTGCGGAATCTTCGCATCCTTGGTGGCAATCTCGATCTGGACGGTCACATCAGATCCCTCCACTTTCACGCCCTTCACCAGCCCGAAGGAAACGATATCCCTCGAGAAGCCCGGGTATTTCACCTGCTTCAGTGCCTCCTTGATCTGCTCAACATTGGTCATATGCGTGACTCTTCCCCCGAATTGCCCGCCAACGCAACCCCCAACGCCTCACGGCACGGCATCCGTGAGTTTCAAGACAGCGACACAGGGGGATTTCGTGTCTTTTGTGGCTCATTTTTCCTTTCCGGTTCCCTTGATTGCCATGGAAAGCTTCAGCCCAAGTCACACTTGGAGTTTGGTGATTTCTCTCTACATTAAGGGGCTTGTCATCCTCCACCGTCATTCTATCCGTCCTTCCCATCTACATCCTGATGGCAGGCGGTGCTGCGCTCAGGAAATTCGGCGTCATTAAACGTGAGCACGATACCGGGATCATGCAGTTAATCTTCTCGGTGCTGCTGCCCTGCTTCATCCTCGACCGCACGCTCGGATCGGAAGTGCTGCGCAACTGGCAGGTGCTCGCCACCGGCACCGGACTCGGATTCTCTCTCATCGTCATCGGCATCGGCATCAGCTACCTTGCTGGAAAAGTGATCGGCATCACACCGGACAAAGGAATCCGCACCTTCGCCCTCGCATCCGGCTGTCAGAACTACGGCTTCACCGCCATCCCCGTCGTCGAAATCCTCTGGGGAAGCTCCTCCGTCGCCCTGCTTTTCGTCCACAACATCGGCGTCGAAGTAGCGATCTGGACTGTCGGCCCGATGCTCATGTCCGGGGCAACCGGCGTCTCCTGGAGACGCCTCGCCAACGGCCCCATCATCGCGGTGATCATCGGCCTCACCCTGGTGACATTGCGGGTGGATCACCTCGTCACCGGCCCGCCCCGCGTCGCGATCTCCATGCTCGGCATTGGCGCTTTTCCGCTCGCGATCATGATGACGGGCGCGACGATCATGGATCTCGTCGGCACCGAGAAACCCTCCTGGAAAATTGTCACCACCGCCTGTGTGGTACGACTCGCGGTGATGCCGGTTATCATCATCCTCTGCGCGAAGTTTATCCCTATGGCCACCGAGCTAAGGCAGATCCTGCTGGTGCAGGCTGCGATGCCCGCCGCGCTGACCCCCATCCTGCTCGCACGCCTCTACGGCGGACGCCCGGGCATCGCGGTGCAGGTGGTCATCGCCACAACAGTCGTCTCTATCTTCACCCTGCCCTACATCATCACCTTCGGCATCCGCTACCTGAATCTCTCCCCGATCACACCCTGATCGTTGCGGGTATTGCAATACGCCGCGATCCCATCACATTCCCCCCGTCTCATCCCGAGCCGACCCCGCCCCTTTTCCAGAAATGTCCGACACCGTCACACACAAACCCGTTTCCCTGCAGCCCGCAATCAGCGGCCAGCTCTCACCTCCTGAGTGCACCGCCCTCTACCAGCGCTTCATCAAGGCCGAACAGGAGAGCATCCTCGCCTTTCACAACGAGGGCGGCAGCGGAATGGAAGTCTCCCGCGCCCGCTCGAAGTTCATCGATATCCTCCTCTCCGCGATCCTCGAGGCAACGGTCAACTCGCACAACATCGACAACTCACCCATCGCCCTGGTCGCCGTCGGCGGCTACGGCCGCGGAACCCTCAACCCCGGCTCCGACATCGACCTGCTTTTTCTCCTCCCGAACGCCTCAACCAAACTGCCGAAAGACGTCGAGAAACTCGTGCAGCAGATCCTCTACCCGCTCTGGGACGTCGGCTTCAAGGTCGGCCACTCCTGCCGCTCCATCGCCGAGTCCATCCAGGAAGCCCGCGCCGACCCGCAGAATTTCACCGCGCTGATGGACACCCGCCTGATCGCTGGCGACAAGGAACTCTATGACGAGCTCGTCGCAAAATTTGAGAAAAACTGCATCTCAAAGGGGCAGGACGCCTTCGTCGAGCTGCGTCGCTTGGATCTCCGCTCCCGCTACACGAAAAGCTCCCACACAGTATTCCTCCAAGAGCCGAATGTGAAGGAATCCTGCGGAGGGCTGCGAGACTACCAGAACATCCATTGGGTTGCCCGCGTGAAAACCGGATCGCAGAGCCTTCGGAAACTTGTCGAAGACAAGCTTATCACCGCCGCCACACTGCGCGAGATCGAGGAGGCATACGACTTCCTCATGCGCGTCCGCAACCAGCTCCACTACCATTCCGGAAAGTCCACCGACATCCTCACCCTCCAACTCCAGGGCGTGGTCGCCACCGCCTTCAGATACCCGCAGCGCAGCATGCTCCGTCGCACCGAGGCCTTCATGCGGGATTACTACCGCCACACCCGCCATCTCTACCGCCACACCAACTCCCTGATGGAAACCTTTGAGATCCAGAAGGAAATCGTCGCCGAAAGCGGCTTCGGTTCCTTTCTCACCTTCAGGAAAAAGAAGCGCGAGGAATTCGATGGTTTCATCGCAAAGGAAGGCCGTATCTACCCGGCCAACCTGGACATATTCAAGGGCGACGCACACCGCATGATGCGCCTCTTCCAGCACTGCCAGCGGCGCAACCTCCGGCTCTCCCCACAACTCCGCCGCCTGCTCGCCAGTCACTGGGGAGACATCGACCGCCCTTTCCGCTACCTCAAAGCAAACCGCGTGACCTTCCAGGCCATACTCGAGCGCAAGGGCGAGGTTGCCAAGACACTCCGCCAGATGCACCGCATCGGCTTCCTCGGCCGCTACCTGCCGGAGTTCGGAGCGCTCGACTGCCTCGTCCAGCACGAGTTCTTCCACCGCTACACCGCCGACGAGCACACCCTCCGCTGTATCGACGAGCTCGATAAACTCATCGAAAACACCGAGCCCTCGCTCGTGTTCTTCCGCCGTATCTTTCACCAGATCGTCGATCCCTACGCCCTCTACCTCGCCCTCATCCTCCACGACACAGGCCGCTCGGAAAATGTCCGCGAGCACATCGACGGCTCCGCCATGTTGGCCGTCAAGCTCTGCTCCCGCCTCCAGATCAAGGGGCCGCGCCGCGCGCTCATCATGTTCCTAGTGGACAATCACCTCACCTTCTGGCGCACCGCCACCACACGAAACCTGGAGGATCCGGAAGTCATCGCCGAGTTCGCCGCGATCATGAAGACCCCGGAGAATCTCGACGCCCTCCTGCTCTTCACCTACTGCGATACCAACGGCACCGCCCCCGGTGCATGGACCGGATGGAAATCCTCGCTCATGCTCCAGCTCCACGCCGCCACCCGCAGGTTTCTCGCTGAGGGCAGGGAAGGCTTCACCCGCAAGATGGACTCCGAGCGTGAG
Source organism: uncultured Verrucomicrobiales bacterium (assembly GCA_905478925.1). Classification (GTDB taxonomy): domain Bacteria; phylum Verrucomicrobiota; class Verrucomicrobiia; order Verrucomicrobiales; family Akkermansiaceae; genus Luteolibacter. Next base: position 17,464 of record CAJQKQ010000137.1, read on the forward strand.
GAACTCCGCACGCAGGTTACCGCCATCATACGCGAGGACTACCGCGCCGAGATCCACGAGCATTTCGAGCGCACCCCGGACTCCGCATTCGCCTACCGCGAGGCGTCCGACATCGAGACGCAGATCCGCACCGTCCGGCATTTCCTCCTCGCCGAGGAGGAAGGGGAAACCCCCAACGCATACTGCGTCAGATGGATCAACCAGCCGGACAAGGGCTACTCCGAGCTCATCCTCGCCTCCCGCGACCGCCCGCTGCTGCTTGAGAAGCTCTGCTGTGCACTCGCCTCAGAGCGGATCAACATTCTTTCCGCAGATCTCTTCACCCGCACCGATGAAATCGTCCTCAACATCTTCCGCGTCTGCACCACGAACTTCGAGCCCATCTCCGACACCGGCACCCGCAAGCGCTTCACCGCCACCTTCACCGAAATCCTCGAGTCCGGGAAATACGAGCCCGCAGCCTACCTCAAGCTCAAGGCGAACTTCCTCAAACCCCGCACCGAGACCGGCGTCTCCGTCCCGATCCGCGCCCACGTCTCCAACGACCTCCACCCCACCTGCACCACCGTCGAGATCCAGGCGCTCGACCGCATTGGCCTCCTCCACGACCTTTTCCATACCGTCAACGAAGCCGGCCTCGAAACCACCCATGCCCGCATCTGCACCGAGAAAGGCGTCGCCATGGACACTCTCTACATCACCACCGCCGATCGCAAACAGATCGAGGATCCCGAGACCCTGAATATGCTCGAGGAAACCTTCGAAAAACTCGCCGCCCGCCCGGAAGCCTAAGGACAGGAGACAAGAGTTCCCTATGATCCTAAAGAGGAAAATGGAATCGACAGAAGGACGCGAAGTTCGCAAAGCCTGCATGAGTTAGGCGAATCAGACGCTTGGACTGGGTGAATGATAAAGACCATCTTTAGAGTGCCCAAGTGATTGAACCTCTGCGAACTTTGCGTCCTTCTGTAAAAAAATCATCTCGGTTTTCCGAGATAATTCAAGAACATGGGGTCGTCCGGACGCCCAGAACGTAGCCGAGTGGTGCAGCGCAGCGTAACCCAACGGATGAAAGGACATCATCAGTAACTTTCACACTCCCAAACTCTTCAACACAAGCCCAGCTCAGCGTCCCTTTGCGTCCTCTGCGCCTTTGCGGTGAAAATTTCAATTACGCACACCGGAACCAGCCGGTGATGCTTGCCCGCGTTTTCACCGCAGGCAGCACCTCGTGCCAATGGTCCTCCGCCAGGAAGCACACCAGCGTCCCCATCCTCGGCTCGATAAGTTCAAAATCCCCTTCCCGCTCCCCTGCCGTCGTCCAAATCCGCAACTCCCCCCCGTCGCCCCGCTCCCAGCCGGGGTTCAGGTAAAGGATCACCGTCAGTATCCGATCCGTCGTCTCGCGGTGCCGATCCAGGTGCGGCTTGTAGACCCCCCCTTCCGGATACACCGCGAAGTGCCCTTCGAAATCCATCAGCCCCAGGAAAAGCCTCCGGTTCAGCGCCACCCGCAGTTCCTCCAACCTGTCGAGATAGCGCTGCTGGCACAGCGTGGTCTCCCCATCCCTGAGCCACATCACATGATCGCTCCGCACATCCTCGCGGATCACCAGCCGCTTGCCTTTCCCGACCCCCGCCCGGCGCAACTTCCCCTCCTTCCACGCAGCAAGGCTCTCCACCGAAAGCTCTTCCGCAACCGCCTTCTCAAGGAAACCCGGAAGCACACACCACCCCGATCGTTGGATACCATCGACCAATTCCCCGAAGGATGATGTAGGGTGCTCGTCCAGTGCCCGGAAACTGTGCCCCGCCCGACCCACTGGCGAGGAAAATTTCCATACCGCTCCTTCCTCGCATCCGTCCTACTTCTCAGCCAGCCACCCCAGGTCGAAGAGGAGCTTGGCCATCTCCCCAAGCGTGAGCTTGTCGTGCTCCCGCCTTTGCGACCGTAGTTTAAAAAACCGTGACCCTGCCCCTCTCCGATCTCCTCAACATCCTCCTCAGAGACACCCCGCATAAAGCAAATCCCTAGCAGTAACGATGACGAGACAGAGGCCGGAAATAACGTACTCCATCATGCTCAGGCAGAGAATCGGCATCTTATGGCCATGATCGCTGCGGTTCGCGCCGAATTGGAGGAAACTGAAGCAGGCAAGGCTACGGCCGTGCAGGGCGCGGTTGCGGAGTGCGGCAGATGAAATCTGCCAGCTACAGACGACAATCCCGAGGACATGCTCAGTTGTTCCTACGTCAATCGCTGCGAAGCCCTGAAGGCCAATCCGCCGAAAGGCGAATGGGACGGCATCCGGATCATGAAATCAAAGTGAGCCAAACGTGCCCTTGCGGCCGCAAATCGATGACTCGCGAGGAAAGCGAGCGATTTGAATATCCCCCCGAAGACCCATCCAATTCGGCTCGGCTTTTTTTGGCAGCCGGTCTAGTGGTCGAACAGATCTAAATAGTCGGGTAAAGCTTGTGTAGTTTGATGCGTGCGTCGGCAGTTGTAAACTGCCACTTCACTGGCCTCGGGTCTGCGTTGCGCTCGGAGGTGTTCGCCGCGATG
>CAJQKQ010000138.1 GCA_905478925.1 uncultured Verrucomicrobiales bacterium
TTGGCTTTCTGGTTGGGGGTTTCCCAGGTGCGTTGCTTGGCTCCGTTGGGGAGATAGAAACCTCCGGGTTGACGGGCGCGCTGGTTGAAGTTCTCGAAGCCGGGGATGACTTTTTCGATGAAGTCGCGGATGCCGTCGTAGTCGGCGGCGAGGTCGTTCCAGTTGATTTTTGCGGTGTTGCCGAGGAGGGCGGTGGCGATGCCTGCGATGATCGCGGGTTCGCTGCGCAGGTGGGGGGAAACCGGTGGGAGTGAGCCTTGGGAGGCTTGGACGACGCCCATGGAGTTCTCGCAGGTGATGAATTGGTCGCCGTTTGCTCCAGCATCGGCGTCGCTGCGCCCGAGGCAGGGAAGGATGAGGGCTGTTTTCCCGGTGACGAGATGGCTGCGGTTGAGCTTGGTGGCGACGTGGCAGGTGAGGGAGCAGTTGCTGAGAGCCTTGGCGGTGTAGTTGGTATCGGGAGATGCCTGGACGAAGTTGCCGCCCATGCCGATGAAGACGTCGGCCTTGCCTGCGTGCATGGCTTGGATAGCAAGGACGGTGTCGTGGCCGGGTTCGCGCGGAGATTTGAACTCGAAAACTTCGTCGAGTTTGTCGTGGAAGGCGGGAGGCATTTTTTCGAAAATGCCCATGGTGCGATCGCCCTGGACATTGCTGTGTCCCCGGACCGGGCAGAGGCCTGCGCCTTCGCGACCGATGGCTCCGATGAGGAGGTGGAGGTTGCAGATTTCCTGAATGGTGGCGACGGCGTTCTTGTGCTGGGTGAGTCCCATGGCCCAGCAGATGATGAGCCGTTTTTTGCCGCGCAGCATGGTGCGGGCGAGTTGCTCGATTTCGGGACGTGCAATGCCGCAGTCTTCTACTAGATCTGGCCACTGGGAGGAGGAGACGGCTTGGAGGTAGTCGTCGAGGCCGGCGGTGTGCTGGCTGAGGAATTCGTGGTCGAAGACCTGTTCTCCCTTGGATTCCCATTCCTGCCAGAATTTGGCGATGGCCCGCAGCAGGGCGTGGTCGCCGTTGGGTTTGACTTGCAGGTATTGGGAGGCAAGGGGGGTGGTCTTTCCAAGCAGTCCGGAGATTTTCTGTGGGTGGGCAAAGGCGATGAGGCCCGCTTCTTTGAGTGGGTTGATGGCGATGATTTGGGCGCCATTTTCAGCGGCTTTTTCCAAGGCACTCAGCATGCGGGGGTGATTGGTCCCCGGGTTTTGTCCCATGCTGATGATGGTGTCGGCGGCGTAGAGATCGTCGAGCGAGACGGTTCCTTTGCCGATGCCGATGGATCCCGTCATGGCGGAGCCACTGGATTCGTGGCACATGTTGGAGCAGTCGGGGAGGTTGTTGGTGCCGTAATGGCGAATCATCAACTGGTAGAGGAAGGCGGCTTCGTTGCTGGTGCGCCCGGAGGTGTAGAAGATGGCTTTGTCAGGATCGTCGAGCGCGTTGAGTTCGGTGGCGATGAGCTGGAAGGCATCCTCCCAACTGATGGCTTGGTAATGGGTGGAGCCTGGGGGTTTGATGACCGGCTCAGCGAGGCGACCTTGTTGCTCGTGCCAAGCGTCGGATTGATCGAGCAGTGCGGCAATGGAGTGCTGGGTGAAGAACTCAGCTGTGATCGTGCGCTTGGTCGCTTCGGAGGCGACGGCCTTGGCGCCATTCTCGCAAAACTCTGCGATGGTGCGGTGCTCGTCAGGGTCGGGCCAGGCACAACTGGGGCAGTCGAAGCCCTTTTTTTGGTTGAGCTTGAGGAGCGCTTTGGTGCCTCGGACGGGGCCGGCTTGCGTCAGAATGTGTTTCAGCGAGGAGGCGACCGCCGGGGTGCCGGTGGCCCACTTTTTGGGTGAGTCGAGCTTTAGCTGGTCTTCGGATTCGAAGGTCTTGTCTTGCTCGTTGGACATGAATGGAAAGTGGGTGGGTGTGGTTGAGTGTGCTGAGGATGGTTTCGGCTACTCTGCTTTTGGAGCTTCCTCTTTTGGAGTGACGAAGCTGGCTTTTTTTATGTCGCTTTTGGCGTTGAGGAAGATCCAGTGACCATTGGCCGAGTGGGTAGGGAATCCACAGGCGAAGGCGAATTCGCCTGGCTCATCGACGACGAATTCGAATTTTTCGATGGCGGAAGTGGTGCCTGCGACAGGGGATGGGGTGGAGGCTCCGTCGAAGTATGGCTCTTCTCCAAGATTGATTTTGGTCGATGCTTCTTCGGCATCGACGACGATGACGCTGTGCGGAACCGCGCTGTTGTTGCAGAAGACAACTTTGACTTTCCAGCCGACGGGGATGTCGTATCCGGCGGCTCCTTTGGAGAAGCCGTTGAAGTTCATGCCGTAGTTGCTTTTGTCAAAAGTGGCAACGATGTGCAGGGTGGCTTCCTTCTTCTCCGGGTCTTGTGCGAGGAAGATCGGAGCGGTGAAAGTGCCGTTGGGTTCGACGGTGTGGCAGTGTGAAGGTTTTTCCTTGGGGTCTTCTTCCGCGATGAGGCCGGGGGTGAGAAGGATGCTGGAGAGGAAAATGGTGGAGAGCGTGGAGTGCATGTCGTATCGGGTTCTGGATGTAGTGAGAAGAAAACGGGGATCAGAAGTATTTGTGACGATACAACTGATCCCCGCTAAAGGAGATGGTATTATTTATGAGCGCTTATTTTTTTGGTTCGACGGGGATTGTTTCCGCGCCGTCAGGAACTTTGTCGCTGGCGACGATCTTCCAGAGAGCGCCACGTTTGTTGTCTGATGGTTGGACTGGGCCGCCGTAGTTGGCATGTGCGGTGGTGACGTAGATGGAGCCATCTTCGCCTTGTCCCGAGCCGGTAGGCATGAGGGTGGTGTCGAGGAGTTCTTCCATCGCCCATTGGCCGTCTTCCATGTGCTGCATGCCCCAAACTTTTCCGGAGCCCCAATCGGAGAGGAAGTAGGTGCCATCGAGTGATGGGTAGTTGGTGCCGCGATAGACACCGAGTCCGGTGACGCAGATGCCTTCCCCGGCATGAGTGTATTCGCAGATGGGCAGGACCCCCACTTGTGGTGCGTTCTTCTTGCTGATGGGGAAGGGGTGCGTGCCACACATGAACTTCCATCCGTAGTTCTCTCCACCTTTGGAGCTAGCTGGCTGGAAGTTGACTTCTTCCCAATGGTTTTGGCCGACATCGGCGATGTAGAGGTCGCCGGTTTTGCTGTCGAAATGCATTTTCCATGGATTGCGAATGCCGTAGGCCCAGATCTCGGGGCGAGCGGTGGGCTGGATTTTTGCGAAAGCTTCTTCGCTCACACCGAACAGAACCATGAGAGTCTTGGGGGTGACGAGCGGGTTGTCCGCAGGGATGCCATAGGCACGATCCGGAGTGGAGGTGTTGATGTCGATGCGGAGGATTTTGGAGAGCAGGGTGGTGACGTCTTGTCCTGCATTGAGAACGTCGCCTTCCCAGCCGCCATCACCCGAGCCGATGTAGAGGTAGCCATCCGGGCCAAAGGCGAGTTCGCCGCCGTTGTGGTTCGCGTAGGGCTGCTCGATCTGCATGATCACACGGACCGTTTTTTTGTCGGCTTTGTTCGGGTTGGTCTTGCTGACTTGGTATTCGACGATGAAGGAGTCGCCGTTGAACCACATGTCAGAGTAGTGGATGTAGAACTTGCCGTTGGTTTTGAAGTCGGGGTGGAATTCCAGATCATAGAGGCCTTGCTCTAGGAAGGAGCTGACGGTGGTGTCGGAGATGTTGAGGAATGCCTTTTTGCGCGGCTGAATTTCTCCTTCTTTGTCGATGATGCGCACATAGCCATCACGCTCGATGACGAAAAGCCGGCCGGTGCCGTCTTTCGGGCTGACGACGTTGATCGGGTCGATGAGGTCGTCCGCGATTTTGATCATTTGAATGGAAACTGGTTTGGGGAGCTTCTTTTGTCCGGGCTGAATCACCTTATCGATGCTTTGCGGAATCATGTTGTTCGCGTCTTGCGCGGGAGCAAGCCCGAGGCCGAGGCCGAGCCCAAGTATCACCCCTAGAGAGGCTTTGGTTGTGTGTAGTTTCATGTTGTTGGTTTGGGTTTGGTGTTTTTTTTAGATGTGATGTTTGGAGTCGACAGGCTTGACGAATGCATTGGCGATGAAGCCGATGACGAGAAGAGCCGCCATGGTGTACATGGTCGTGTTGTAGAGACTGGGGGTCGGGTCGATGGTGCCTTCGGGAGCGATCTCCATGAGCTTCTGGACGGTGACTGTCTTGGCTTTGACGAGCTCGTCGAGCTTTTCGATCGGGGCTCCGAATTTTTCAAGGAATGCGGCCGGCTCGATTTTCTGAACAAGATCGGAGATCGAGTTGGAGATGGATGAGTCCCGGAGCTTGGCGATGGCCAATGGTCCGAGCACACCGGCGGTGCTCCATGCGGTGAGAAGCCGACCATGGATGGCGCCGACGTATTTGGAGCCGAAGAGGTCAGCGAGGTAGGCCGGGATGGTGGCAAAGCCGCCTCCATACATGGTGAAGATGATCATCGTCGCGGCATAGAAGCCGATGAATGAAGCGGACATGGTGGAAGCTCCGGCATTTGCTGCGGCCCATGGGATGGAGAGGTAAAGAGCGCAGCCGAGGACGAAGAAGATCGTGTAAGTCGGCTTGCGGCCAATCCAATCCGAGATGCTGGCCCAGAAGAAGCGGCCGACCATATTGAATACGGAGATCATGGCGACGTAGTTGACGAAGAAGAAACCTTCCCGCGCTTCTGCGCTGAGGCTGGGGCCAAAAATTTCACCAATCATTGTTTTGGCAACGCCAATGACGCCGATGCCCGCGGTGACATTCATGCAAAGGACAATCCAGAGAAGAATGAATTGAGGGGTGGAGGTGGCTCGGCTGATGCCGACATCATTTTGTGAGATCATGCCCTTGGCTTTTTCGCCGGAGGGAGGCGACCAGCCTTCTGGAAGCCAGCCTTCGGCAGGAACCCGGTAGCAAAACGAGGCGATGAGCATGACGATGAGGTAGCTGACTCCCAAGGTGAAAAATGTCATAAACGTGCCGGTGTCGCCGGTGCCGACTGCGTAGATGCCGGGGAGCAAGTCACTGCCGAACGGCGCAACATCGGCGGCGGATGCGACGATGACTTCTAGTTTCCCGGTGGCAGTCTCGGCGTAGCGGACACCGCTTTCGGTGAGGAGAGTGATTTCTCCTTCGGCTCCAAGACGCTCTGGGGCGGATGAGAAGAACTCTAGGAGTTTGCGTTTGATCGGGCCGCCGATCATGGCTCCACCTCCGAAGCCCATGATGGCCATTCCAGTGGCCATTCCCCGGCGGTCGGGAAACCACTTGATGAGCGTGCTGACAGGAGAGACGTAGCCGAGTCCCAATCCGCAGCCACCGAGGACGCCATAGCCAAAGTAGAGAAGCGGCAGGCTGTGGAATTTGATGCCGAGTGCGCCGATGAGAAATCCACCACCCCAGAGTAAGGCGGCGGTGACACCCACGCACCGTGGTCCGACCTTTTCCAACCAGCGCCCGGCGATCGCCGCGGCGAGGCCGAGGAAAACAATCGCGATGCTGAAGACCCAGATGATGTTGCTGAAATCCCAGTCGCCAGCAGCAGAACCGACGACACCGAACTCTCTGGAAAGGGGAATGTTGAAGACGCTCCAAGCATAGACGGAGCCAATGCAGAGGTGGATGGCGATAGAGGCGGGAGGCACAAGCCAGCGGTTGAAGCCTGGCTTGGCGATGATGGATTCCTTGAGGAGGAACTTGGGGATAGGCATGGAAAGCGGTGAGGAAGGGTTTAATTGATTGGCTAGCCCGCAGTCCGTGTCCGCGGCCCGAGGGACTCTTGTGGCTAACGGGCAAGGGTTTACACTATTGCCGCTAGGGAATGCAATGCGCCATCTTGGGCGCCCTGCTTGAAGAGTTGGAAACGATGTTAAAATGCGAGGGCTGACCCCAAAACCAGATACAACATGGAGCCTTGGAAACCAGAGGAGTCGCCCTTGTTCGACCAGTTCCGAAGGTCTGATCGAATGGATTGACGAGGCCCCCCGGCCTCGCCCTCCGGGCCGCCTCCGGCGCTCTGTCTCGCTCCGCTCGGCTGATGATGAGGACGCCCAATGACGACCATGACCGAGATCCACGACGCCGACCTGCCATGCCAGGAACTAGCGTGGGTTCAAACCCAGGCGATCCGCGACAGAAAGGAATCCGGGTTCAAACGCATTTCCAACAAACAGACCGTCAACGGTGCGCCTCTATGCGAGACATCTCGAAACCAGAGACTTACAGACTCCCATGAGTAAGCAAGAAGCAGCGAAATCGGTGACAACCGACCAGATGGCGGAACGGGGGGGATTGACTGTGCTGCGCTTCGTCTATGCCGAAGTCCGCTTTGCGTAGGGAATGCGTTGCTCGCGAAGCTTGCTCCTGCGTTCAAACCCTTTGCTTCGCAGGGGTTCTCATCCTCGCCTTCCGGCCGAAAAAAAGCCCCCCCCGGATGGGAGTCTTTTTGAATGGCGGAACGGGGGGGATTCGAACCCCCGGTAGAGTCACCCCTACGCTCCCTTAGCAAGGGAGTACTTTAGACCACTCAGCCACCGTTCCGTGAAATCAAGCAGGTCGAGGGGGTTTGAACCATAGGATGGGGGTTGCGTCAAGAATGGCGTGATGGAAATGTGTGATCTCAGCTGCGGAGGTAGCGCTTCACCGTGAAGGTCTCGTGGCCTTCGGCTTCCTCGGATTTGGGGAAGTCGATTTCGAAGGGGGCGAGATAGGTGTCGCCTTGGTAGGAGTGGTGGACGTGGCTGACGAGCCATTCGTCGATGAGTGGGGAGAGGGCTCGGTAGATTTCCGCGCCGCCGATAATGAAGATCGGGCCTTCCATTTTCGCGATGGCATCGGGGCTGTGGATGACCTCGACGCCTTCGTGAGACCATGTTTCATCGCGGGTGAGGACGATGTTCTTCCGTTTCGGCAGGGGCCGGCCGATGGACTCGAAGGTTTTCCTGCCCATGAGTATGGGGTGGCCGAGGGTGGTTTTCTTGAAAAACGCGAGATCCTCGGGGAGGTGCCACGGGAGTTTTCCATCCGCGCCGATGAGGCGGTTGGGATCCATGGCGACGATGGCGGTGAGGTGGGGCATGAGAAGTGGCTGGTGCCGTGTGATCCGTGTTGATGGACTCGCCGACGGACGTCGGCGCTCCGTCAGATGGCGATGGGGGCTTTGATCGTCGGGTGGGGATCGTAGCCTTCGAGGGAAATGTCCTCGAAGCGGAAGCCGTCGATGGTTTTTATCTCGGGATTGAGATGTAGGGTGGGGAGGGCGCGCGGCTCGCGGGTGAGCTGGAGGCGTGCTTGGTCGAGGTGATTGCTGTAGAGGTGGAGATCGCCGAAGGTGTGGACGAAATCGCGCGGCTCGTAGCCACAGACCTGGGCGACGAGGTGGGTGAGCAGGGCGTAGGAGGCGATGTTGAATGGGACTCCGAGGAAAAGATCCGCACTGCGCTGATAGAGCTGGCAGGAGAGGCCGGGTTTGCCGCCGTCCCTGGCCTCGTGGACGTAGAACTGGAACAGCAGGTGGCAGGGCGGCAGCGCCATGTCCGGCACGTCGCCGACGTTCCATGCGGATACGATATGGCGGCGGGACTGGGGGTTGCCCTTGAGGCCGTCGATGAGCAGGGCGATCTGGTCGATGACGGTTCCCTCGCCGCTTTCCCAGCGCCGCCATTGCTTTCCGTAGACGGGGCCGAGCTCGCCGGTTTCGTCCGCCCATTCGTCCCAGATGGTGACACCGTTCTCCTTGAGGTAGGCGATGTTTGTCTCGCCTTTCAGGAACCACAGCAGCTCGTGGATGATGGAGCGGAGGTGGAGCTTTTTGGTGGTCACGCAGGGGAAACCCTCACGCAGGTCGTAGCGTGCCTGCCTGCCGAAGACGGAGAGCGTGCCGGTGCCGGTGCGGTCGCCGCGCTCTTCGCCGTTTTCGAGGACGTCGCGGAGGAGGGCGTGGTAGGCTTTCATGGGGCTATTGAAACTTTTGCTGGGACATTGAGAAAGAGTTTTTCACCGCAAAGGCGCAGAGATAGCAAAGGGACGCGGAGGAAGAATTGTTTCATAGGTTTATAGAGAAGTGGCTTTGCGACCTCTGCGCCTCTGCGGTGAATCTTAAAGGAGTTCGGTGCTCCGCTGGCGATTCTTGAAGAGCTGTGTTTCGCGGTAGCCGGCGGCGAGGGCGAGCTTGCGGGCTTTTGGGAAATCGCGGGCGACTTCGGCGGGTGCGTGGGCGTCGGAGGAAATGACCAGCCCGATGCCGGCGGAGGCGGCGAGCTCTAGGAAGCGCGGGGCGGGGTAGGCTTCCGCGCAGGGCTTGTGCCAGCCGGCGGTGTTCAGCTCGATGACCGAGCCATTGGCGGCGATGGCCTCGATGGCGGGATCATAGAAGCGGTCGAGATCGCCCTCGGGGGCGTAGGAGAATTTCTTCACCAGATCTGGGTGGGCGAGGATATCGAAGAGTCCGCTCTCGGCCATATCTGCGTAGGTTTTCCAATACTCCGTCCAGACGGCATCGACATCGGTCTCCGCCCATTTTCCGAGCCATTTCGGGTTATCGAAATCCCAGCTGCCGAGGTAGTGGACGGAGCCGATCAGGTAGTCCCAATCGTATTTCCCGGCCAGCTCGTCGATGAAGCCCTCGCAACCCTTGATCCAGTCGCACTCCAGCCCAGCGCGGATTTTGATGCGGTCGCCGGCTGCCTGCTTTGCGCGGGCGATCCAGTCGAAATATTCCGGTAGTTTACTCTCCAGCATCCGCCAGTCATCGAAGGGTTCCGGGCGGCAGGGGGCGTGGTCGGAGATGCCGTATTCGTCTAGTCCGGCGGCGACCGCAGCCTCCACGTATTCCTCCGGCGTGCCGGTGGCGTGTTTGCACAGGGGTGTGTGGGAGTGGTAATCGGCGGGCATCGCTAGGCTGGTTTTAGCGTGCTTGCGCGGAAATAACTACACGAAATCGGCATTTTGGTTATTTGGAATTTGGTCGCGGTGCTCCAGGGAATCCGCCGACTACGCGACGTTTCTCATCGATGAGATCCTCCCGCTCGTCGGCAAGCGCATGGGCGCGATTTTCCCGGATGCGATGCGCTGGCTCTGGAGGGAGTGAGCAGGGCGCCTAGGTTAGGGATTTTTCAAGAGATTGAACCGCCAAGTAAGAAAAGTTCACCAAGTCCACAGGGCGATCAAGTTAGGGAGAATTTTCGCCACAAAAGGCACAGAAGGCACAAAAAGGAGGATTTTTCGGATCATTGATACAAAAACAGGACATCAGGAAGGAATGAGACC
>CAJQKQ010000139.1 GCA_905478925.1 uncultured Verrucomicrobiales bacterium
GTTACCGGGTCGGGCGTGTCAGTAAGATTTACCACATGGGCATTCCGCCTGAGATCATTGCCGGAACTGCCACGCGAGATGATCCGCATTCCTGGGATGAGGCCGTCAATATCAAGGCACCTGAACAAAATGCGCCCGGCGAAAAGACGAACTGGTCTCCCAAGAACAAAAGTTCTCAGTCGTTTACCGGCGTCGTGGCCGAAGGCGATGATTTGTCACATGCCGACGGGATGGCCGCCAGCCACGCCATCGACTTCCTCAAGCGCCACAAGGACAAACCCTTTTTTCTCGCCTGCGGCTTTGTACGGCCACACGTGCCCTTGGTTGCCCCGGCAAAATATTTTGACCGCTATGACCGCGACGCGATGATCGCCCCCGTAGTACCGGAAAACGACCTTGAAGACGTGCCGGAGATTATTCGCGACTATAAGCGCAACAGCACCTCCTACGGAGTCACGCCTGAACTGCACAAGGGCTTGCTCGAGGCCTACTATGCGAGCATATCCTACATGGATGCCCAGGTTGGCCGGGTACTGGATGCGCTCGAGGAACTGGGATTGTCGGATAACACCATCGTAGTATTCACCAGCGATCATGGCTACCTGCTGGGAGAGCATGACAAGTTTCAAAAACAGCACTTGTTCGAGGAATCTACCCGCGTCCCCTTCATCGTCCGAGTTCCATGGATGAACAAGCACCGCGGCAAAGCGACCAAGCATATTACCGAGCTCATAGACCTTTATCCAACTCTTGCGGACCTCAGCGGTTTGAAGGCCCCGAAGAATCTGCAAGGTCAAAGCATGTTGCCGCTTCTTAAAAATCCTTCTTCCGATGACTGGAAAAAAGATCTTGCCTTCACCATAAGCCGGAGTGGCGGAGAATCGATCCGCACCCACGACTGGCGTTTTACGCAGTGGGGCTTTGGCGCCAAAGGCATGGAATTGTATGACCTAAGGAAAGATCCCGGCGAATTCACCAACCTCGCCGGAGATCCCAACTATGACAAGCCGCTCAAAAAATTGAAGGCTCAGCTTGAGGCCAAGCGAGCGGACGCGGGTTACTCAGCCAAGCGTTTTGGCGGGAAGAAAAAGTGAGAGCCAAAGCGACATTTGTTCTAGCTGCGTAACTTTTCCTGCTTTAAGCCGTTAGAATTCTTCATCGGGTAAACCCTAGTAAAGTAATTCATTCACAAAAACATTCTCTTATGCCCCATCGTTTCTTCCACCTTCTTTCCTTCTGTCTGGTTGTATTCGGTGCATCGGGCGAGGTACCCGGCATTCATTTGGCCGACAAATCCTTGAATGTGGAGTTCATCGACAGCGATGAGAAGGAGTTCTTTATCAGCCAAACGATGGACTTGTCCGGGCGTCTATTCGTTGGTTGTCGCGAGGCGTTGTACGTCTACGAACCAACAGCGGACGGTGGTTTCGAACCGCGCCGGGAGTTGTACCGCTTCCCTAAAGATTCCTGGCTGTATGACCTCGAGGTCTATGGCAATGACCTCTTTGTGCTGACCAACACGGCGCTCTACCGAATGCCCGACGCGGTCACCCGGCGGAGCAACCTGAAACCTGAAAAATTGTTGTGGGGGAAACCTCAGGGTCACTACCATCAAGGCCTCCACGGGATGGAATTTGGGCCGACCGGCGACTTGTTCCTGTCCATGGGGGACCCGCAACCGCACATGCACTGGGACCGCTCGCGTCCGGATCACTTGTGGCATTGGACCTTTTACGTCGGGCCGGACAACAAGGAAGTACCGTATACCGGGGTGGGGGCCGTATTTCGTTATCGTCTGGAGGATCACTCCCTGACCGTTCACGCCAGCGGTTTGCGCAATAGTTGCGGGATATCCTTCGATCCGAACTGGCGTTTGTTTGCGAACGACAATGACCAGGAAGGGGCTGCTGCGTCACCCGGCAAGCTGGTTTATGCCCCGCGTCACTCCTGGCATGGCTGGGTGCGGGGATGGTCGGCCCGTCAAAGTCCGAAGCGTCGTGACTTGTTGCCGGTGGTCAACCTGGAGCTGGACGTTCCGGTCGGACAATGTTGGCTCGACGGCGCCGTACTGGTCGCCAACTGGGGAAACCGGACGGTTAGTCGACATGCGATCTCCGCCAACGGGGCCGGGTTTGCCGCCCCAACCGATTTCTTTCTTCGAGGCGACGGTTTGCGCCGCCCGGTTTCCATCACCCCCTTGAACGATGGACGCATGGTCGTATCCGTTTGCTATATGCAGGGTAACGAGGGTTCTCCGGTACGCCAGACCGACTTGTTGTTGATCTCACCGAAATCTCCTGGGGCAATTGCGGATCTCAGCAAATCCAACCTCGTTGAGTTGCTCGATCAGTCATGGGCTGTTCGCTACAAGGCCCACCAGGAAATCCTGCGCCGCCGTGGTCCTGTCCTGAAGCAAGCAGCCGAGCGATTTTTGAAAGCGCCGCCCAACGCCGCAAATTTGAGCTCCCTCATCTATTTGGCCGCGGCTCATGGGGATGATGCATCCGTGAAGCGCATACGAAAGCTTGCAGTCAGTGGTGAGCCGGTCAGCGAACTGGCGATTCGGGTAATGGCGGAGTTTCCCTCTAAGTTTGAACACCTCGAGGTGGAGAAGATCCTGGCCACGACGACGTCGCCGGGACTTCGGCACGCCCTCTTGGAATATCTGCATGCAGTCCCGGATGCCAAGCTGCCGGAGACCATTGTTCGCCTTGCCGCAGATCCAGATGCCTTCGTCCGGCAGTCCGCCGCGCAATTGTTGGCCCGCCGAGCATCGGCTCCCGAACTGACTCGCTGGGCTTCGGATGAATCCGAGCTCGTCCGCCAGGGGGCCGTGAATGCCGCTGGTTTCCACATCTGGCATGCCATCGAGTCGACTACCAATTTTCCCAAGGTTCGTGAATTGGCACGACCAAACCAAATGTCCTTCGCCCAAGCGGACGGTCCGATCAAGCTGACCGACCTAGGCAAACCGATCTTCATTTACATGCCGTCCGAATGGTGGAAGGACGAAGGCAACAGGAAGGAAGTCGCCCCGCATGTTGCTCTTCTTGCCAAGGCCCTGGACGACTCGTCCCCAAGCGTCCAACTTCCTGCCGCGGTCCAATTGTTCTTTCTGAAGAATAGCGAGTTCGACCCGAAGGTCCTGACCATTCTCAAGAGCGCCGGTGTCGAGTTGGGGTCCAAATCGAAAGCATCGCAGAACGCCCGCGCCCAAAAAAAAGCTTTGCGGGCCCTCGAGACCGCTACCTTATCCAGCAACGACAAGATTCCACCTGCCTTTGCCGGCATGGACTGGAACACCGCCTACGGCAAAGGCAAGGCGGAGACGGGTAAGAAGCTGTTCACCGACCGGGGTTGCATCGCCTGTCACTTGGCTCCGGATGATGGCAAGGGGGGCAGTATCGGTCCATCGCTCGTGGATGTGCATACGCGTTTCTCCCCCCAATACTTGGCCGAGTCGATCCTTCTCCCAAATCGTTTTGTTTCGCCTAATTTCCATCCCACCACTCTGACCATGAAGGATAAATCGGTTCATGTCGGTTTTATCGAAAAGGATGGCGACGAAATCGATTTGCGCATCATCACGGGTGCGGTGATAAAACTGGCCGGGGCCCAGATTGCCAAGCGCGCCACAAGTCATCAATCCATGATGCCGGCAGGCTTGGTTCAGTCACCCGATGAAATGAATCACTTGCTTGCCTACATGCTCGATCACCCGGGTGCCTCCAATGATCCGGTTGCCTTGGAAGATGACATGGCTACCCTTGCCCTTGAGATCATGCACCGCTTTGATCCCGAAAAGCCAAACGTATTTCGGTTCAACGCAGTCGATGCACAGTTCGTACGGGTGAACATCTTACCCGGCTCAAAAGGGCAGCCCTGTATCGATGAGTTCGAGATCTTTGTCCCTGGTGAGAAAACAAACCTCGCCCTAACTGGAAAAGCTACGGCATCTTCGTTGCTGCCTGGCTATGCGTACAAGCATCAGATCGGGTTCCTCAACGATGGTGTTTATGGCAACGGGCGTAGCTGGATTCCGGCAAAAAATACGGGTTGGGCCCAAATCGAGCTGGCGAAGACCGCAAAAATCAATCGGGTCGTCCTCTCGCGGGATCGCGAAGGGAAACTGCGTGCGCGCTTGCTGAACTCCTTTGATATCCTGGTGTCGAACGACGGCATGACCTGGAAGACCGTGAAGAAAGTCCGACCAAGGAAAGCGGCCCCGGCAAAAAAGACTGTGCCAAAAATCCAAAAAAAAGATGCAAAAAACAATAATAGCACCGTGCCTGGCAAAGCCGAGGGTGGGCGAGGGCATGAACCCGACGATCCTAAAACCTCCAGCATCGATCGGATAACGGCGGACGGAAAAAAGTTGCCAAACATTATACTGATCCTTGCCGATGATTTTGGCTGGGGGGACGCAAGTTGCAATAACCCCGATTCACCGCTTAAAACACCGGCCATCGATCGAATCGCCAATGAAGGGATTCGCCTAACCAACGCCCATACTCCTTCGGCAGTGTGCACGCCCACGCGCTACGGGTTGCTCGCTGGGCGCTACCCTTGGCGTTCGTACCTGCAGAAGGAAGTTTTGGCCTATTACGCACCCGCCATGATCCGTGGGGACCGAATGACTATTGCGTCGTACCTGAAATCCCAGGGCTATCGCACCGGCGGCTTTGGCAAATGGCATCTTGGTCTCGACTGGACACCTGTCGAAGGTGACTCGGAAAAGTGGCTTTCTCATTGGCAGACGAGGGATTTCAGGGAAGCCATGAAAGTCCAGGACGGGATCGATCATACTAAGCCCTTCAAGAACGGCCCCACCGACGTCGGCTTCGACACCTATTTCGGAACACCTTCCAACTGCAGCAGGTTGCCCTTCTTCATCGAAGACGATCGGGTTGTTGGAGTACCCAAGCGTGACCCGAAAGGCCAGCTGCGTGATCCAGCCTGTGCCCGAGACGTTGTCGATGACCTGTATGTGGAGAAAGCGATCAGTTTCATGACGTCGCACAGACAGGCTCACGCGGACGCCCCGTTCTTCGTCTACCTGCCGCTTAATGCGATTCACGGTGCAGTGGAAGTTCCGCAACGGTACGTAGGTAAAAACGGTATGACCATGCGCGAAGACAAGATTCTGTGGGCCAATGAGAGTGTCGGTAAGATTCTTGCCGCGCTTGATCAAATGAATATTGAGGAAGATACACTGGTCATCTTCACTGCCGACAACGGCCCCCTTAACAGTCCGCTTGCCCGGGCAAAGAACCATGAACCGACCGGCCCATATCGTGGTGTGAAAACCTGTGTCTGGGACGGCGGGACGCGAGTTCCGTTTCTGGCCCGTTGGCCCGGTCACGTGCCGGCTGGGGTAAGCTCTAATCATCTGTTCGGTCTGACGGATGTTTTCGCGACGGTAGCTGCTCTATGTGGAAGCCCGTTGCCCGATGGGCAAGGACCTGACAGCTACAACATGCTGCCGGTTTGGCTTCAGAATAAGAAGGGTATCGCCAAGCGCCCCGCTTTGGTGACCGCCTCTTACGGTGGCTTCCTGACCTTGCGGAAAGGGGATTGGAAAGCAGTTTTTGGGACTAAGTGGACTGGCGGACATCCAGCCAAACCCTATGGTGGCCCACCACCGACAGGGACACCGAAGGATGATCCGGACATCGGCCAACTCTTCAATATCTCAAACGATCCTTTCGAGAAACAGGATCTTTGGGAAAGTCACCCGGAAATCGTGAAAAAACTGCGTCACGAACTTCAAGTGATCCAAAGCAAGGACAAGTCCGATTCCTTCCCCGACACCATACGAAATGATATCGCTGGCAGCCCCAACGTGGTGCTCATTTTCTCCGATGACATGGGCTACTCGGACCTGCCGAAGTTCGGGAAATCGGAGATTCCCACACCCAATATCGATCGCCTCGCCCAAGAGGGTACTTTGTTCACCGATGCCTACGTCACCGCCCCGATCTGCGTGGCCTCTCGGATGGGTTTGTTGACCGGCCAGTATCAGCAGCGTTTCGGTATCTATTGCAACATGTACGGAGAGGCCAGGACGCGCTTGTTCCTTAAGCAAACCTTGTTGCCCGCAGTGTTTC
>CAJQKQ010000140.1 GCA_905478925.1 uncultured Verrucomicrobiales bacterium
GCAGATTCATCGGCAGAGCGTAAGGCGCATAAACTCACGATCAATTCCTGCCAGCGAGCTGTAACGGATGGTAATATCGGAGTGGCATCAAGCAATCGCTCCTGAGCCTCTGCATAGGAATCAAACATGATGAACCTTGCGAGAAGTCCTGAATCCGACATGGCTGGTTGCGAGAGTGCGGTAATGACAACGTCTGGCTGAACCATCCACACAACCGACAGACATGGTCTCCCAAGAAAGATCGTATTTTCATTTTTGACACGATCAACTTTGATGGAGTCTCCTGAGTAGCCAGCGCAGTAGAAGTCAATGTCGTCTCCGGACGAGTATCTTCCATTTATAATCGACACAATGCCTCGTGCCTCTGGTGACATGCTGGAAATAGCTTCCCCGGGCTGCGCCTGTATGAGGATAGCCAGCGCTTCCTTTGTAATGTCTCCAACTCTAAAGCAGGGGCGTGCAGCAAGTTTGCGGAGCTGATTCTTACGATCTGTTTCAACCTCCCTTAGCTCTTCTGAGAGTCGCTTTCTCGATACGGACTCCGTGGCATTAGCCGCATTGTTCGTGAGTTTCTTGGAACGGGCTTCCAGAATGGAGATCATACTGCGAATTTCGGGTTCTTGGGTCTCTTCCCAAATCTTCATCGCGGCTGCCTCAATGGAGTCTAATGGCTTGGCAGCTAGCTGAAAGTTCTCCGACTTACCTGTTCCCGATTGAGCAACGGCGAGAATGAAGAGGTTTGCTCGGGTCTTCCGGTTGGGTCCAGTAGTGACCTCCAGAGATGCGCCAATAGACGCAGAGAGGATGCCAAGCACTGTCGTTGCCGCAAGAGACTTGTTTTGGCAGGTGGTGACGCGGGCAATCTCCCTTGCAATCTCGCCAGCGATACCCGGCAGACACTCGATTGGAAATGGATTTTCATCCAACCCCCAATCGTCAATACCGTCATTACCCCCAAAACCCTCGCTTTGGGAATGTGGTGGATGGTTGATCCGTTCGAGAGGTTGGATTGGATTACGTTGCGTGCGGTCGAATTCAGGTGATTTTGATGGTTTCATAGGAAACAATTTCGTTGTTTCCGCTGCGGTCTGAGTGTAGCCTGTAAGCACTATCAGGTGCTCCAAACGACGCCCTCGCTACAGCGGGGGTTTGTCGTTTTACAGGTTAGGAGTGAGTGAATGCTTTGGGGTTAATGCATCGCTACTAGAAGACTGAGGAGTAGCACCGAGGATGCGGTCGATCTCGTGGGCGGGAACGAGCTGGGCACCAAATCCGGTGATGGTCTTGATCCTTCCCTCCCGAACCATGCGGTATGCCCAAGAGCGGTGCTTTCCAAAGATCTGAGCCATCTCTTGGAGCGTGTATGCCTGACGGCAGGTTGTGTTGTTATGTTGTTTCATGGCCGTTAGAGTGCCATGACGTTGCATTATTTGGAACGGCAAATATGCAATAAAACAGCCTGATAATGCCTATGCATAATAAGGATTATACCTATACATAACATGTTGAATACAAGTGAGTTCCGACATCTACGCCAAGAAAATATTCAATGCTGCCTTTCTCAGCTCAAATAGCTTGCCTAGGCATTCTTTCCCCTGACGCCTTTGGGGATGATCAAACCTGCCCCGGAGTCTTCCCACAACCGTGTCCAACCTTTGTTGTCTTTCGTGCCCGGTAGCTTGGAAAACGATTCGTTCCCGGCGTGCTTGACGACATGACGCCTGATATCAGCCGTGGTGGGCATGGGAGCATCCGGCGTTCCTGGGGTCTTGCGCATGTATTCCTCAATCGCGATCCAGACCTGGAAGTTACGGTGGTTGGGAAGTTTTACCGCCGAGAGCTTTTGGATTCTCGCGAGGGTCGCTTTGTCCCCGTTTTCAAATGCCTTGATGGCAACGTTACCGATGTGTTCAGCGGCAAGTTTGGCGTAGCGTGGATCGCGTGACCGGACGGCTCCAATGGCCGCCGCCAGCGGATCGAGGTTGCTTCCGAGTGGCTGAACGGAACGGGCGAGCCGGTAGTGTTCCGCAAGTATTTGGGCTTTGAAGTTTTCAAAAACCATATGAGCTGCCTCCAGCGGGAGACTGTCTTTGAATTTCTCTGCATAAATCCCCGTTATCGCCTGCTCCCAATCGCCTAGCGGCATAATGGCAAGGCTCCGGCAAGCGTTCCAGAATCGGGTGATCGGAAGTTTGCTTGGATCGAGTTTGGTAAAACGTGCTTTCGCTTCCTTCGGCTTTTCAGACTTCATGCCTGAACCTTTCCGGCTTGTTTGGATGAGTGGTCAGGAATCAGGTGACCATAGACCTGAGCGGCGAGTATGCCGCCGTCCTTATGGCCGAGCCATCCCGCCAGCGTGGGAAAGTCCACTCCACTCTCAAGGCACCGAGTCGCAAAAATATGACGCAGATCGTGAATACGGAGATGCTCTATGCCGAGGCGTTCACACGCACCCTCAAGAGCAAACCTAGGGCTTTTTACGAACATAATCGTGTCATCGGACTCACAAGGCAGACCTGATGCTTTCACGCGTTCCAGCAAGGAGATGGCAGCGGGGATCAGCGGGATCTTCCCAATGCCGGAGTTCTTGGCGATCCGACGGACGATGTGTCCGTCGCGGATGTCGTCCCATTTGACCTTCTGCGCTTCCGAGATTCTCATGCCCGAGTAGGCAAGGAACTCAACCGCCATGGCACTGGCTTTCGAATACCTTTTTCCCTGGCTCCTGATCGACTCCACGATCTCCGCAAACTTCTCCTTTGTCGGTGGATACCAATGGCGTTGGACAGGCTTTAGCCGTTTTAATCCGTCGACCGGATTTGATGCGACTTCCCTGCGTTCCAGGGCGCGGTTCCAGACACGCCGCAGTAGCGCCAGAGCGCCGTTGTGTCGGGTCTTGCTGGCCTTGGCCGCATAGACATCCCGCCAAGCCCTCAAATCGCCCACGGTGACCTGAGGAAGGCGCTTTTCAGCAAGATGCGGTGGCAAGGTATCAATGATGCTCTTGGCTATCTGCTGGTAGTAGTGACGGGTGGCAGGCTCCAGATCCGGGTTATCACGATCCGCCTCGGACTGGAGAGCGCCGACCAGCGAGTCAGCCTTATGAGCTTCACTGGCTCCCTTTATTTCCCTCAGTGTCTCGGGCAGCAGCGTGGCGGCCAAATTGTAGTCAGTCGTCCGGAGGCTGCGCTCCACAGACTTCCCATTGACCTTTGCTCGCACCCAATATATTCCGTTGGCGTGACGAAACAGGTTCTCCAATTTCGAGCGCTTCAGGCGAGTGACCTTACTCTTACGGGTGGGTTTTCTTTCTGGAGTCATATGTCGTGCTTTGTTCTTATTTGTTCAAAGCACGGTGTGGCAAGAAGGGGTGACAAACAACCAGAAAATCGTCACGATCCCTTATCGGGGCTGTAGCTCAGTTGGTTAGAGCAGGGGACTCATAATCCTTTGGTCGTGGGTTCAAGTCCCACCGGCCCTACTTTTACGGTGAAATGGCGCCAACACCGCGCTACCATTTTTCATGGAGAACCTGTAGTTCGGCGACGATTTTGGGTTTCTCGACGGCGTAATCCTCCACCTTCGGTTCGGCATCAACGTTAGCCGAACTTGTATACTCCGGGAACGGGAACCGGGGCTTCTACGTATTTATCAGCCAGCTGCAAGGTGTCCGGTGCGAGATCCTGATTGGAAGCCCACATCTGCTCCCAGGTGATACGCTTCCCGGAGTGCGCGGCCTCGCGACCCAGCATACCGAGCATGGTGCTGTTGACCATGAAGTCGCCGGCATTGAGTTCCTTGCCCGCGCGGATGGCCGCAAACCACTCGTTGTGGCAAACTTGATACATGTTCTCGGGCTTGCCCCGGTAAGTCCATGTGATCTCTCCACTCTTGTCCTTGGTGAGCACGCGGCTCGGGGCTTCAAGCGTCCCGTTCTCACAGAAAACGCGGTCCACCACCTCGGAGAAGGCGTTCTTCAACTGCCGCTCGGAAACGTGGCAGATGATGCCGCCCGGATATTCATAGACGACATCGTAGTGATCCCAGACATTGCCGTCGTCATCGCGCTGGCAGCGGCCGCCGGAAGCGCGAGCGGCGATCGGGGCGAGGTCGCCCATCGCCCAGCCGATCTTGTCGACGGTGTGGATGCCCTGCTCAAGAAGCGGCCCTGCGGAAAGCCATTGGTGCGCCATCCAGTTGCGGAGTTGCCACTCAACATCGCCCCATGCAGGGTTGCGCTGGCTAACGTCGGTGGAGGGCTTCGGAACATTCGCAAGGTAGGTGCCATACACCGATACAACCCTGCCGAGTTCGCCGGAGAGGAGTTTGCCGTAGCCCTCGCGGGTGTTCGGCGAGAAGCGCCAGCAGTAACCGTGCTGGATGGTGGTGCCTTTCGCCTTCGCCATCTTGGCGGATTCCAGCACTGATTTCAGGCCGGCCACATCGACCGCCATCGGCTTCTCTGCAAAAATGTGTTTCCCGGCCTCAACCGCGGCGCGGATATGCATCGGACGGTATCCCGGGGGAGTTGTGAGCAGGACGACATCCACGCCGCTATCGATGACCTTCTGATAAGCATCCAGCCCGGAAAACTGGCGCTCCGCAGGGACATCCACCTTACCACCGAATTTCTTAAGGCCTTTCAAAGCCACGCCGATCTGGGACTCGAAGGCATCGCCGATCGCCCACAGCTTGACGTTCGGATCCGCGGTGAGCGCCTGGCTGGCGGCGCCCGTGCCACGGCCACCGCAACCGATGAGTCCGATCTTCAGTGTCTCTTTGTTACCTGCGCCCTGCGCGCGCAGGACATTCGGGAAGGAAGCAATGGCGGCGGTGCCACCGGCGGCGGTGAGGAATTTTCTGCGGGATTGCTTGTCAGGATTCATTTTCGGTAGTTTATGAAAACTCTAGCCACTCTCAACGAGCAATAACTCCCGGGTATTGCACAATTCGTGAAATTTCCCGGGGAAACTCCAAGCCGCGAGCCGTCACTACAACAGCTCTAGGAACACCGGCAGGACTTTCAGGAAAAGCGAATTCTTACCGCCACGCGCAAGCTGCTGGGCGACGAGATCGGCGGAAGCCTCCGGATCCGCCGGGGACAGCGAGCTGACGTGGTAATCGCCGGATACGATCTCGCGGAGGAGGTGAGTGGAGTCTTTTTCCCTGCTGATGCGGACAGTGGTATCCTCGGATGAAAGCTCGACGAGCCCGAGCGGGGCGGAGTCTTCGGAGCTTTCGATTTCCACCTCGATTCGCTGTCCCTCCTTCGTTTCGAAATGCCGTTTCCCCGCGATTTCCCATCCCGCTTGGACGGAGAGCCAGGCAAGGAGTTGGAGTGCGGTGTTGCGGTTCGGCGGGGCATGGCAAATGCGGATCTTGTCGATTTTCTCTAATGCGCCTTGGGCAACCGGATCATCGAAGAGCGCCGCCATGCCGACCCGGAATTGCCAGCAGCGTGTCCATGCAAGATCCTGCACCACAAGTGAGGTATTGCCGTTTGCGACGTGGCTGATCCTCGCGAAGGCTGATTTGACATCGTCGCCCCAGCTCGAGCTGTCGACGATCAGTCTGTCGATGACGCTGGCAAGGCGCTCGGTGAGCACCTCGGAAAGCCCGCCCTGCCACCAGAAGATCAGCGGAAGGTCGGAGTTGAGGTGGGAGAAAACCGTGTTGCGGAAGCGGCCGGTGACACGACCCGTGAGCCGGAAGGAAATCTGCTCACAGCAAACGGATTTCTGGCCGTGGGATAGGTGGCAGTGGGCGGTGATCCAGGCACGGAGGCTGGCCTCCTCATCGCGGTTGATCTCCACCAGGATGGCGCGGCAGGCGTTGTCCCGGGTGAGGTCGCTGATGATGCGGGAGTTCTCCAGCAAGCCGTCTTTCCGCTCGGTATAGACCACCAAGTTCATCAGCGACGCGTTCGTCCGGGCGTCGTCCTGCTCCCAGAGATTGCGCAGTTCGCCGTCAATCTCGGAGACTTTTACTTCCTTGCCCAGTTCGGCGTATTCTTCATCGGTGGTGGTCATATTAGCGGTATATGTCTTTGCGGTGGCCAATCTCGATGACGAGCACAACAAGAACGGAGTCGTGGATCTGGTAGATTATCCGGTAGGTTCCTGCCCGGATGCGGTATTCTATGTCGAACCCAACAAGCTTTACGCTGCCAGCAGGCCGGGGTTCTGATGCGAGTTTATCGATGGCTCTCGCGATGCGGTCGGCGGTCTTGGTAGGAATTTTTCGGAGATCCTTGTCGACACCTTTGGCGTATTCAATGCGATAGGATGCCATCTTCGATCAATTTCTTTTTG
This sequence comes from uncultured Verrucomicrobiales bacterium, assembly GCA_905478925.1. Lineage (GTDB taxonomy): Bacteria > Verrucomicrobiota > Verrucomicrobiia > Verrucomicrobiales > Akkermansiaceae > Luteolibacter. The sequence continues at coordinate 6,312 of CAJQKQ010000140.1, forward strand.
AGATCCTCCCAGGGGTAGGTTTTCTCGTTCCTACGGCGCTCAATGATCGCGGCGGAATAGATATCCTGAAGAAGATCCTCGTACTCGCGTATCGGCAGGATCGCCGCGATTTTTTTGCCCTTCTCGTTGGTGACAAACTTCGTACTCATAATTTGAATCTACCTGATTTGAGCGGCTCCTGCAAGCCACCAGACTTTACAGTCTGCGCCATGCGAAGCCGTCTCGCTTGATCATATCATCCGCCTCTCGCGGACCCCAGGATCCGGCGACGAACTCCGCCATGGCCGGCTTGTTGTCGGACTCATGCCAGGCGCGCTCGATGTGGTCGATGAAACGCCAGGCCTCCTCGACCTCGTCGCGGCGTGCGAACAGCGTCGCGTCGCCTGCCATGGCATCGAGTATGAGCCGCTCGTATGCCTCCGGGCTGCCTTTTCCGAAACTGGTGGCGTAGTGAAAATCCATTTTCACCGGCTCGAGGCGGAGGCTGGTGCCGGGGATTTTCGAAACCATGCGGAGGGAAATCCCCTCGTCCGGCTGGATGCGTATGACCAGCACGTTGCCGCCGGGAACACCGCCGGGAAGTGCGCTGAAAAGCACAGACGGGGCGTCCTTGAAATGCACCGAGATCTCGGTCGATTTCTTCGGCAGGCGCTTGCCCATGCGGATGTAGAACGGCACCCCGCTCCAGCGCCAGGTGTCGATCAGCAGCCGGACTCCGACGTATGCCTCGGTCTCGGAAGTCGGTGAGACACGATCCTCCTCGCGGTAGCCGGGGACGGGATTGCCGTCCACATGACCTGCGGTGTATTGGGCACGAACGACATTCTCCGCGACCTTCTCCGGCGTGTCCCACTGGCGCAGCGAGCGGATGACCTTGACCTTCTCGTCACGGACGCCGTCCGCGGAAAGGTCAGTCGGCGGCTCCATGGCCACGAGGCTGAGGAGCTGTAAAAGATGATTCTGAACCATGTCGCGCAGCGCGCCGGCCTTCTCGTAGTAGCCGCCTCGACCGCCCTCCATGCCGAGGTTTTCGGCACAGGTGATCTGGATGTGGCTGATGTATTTACTGTTCCAAAGAGGCTCGAAAATCGCGTTCGCGAAGCGCAGCACCATCAGGTTCTGCGCGGTTTCCTTGCCGAGGTAGTGGTCGATCCGGTAAGTGTCCCGCTCCTCGAAGGTCTCGTTAACGACCTGATTGAGGTGCTGCGCGGTCTTGAGGTCGGTGCCAAAAGGCTTCTCGATGATCACGCGGGACCAGCAGCCGTCCTTGGATTCGTTGAGTCCGGCGGATTTCAGGTGCAATAGGATGTCGTCGAAAAACTCCGGTGCGGAGGCGATATAGAACAGCCGATTGCCCTTCCCACCACGACCCGCATCGATCTCATCAAGCCGTTCCGCCAGTGAGACGTAGCCATCCACATCGGTGAATTCGGAGCGATGGTAGCTCACGCTCTCGATAAATTTCCCCCACACCTCCTCGTCGTGGCCGCTGCGTGAAACCTTTTTGTTCAGTTCCTCCAGCCCGTTGCGGAACTCCTCGTCCGCTTTCTCCCGGCGTGCGAATCCAATGATGTTCACCCCGGTCGGCAGCTCACCATCAACGGCGAGGTTGTAGAGTGCAGGGATCAGCTTGCGGTGGGTGAGATCACCCGTAGCCCCAAAAATAACGATGGTGCATGGCTCCGGGCGGCGGCGGGAAACGAGATCTTCACGAAAAGGATTGGACATGGGACGGGCACACTTTCACCGCAAGCCCCTGCAAGGGAAAGAGAAATCAGGTGTCTGGGCGGAATACTGCTCATGCCCCGCGTGAACGGTGTGAATTCCCAAAGCGAGCAACTAGACAAGCTCGTTTTCCAATAACGCCGCCTCAGGACCGCGCTAGTCTGCGGGCATGTCTGCAGACAAAATCAAAACTCACAGCACAGGGCTCGGATACCTGATGTGGGTCTTCGGTTTCGTCGGCATCCACCGCTTCTACCTCGGAAAAATCCCCACCGGCATCCTTTGGCTCCTCACCGGCGGTCTCTTTGGCCTCGGCTGGCTCTACGATTTCTGCACGCTCAATGAGCAGGTGGATGAGAGGAATTGGGCGTAGATTGGGGCACTGAGAACTTTCACTCCGGTGTAACCACCGCGCAGTTTCCCAGATCTTTCAGAGTCCGGGAAATGGTGTGAACTGATCCGCCTGATGCCGAAACACATCTCCCAGGAAAGCTTTCAGCGCATCCCGAGCGCCAGGGACCGGAAATCCCCATTTCCCATCAGATCCTCTTCCCTTTGGGCCTTCGCGACTTTGCGCGAGACACCTTCTACCAAGGCAGCGGGAACGCCCGATTGAAGGCGAAGACCTTGTCGCGGATGGCGTGGAGCTTTTCCTCGTTGGTATGATCGGCGAGGGCTTCGGCAATGAAATCGGCGACTTGCTCGACATCTTTTTCCATCATGCCGCGGGTTGTAACGGCGGGGGTGCCGATGCGGATGCCGGAGGGTTTCATCGGGCTGCCGGTGTCGAAGGGTATCCCGTTTTTGTTGACGGTGATTCCCGCTTCATCGAGGGCGAGGGAGGCCTCGGAGCCGTTGAGGCCTTTCGGGCGGAGATCAACCAGCATGAGGTGGTTGTCGGTGCCGCCGGAGCAAACGCGGAAGCCGTGATGAGTTAGGCGCGCGGCGATCGCTTGGGCGTTTTTCACAACCTGCTCCTGGTATTCTTTGAAGCCGGGCTTGAGCGCCTCGAGGAAGCAGGTGGCCTTCGCAGCGATGACGTGCATGAGCGGGCCGCCCTGGATGCCGGGGAAGACCTGGGAATCGATCTTTTTCGCGAACTCCGCCTTGCAAAGGATGGTGCCGCCGCGTGGGCCGCGCAGGGACTTGTGGGTGGTGGAGGTAACGAAATCCGCGTGCGGGATGGGACTCGGATGGACTCCTGTAGCGACGAGTCCGGCGATGTGCGCCATATCGACGAAAAGGTAGGCGCCAACTTCACGGGCAAGTTTGCCCATACGCTCAAAGTCGATAACGCGTGAGTAAGCGGAGGCGCCGACGGTGATCAGTGCGGGCTTGAGTTCGCGGGCGGTTTTTTCCAACTCCTCGTAGTTGATGCGTTCGTCCTCCGGAGAGACACCGTAGTGGGTGACGTCGTAAAAGCGCCCGGAGAAGTTCGCTTTGTGGCCGTGGGTGAGGTGGCCGCCGTGGGCGAGATCCATGGTGAAAATCTTGTCGCCGGGCTTGAGGACGGAGAAGTAGACGGCGGTGTTTGCCTGGGAGCCGGAGTGCGGCTGGACGTTTGCGTGGTCGGCTCCGAAAAGCTCTTTGGCGCGCTCGATGGCCAGCTTTTCTGCGATATCGACGTATTCGCAGCCGCCATACCAGCGCTTCCCGGGGTAGCCCTCGGCGTATTTATTCGTGAGCAGCGAGCCCTGCGCCTCCATGACAGCAGGCGAGGCGAAGTTTTCCGAAGCGATGAGTTCGACGTGGTTCCGCTGGCGGTGCTCCTCGCCGACGATGGCTTCGTAAAGATCCGGATCGGAAACGGCGATGGCGCTGCCGGAAGATTTGCAGACGCGGAGCTCATGACGGCCGCCCTCGAATTCGGTGGCGAGGAAGGCCGAGACCATTTCCTTCGCGGTATCGAGATCCGTGTATTTTCCGCTCAAGCAAAGGACGTTTGCATCGTTGTGTTGGCGGGTGATGACCGTTTCCTCCACCGTGCGGATGTTGACAGCGCGAACGTGGGTGAAGCGGTTTGCCGAGATGCTCATGCCGACCCCCGAGGTGCAGGCGAGGATGCCGAAATCGAAGGTACCGTCCGCGACGTTCCGGGAAACGATGTTCGCATAGTCCGCGTAGTCCACGGAATCCGGGGTGTGGGTGCCGAAGTCTTCGACCTCATGCCCGGCTTCCCGGAGATGGGCTACAACTGCGTTCTTCATTTCAAAGGCGCCATGATCGGCGCCGACGGCGATGCGGAGGTTGGATTGGCTCATGGTCGAGGACGTGCGGGCATTCAACGACGGCAATCACGGATTGGAAACCGGAAACTTGCGAAAAGTGCGAGGAATCCGCAACACTCAGCGGATCGCCGCCAGAGATTGTGCTTCCGGGGGGCGGCAATCCGCGCTTAAAACCAAGCCCGCAACCCAAACCCAGATCCAAATGACCATCATCTCCCTCATCCTATTTACCGCCTTCGCGGCGGGCCTCACCTGGTTCATTACCCGCAAGGACGAAAAATCCACGGCGGAAGGCTTCTTCCTCGGCGGCCGCTCACTGACTTTCCCTATCATCGCCGGTTCGCTGCTGCTGACCAACCTATCCACCGAGCAGATGGTCGGTCTCAACGGAGCCGCCTTCGCCCACGGCCTGAGTGTGATGGCATGGGAGGTCGTGGCGGTCGTGGCTCTCGTGCTGATGGCGATCTTTTTCCTGCCACGCTTCCTCAGGACGGGAATTACCACCGTCCCGCAGTTCCTTGAGCTGCGCTTCGATCGCACCACCCAATCCATCGCGAACACCATTTTCCTGATGGCCTACACCTTTCTCCTCATCCCGCTTATCCTTTACACGGGCGCAATCGGACTGATCAGCATCGTCGACCTGAAAGGCCTGACCGGGATCGAGAATGAGACCACCCTGCTGCGCGGCACCGTCGTTCTGATCGGCGTCCTCGGGATGCTCTACTCACGATTCGGCGGCCTTCGCACGCTCGCCGTCCTCGATACGATCAACGGCATCGGCCTGCTTATCGGCGGTATGCTCGTCGCCTATTATGCCCTCAACGCGGCGGGCGGCGACGAAGGGATCTCAGCCGGCTGGACCTCGCTCAAGGAGAGCCAGCCCGAACGCATGACCTCGATGGGAGCCGAGGGATCCGAACTCCCCTTCTCGACCATCTTCACGGGAGTCGCCCTGCTGAACCTTTTCTACTGGTGCACAAACCAGCAGATCATCCAGCGCACCTTCGGCGCATCGAGCCTCGCCGAGGGCCAGAAGGGAGTGCTTCTCACCGGCGCACTGAAACTGCTCGGCCCGCTCTATCTGGTGCTGCCGGGACTCGTCGCCTTCCAGCTCTATGCGGGGAAAGACATTTCCAACGACCAAGCCTACGGCACTCTGGTGCGCGATCTCCTGCCCGGCCCGCTCACAGGATTCTTCGCGGCGGTCATGATCGGAGCTATCCTCAGCTCCTTCAATGCGGCGCTCAACAGCACCTCGGCGCTGTTCTCCATCGGCCTTTACAAACATGTCCTCAATCCGGCCGGAACCGAGAAGCAGACCGTCCGCGCCGCGAAATGGTTCGTGGTGATCGTGGCCATCGCCGCAATGCTCGGTGCCCCATTCCTCGCAGGCCAGGGTACGATCTTCGTCTACCTGCAGAAAATGAATGCGATCTACGCCATCCCGATCTTCTCGGTCGTGGTCGTCGGGATGCTGCACCCGCGCGTGCCGGCCTGGGCCGCTTCCATCGCGATGATCGCCGGTATTCTCATAATCTCGCTCGGATACTTCGTCCCCACCTTTGACGTGGCGATGAAGGAAGCAGGGCTCCACGGCTTCCATTTCATCGGGATCGTGTTCGCCATCCTCGTTGCCTTCTTGCTCATCGTGGGAAGCGTCGCCCCTCGCGCCACCGCATGGAAGCTCGAGACCTCGAACGACATCGACCTGACCCCATGGAAGGGCGCAAAATTCGCCAGCGCGCTGCTGATTCTGGTGGTCATCGGCATCTACGCCGCGTTCGCCACGTAGAACAACGCACCGGCTATGCTGACTCCAAACACGCCTCTTCCCGCCCTCGTTTCCGAGGCAAAGGATGAGCTGCAGTCACGCTTCGGCGTATCCGCATCCATCGTTGCCGCAGCCCCCGGCCGGGTGAACCTGATCGGCGAGCACATCGATTACTGTGACGGCTTCGTCCTGCCCTTCGCGATCGAGCGGGCGGTCGTCATCGCCGCCGTGCCGAACGGAACGAATGAGGCCAGGATCGCTACCGCTTTTGACAGCGAGGGAGCCGTGATCCCCACCGGGACAACACAGGAAATTTCCACGCCGAAGTGGTCGAACTACCTGCGGGGGGTGATCCACGGATTCCAGCAGCGCGGGATATCGATCCCCGGCTTCGATGCTTTCATCGTCTCCAGCCTACCGGGCGGGGCGGGGCTTTCGTCCTCCGCGGCACTCGAATGCGCGGCAGCAACCCTTCTCGAAGAGCTGACCGGCACCGAACTCGGCAGCCGCGAGAAGGCGCTGCTCGCCCAGAAGGCGGAGCACGATTTCGCCGAGGTTCCCTGCGGAATCATGGATCAGTTCGCTTCCACATTCGGAAAAGAAGACCAGCTCATCCTGATCGACTGCCGCTCCGGCGAATCGGAGATGGTGCCCTTCGCAGATCCGGCGCTGACCATCCTCGTTTCCAACACCAAGGTCTCCCACGAGCTGTCTGACGGCGGATATGCGGAGCGCAGGAAAAACACCGAAGACGGCCTCGCCGCCACCGGCAAGTCCAGCTGGCGCGACGTCACCATGACCGATGTGGAGGCAGCCCGGACAGGCATGGACCAGACTATCTTCCGCCGCTCCCGCCACGTCGTGGGGGAAATCGACCGCACCATCGGGGCGGTTGAGGCATTGAAACGCGGTGATTTCCCGGAACTCGGGCGGCTCATGTATGAGAGCCACAACTCCCTCCGAGACGATTTCGAGGTATCATGCCCTGAGCTCGATCACCTCGTCGCCACGGCAGCGGAAATCGGCCGTCAAGGCGGCGTCATCGGGGCACGGATGACAGGCGGCGGCTTCGGCGGCTCCACCGTCACCCTCTGCGATGCGGAGAAGGCGGAAGCGATCGCCGCAGCTCTCGTGAAATCCTACGAGGCGGAGTTCGGCTTCGCCCCGGAGATCTTCGCCAGCCGCCCGGCGGATGGAGCGAGGCTCCTGACCTTGAGCTCCCCACAGGTTGACATAGTGCGCATGCTTTGATAATCAACCTCCATGGAGGAAGCAGATGCGGCGAAGGAATGGTTCGTCACCCACGAGGGCAAGCAGTTCGGGCCGGTGTCCATCAAAGACCTCAAATTCGAGATCGAGCGCGGCGAACTGAACCCTCGGCTCGACATGATCTGGAAAAACGGGATGGAGGACTGGATCCCGGCGGGCGAGCTGAGTGGACTTTTCGAAAAGAACGATGAGGCCGGAGCCGCAGAAACAGCCAAGGAGGCCTCGGACAATTTCACCGGCTACATCCCCGAGGAATCCGAGGAACAGCGCGAGCGCGTCAAGGGCAACTGGCCCGGGGCGGGGCGCGGGGCGTTCATCTTCGTTTGTTACATTCTCCCTTTCATTCTGGGCATCCTCATCGGTTTGGGAGCTTCATTCCTTCAGGGCAAGGTCGACGCCAACCTACTCGGCATCGTCTCCTTCGGACTGCTCCTTCTGCCTGCCATCCTTGCGATCGCAGTCACTCTGAAACGTTTCCAGAACCTCGGTATGACACGGTGGTGGTTCTTCGGGCTGCTGGTGCCGCTGCTCAACATCTGGGTCTATTACCGGATATTGGCCTGCCCTCCCGGCTATGCGGAACACAAGAAACTCGATGCCATCGGCTGGGTTTTGGCCATCCTCTACTGGTTGCTGACACTACTCAGCATTGCCGCCGTGGCGGGAATGTTCTACATCATAATAAACGATCCCGAGGCTTTCGAGAAACTCTCATCCGAGAACGGCGCGAATTTCTCCGAGTTCATGGAGAAAGCCGCGGATCTCCAAGAAAACATCGCGAAACCCTCCGAAGGCGGCGAGCCTTCGGCGGAACCGGAGCCGGAACAATACTAAGTGATCGAGACCTCGAAACAGACTGACGAACGCCTCCAGGCGAAGGTGGCCGGTAGTGTAAAGGCGAGGGAGGAGACCTTGGCACCAACGGAATGCTGGTGCCTCCATGGCGCGGTCGGATCAGCATCGGATTGGCGCGGACTTGCCGGAAAGCTCGCCGTCGAAGGGATATCCACCCGCTCCGTCGATCTCTGGCGCTTCCTCGAATGCGAGAGCGTGCCCATGCCGGAATTAGGAAGACGCCTCAACGCGGAAGCGGCAGGCGAGATACCCAGGGCAACGCGGCGCATCCTCATCGGCTACTCGATGGGCGGGCGCCTCGCGCTGCATGCCCTGCTGGAGGGCGGGCCGTGGGATGCGGCGGTCATCATTTCCGCAAACCCCGGGATCCGGGACCCAGGCGAAGCCGCTGCAAGGCGCGCTTCCGACACTCTCTGGGCCACCCAGGCGCTGACTCTTGCGTGGCAGGATTTCATCGGAAAATGGAATGCCCAGCCCATTCTCGGCGGCGCGATGAGGGACAGCCGCGAGGACTCGAAGCTGATCCAGCGCCGCCGCGAAATCGCACGTAGCTTTGTCGATTGGTCAATCGGAAGCCAGCAATCGCTGTGGGACAGGATTTCGGAAATCAAGATCCCCACGCTCTGGATCGCCGGGGAGAACGACAACAAATTCCTCCCCATCGCCGAAGAAGCCTCTTCGCTGGCGGAAAATTTCCAACTCGCCGTCGCACCCGAGTCAGGGCACCGCGTGCCATGGGAAAACGAAGCCTGGCTCGCGGAGCAGATTACGGAATTCGGGAGGGGCTGACACCGGTCTGCCCCAACAACGGCATTGGGATGAGATGACGAGTAAATGTTGTAAGCCTGTTCTCCTGCCTCCACGCAAAAGGCTTGAACAATACCTCCTACCGAATAAAACCCGAGGAATGTCAGCGAACCAGCCACCAATACCCACCTTATACGGTATAACCAGTTCGAATAGAATTCCCTCCAGCGGCAAGTCTCATAATTTCTGGGGCAAAAACCAGTTCAACAGCTCTTTCCCCGCAGCTCTTGCTTGCTGGATGCGGGACGAAGGAATCAAGCCGGTGTATGTTCACACGTCGGAGGGAGAAATCATCGCGAGCGACGACAAGATTTCATTTGACGACGTTTTCAACAGCAACGCTCCAAACAAGCTACTGCGCTTCGATTTCGAGGCAAAGTTTCCCGGGTTTTGCGGTTACTCCTTCGACTCTCTCGAATCAATCGACCTCGTGGTCAGTGACAGTAAGGGAGCCGGACGTCCGCTGGAAGTGAAACTGACTGTGCTTCCCGACCAGACGACTTTTCGTAAGAAAGAAGATCTGTGGGGTTGTGAACTTGTTGTAAGACCGGTCTCAGTCATATACGCCGCACTCACAATTTATCACTCTCTCATCGACAGGAAGGAAGAGGCTTTAAAACTGCTGGAAAAAACAGCGCTAGGTGTGGGTGACTGGACGAATACTAGCGAGATCCTAGTTCATCAGAAGCAGATACTCGTTACATTGGAATCGTTCCTGGATGCTTTTTCTGATTCCCAAGTGCCTCTGATCCTCCAGCCGATTTGGAAAACCCAAGGGAAGCTTCCAGAGCTGGCAGATCAAGCCTTTGATGTTTTTGTGTGGAGCAACATGGCTCTTTGCAGGTTGTTCCTTAATCAAGCCAAGGCGAACCCCGCCACCAAGAAGGTTTCACGTCATCTGAGGGCTTCAACGCGACTTCTGAGATGTTTATACGACCTTTTCAGTACAGGCCAGATGAGAAGGAGCGAGATTGTTCGGATGGCGTTGGGCAACCAGACGGACAAAGAATTTTCTGCAAGCGGGGCGGTTACAAACCCATATATGAAGCATCCAAGGCTGACTGTCCCCCGGGTCCATAAGTCGGTCTTATCCAAGATTATTCTGAATGGGGGTGAGAAGAATTTGAGTCCGGAACGTAGATTTGATGCTACAATTTTCTTCACGGCTACGGAACTTTTCGGAAAAACAGACCCAGTATCCAAATTAATTACTTGACCCTTTGAACAGGCGTCAATATATTGACGCCGTTATGAAAAAAGTGGCTGATTTATTCTCGGGTGTTGGCGGGCTTTCTCTCGGTTTCCAGCGTGCAGGATTCGATATCGTCGGTTCGTTCGATAATTGGGAGAGGGCTGTGGAGGTCTATAGGGAGAACTTCAAGCATCCCTCTTTTGTCGCTGATCTATCTGTAGCGGATGAAGTCATACCTCAGATCGCCGCGCTTAAACCCGACCTAATCATCGGGGGGCCACCTTGTCAGGACTTTTCACAAGCGGGGAAGCGCAATGAAGGTGGGCGAGCAAATTTGACCCATGTTTTTTCCAAGATCGTCTCGGAACTCAATCCAGAAATGTTCATCATGGAAAACGTGGCGCGAGCAGAATCCAGTAAAGCTTACAAACTTGCGAGAAACGAATTTAGAAAGGCTGGTTACGGGTTGACCGAAATCGTGCTTGATGCCAGCCTTTGCGGAGTGCCGCAAAAGAGAAAACGATTTTTCTGCATAGGACGTAAGAATGAATATGAACAGTTCCTACTTAGCAGGTTCAAAGCATCCATGAGTTCTGAGCCAATGACCCCAAGGCTATTTTTTGGCAGGGAGTTCGGGTTCGAACACTATTACAGGCACCCCCGCAATTACAGCCGAAGGGCTATTTTTTCCGTAGATGAGCCTGCTCCAACCATGCGAGGTGTCAACCGGCCTGTACCCCCCAATTATCCAGGTCATCCCGGTGATACGGCCAGCAAGGAAAATGTGAGGTCGCTAACAACGCTCGAACGGGCGCGGATGCAGACCTTTCCGGCTTCCTTCAAGTGGAAGGGCACAAAAACTGACATAGAGCAAATGATCGGCAACGCGGTGCCTGTCAAACTAGCCGAATTCGTGGCAGAAATCGTAATGAACTACCTAAATAACAATGAAACAGGAATTCTCCAACTGGCTGAAGTCAAATAAGGCGTTCACCGATGCATCTGCAAGTGATGTCTGTTCACGCCTAAGAAGGGTTTTGTCCATCTGTCCCATGGATCTGGAGGCTGAACTCGATCCCAATCTTTTTGCACTAGGCCAAAAAAAGGAATTCAAAGGACTGTCAGCGAGCGTAAAAAGTCAGCTGAAGAGATCCTTAAAGCTATATAAGGAGTTCCACACTTCACACTTTGGCAAAAAGCAAGGCCGTTGAGGTCGGCCTTTGTTGGTAGTCGAATATGGATCAGTAGTGGATCGCGTGGCCTTCCGCCGCGAGGGTGGCCTCGTGGATCACCTCCGACATAGTCGGGTGGGCGTGGATGGTGGCGTGGATCTCGTCGATGGTGAGCTCCTGGTCGAGAGCGAGACCCATCTCGGCGATAAGCTCGGTAGCGTTGTCACCAATGATGTGTGCACCGAGGAGTTCGCCGTGTTTCTTGCCGTAGAGGAGTTTCGCGAAGCCATCGGTCTCACCCGCCGCAACCGCCTTGCCGATGGCGACGAAGGGAATTTTCCCGACGGTGTATTCGATGCCCTCTTCCTTGAGCGCGCGCTCGGTCTTGCCGACCGAGGCGACCTGCGGATGGCAGTAGGTGCAGCCAGGGAAATTGGTGACCTTGCGGGGCGTGTAACCGTCCACGAAAAGTCCATCAACGCACTGGAACGCCTCGAAAGAAGCGACGTGCGCAAGCCACGGTGGGCCGTTGATATCGCCGATGGCGTAGACACCGGGCAGATTGGTCTCGTAACGGTCGCCAACGGTGATGTAGCCGCGATCGAGCTCCGGCTGATGACCGCCGGGAAGCACCGGCTGGATGCCGATGGCGACGAGGCAGACATCGGCGGAAATGGTTCCGTTTTCTTTCGGCCCCTCGACGGTGATTTCCACGCGGTCGCCGTGATCCTTTGTGGCGGTGACCTTGGTGTTCGTCAGGCAGCGAATGCCCTGTTTCGTAAGGGATTTTTCAAGCGCCTCACCGACCTCGGTGTCCTCCACAGGCAGCACATTCGGGAGCATCTCGACGAGCGTGACCTTGGTGCCGAAGGCGTTGTAGATGTAGGCGAACTCGACACCGATCGCGCCAGCGCCGATGATGATCATTTCCTTCGGTTGCTCGGCGAGGACCATGGCCTCCTTGGATCCGATCACCGACTTGCCGTTGAACGGCAGCGGTGGGAGCGGGCGGGCTTTGCAACCCGTAGCGATGATGATGTTGGTGCCCTCGAGAGTTTGCGTGGAGCCGTCTGCCGCTTTCACGCTGACCTTGCCTTCGGACTCGATCGAGCCGTAGCCCTTGATGTAATCGACCTTGTTTTTCTTGAAGAGGTATTCGATGCCGCCTGCGAGCTTGTCGGAAACCTTGCGCGAGCGGCCAATCACCGAGCCCCAGTCATAGGAAAGTCCTTGGATGGAGAGTCCGAACTCGCCGG
>CAJQKQ010000141.1 GCA_905478925.1 uncultured Verrucomicrobiales bacterium
CGGAGATCCCCGAGACGGTGGATCCGCCTGATGTAGGAGTTGGGCCTTCCACTGTGGTCGCCGAAGCTCCTGCAGCCGATTCCTCAGCGCCGCCGGTTCCAGCTCCGGAAGCTCCAGCCAAGGCACGGGATCCGATTGAGGCACCGACGAATTTTTCCCCCGAGGCGGCGATCGCCGCATTCGGTACGTTCAAGGAGCCTGCTGAGCCATCGGTGCCCGCAACCCCGCAACCACCTGTGGCGGAAGATCCCCAATCCTTGGTGCCGCCGGTAGTGCCGGAATCGGCTCGGGTGGAGTCATCTTCGTCATTTTCAGCTCCTAGCCCTCCGGCTCCAGTGGCCGTGGAAAGTGAGGAGGCACTCGATTCACCTTTTCAGATTGATACCGAAGCGGAACCGGCGGTTCAGCCAGATTCGGACGTTGTGAAGCCAGATGAGGCTTCCACCGCTCGGGTGGACGATCTCTTGAAGCAGATCCGGCAGCGCTGCGGCAAGCCCTAAGGGTGAAAAAACCGATAAAGCCCTTGCGATGAGGGCTGCTTTGGGTGCTTATTTCCCGCAAGCGAACGTATGAGCATTTCCACCGAATATGAGGCCCCGGATACCTTGGGCAAAGCCGCCAAAGCCGTGGAATCCTATCAGGAGGAAACGGACGATCTCGTCGGCGAGCGCATGGTGCTGAATATGGGGCCTTCCCATCCGGCAACTCACGGCGTGTTACGCCTGATCCTTGAGCTGGACGGTGAGGTGATCCATTCCGCCGAACCCGATGTGGGCTTCCTTCACCGCGGCGACGAGAAGATCGCCGAGAACATGCACTACAACCAGTTCGTACCCTACACGGACAGGCTCGACTACCTTGCGCCGCTGGCGAACAACGTCGCCTATGCCTGCGCGGTGGAGAAATTGATGGGCTGGGAACTTCCTCCGCGCGGCCAGGCGCTGCGCGTGCTCTGCTGCGAGCTTGCCCGCATCTCCGCGCACATGCTCGGGGTGGGGGTTTGCGCGATGGACGTCGGCGCGATGACTGTTTTCCTCTACACCTTCACCGAGCGGGAAAAGGTCTACAATCTCTGCGAGCTGCTCACTGGTGCGCGTTTTACCACCTCCTACACCCGTGTCGGCGGCCAACTCCGCGATATGCCTGAGGGCTTTGACACAGCGGTGCGGAGTTTCCTCGAAGAGTGCGAGGTGGCCATCGGCGAGATCGCCAAGTTGCTCGACAACAACAAGATCTTCCGTGACCGGATGATGGACGTCGGCGCGATCTCGAAGGAGTCCGCCATTTCCTACGGCATGACGGGTCCGAACCTGCGCGCCTCGGGGATCGATCGCGACCTGCGCAAATGCAGCCCGTATCTCGGTTACGAGAAATACGATTTCGATGTGCCGATCGCCGAGGAAGGTGATTGCTACGCTCGCTACCAGATCCGTATGGAGGAGATGCGGCAGTCGATCAAGATCTGCAGGCAGGTGCTCGACACTATGCCGGCTGGTCCAGTGAACATCGCGGATCCCAAGGGTATTCTTCCGAACAAGGAGCGCGCGCTGATGTCGATGGAGGAGTTGATTCACCATTTCATTATCGCCACCCAGGGCATCGACGCACCGGAGGGAGAGGTCTACTTCGCTGCGGAAAATCCCAAAGGGGAGCTCGGTTTCTACATCCACTCCAAGGGCGGCGGTGTTCCGAACCGCCTGAAGATCCGCAGCCCTTCCTATTGCAACCTGTCCATCGTTTCCCAGTTGCTGAAAGGCCATATGGTTTCCGATATTCCTGCCATTCTCGGATCGCTTGACTTTGTGATGGGTGAATGTGACCGTTGATGGCGCTTAAAGAACGCAATCCCAACCCCAGTAGATAATGAAAATTACAGCCATTTCCGTAGCCTTTTGCCTTACCACGCTCGCTCATGCCGGGTATGAGACATGGATCAGTGCCGACGGGCGAAAGGCCTCGATGGATCTTGTAAGTGTAACTGATGCGGACGGTGAAAAAGTTGGAAACTTCCGCATGAAAAACCGTCGGACGGTATCATTGAAGGCATCGGAGCTCTCCAGCGAGGACGCGAAACGCCTCGCGGAATGGGTGGATCCTAACACGCCCCAAGAGTCTGCTCCCGCCAGCGTATTCGACGAAGTCCTCGATGGTGATCTGGTGCGGCTCGACGGCAAGAAGCTGAAGAAGTGCGATGACGCCACTCACCCGGCGAAATATTACGTCTTCTACTACACCGCTTCATGGTGTCCTCCGTGCCGCGCCTTCACTCCGTCCCTTGTCAAATGGTACAACGATAACAAGAACGAGAACGTTGAAATCGTGCTAATCACATCCGATAGGAATGAGAAGGCGATGGAAGGATACGCCGCTGAGAAGAAAATGCCTTGGCCTCAGCTCAAGCTTTCCAAAGCCAAAATATTCAAAGATAAGTTCAATCACGGAGTAAGTGGCATCCCTTCTGTCATGGTCTGCGACATCGATGGAAAGTTGCTAGGAAACTACCGATCCAAGCTTGACGACCTTACTGAACTCGTGAAGGAAGACTGAAATTTATCCATGACCGAAGCTACTTTACAGGATCTCGTCGTTTCTCCGGACTCTCCGGGTGCGAAGAACTTTCCGCCTTTTGCAACCAGCCCCGAGCTTGAAGCCGAGGCCGATGGTCGCATTTCTCACTATTCGGAAAGCAAGCGCTCCGCCGTACTGCCGCTGCTTCACATCGTGCAGCACAGGTTCGGCTTCATCTCCCCGGAGGCCGTCGAATGGGTCGCCGCGAAGCTGGAGCTGGAGCCAATCAAGGTTCTCGAGGTGGTCACCTTCTATCCCGGCTTCCGCCAGTATGCGCCCGGGAAATACCACATCCGTGTCTGCCGCACCCTTTCCTGCGCCCTCGGCGGAAGTGCTGAGTTGATGGCTGATCTCTGCAAGGAATTCGGTATCGACCGCGAGTCAGCCGATCCACATCATCATCCGATCAGTGTTTCCCCATGCGGGAAATATTCGGTGGAGTTCGCCGAGTGCCTCGCATCCTGCGGCACCGCCCCGGTCTGCCTCGTCAACGACGACTTCCACGAGGGTGTCGATGTTGAAAAGATGAAGAAGGCTTGCGCGGAGTGATTCCGCAAGACGAACCCATTACGACCCGGGTGCGTCCGTCGCCCGGCTCGGTGGCGCCTTGATGAACCTCGGGCGTGGGCCGGTGCTGGCATCCCCTTTGGCTGCCTGGTCGCGGATCGCTCCGGCAATGGTCTTGGCAAGCTTTTCGCGATGGGCGGCTGAGTAGATCTTCCGGGACTCCGAGGAATTGCTGAGGTAGCCGCCTTCGAGCAGAACGCAGGGGATGGAGGGGTTGCGTGTGAGACGGAGACGGCGGCGGTTCAGCCCTGCGTTGGCGGATGAGGGGGCGACAGATTTCATGGCGCGCTGGCAACGCACTGCGAGGCCGTGGGAATCGACACGCCACCAGTAGGTTTCAGGCCCCTTGCGGGAGGAGCTTCCGGAATTGAAATGCAGGCTGACAAGGATCGCGCCGCCGTAGCGGTTGGCGAACTTTACGCGGTCGTCGAGATCCACGAAGCGGTCGTTGGAACGAATCATCACGGTGCGAAAGGAGCCTTTGAGTTCGGAGCGCAGGCGTTTTGCTAAATCTAGGTTCGCGTCCTTTTCCCGCTGGCCGGTGTGGCGGGACACGGCACCGGGATCTTTGCCGCCGTGGCCGGCGTCGATGACCACAGTCCGGAAGCCCTGGGAGCCAGGTTTATTTCCCCAGTGATCCCCGCCGCCGGTCATCGAGCAGGAAGGAAGGATGAAAAGGAGTGCCAAGAATGGGATGTAGCGCATGGCTACATACTAAACTCCTAAACTCAAAATCGAAAACTCAAACTTTAATGAGCCGGAGGTCGCGGAAGAATTTGTCACAAGATGCACAAGTAAAGATCGTGCTCAGAACCGTGTCCTCGCAAAGTATGGTGTCACTGAACCTAAAAACCGAAATGATTTTTTACAGAAGGACGCAAAGTTAGCAAAGGTCCAATCACTTGGGCTCTTCGAAGGTGGTCTTTGTCATTCGCCCAGAAGGTGAAGTCTCTGATTCCTCTGACTCATTCAGGCTTTGCTAACTTAGCGTTCTTCTATCGATTTTATTTTCCTCTTTAAGCTGAAAGTATTCTCCCAGTATTCGCATGGATCTTTCTCACGAAGCCCGAACCGGATTCTTGCTTGTGCCTCTTGTGAAACATTTCCTGTTTCTCCTGATCACTGGGCACGTTCCACTTTCTTGAAAAATACTTCGAAATCCCCGTCGCTTTCTTTCAGTAACTTGCCGAACTTCGACATCCCGCTGTTGTAGGTGATGAGGGCGAGGAGATGGGCGTTGGTTAGGTCCAGCGCGAGCCACTCCTTGAGTCGCTTCCCGCCCCAACGCTCCTGGAGGGCGCGCGCGCGTGCTTTGAGGTTGGCAAGAAGTTTGGATTTGCGTGCGCGCATTTCTTTCTCGGGTATGGCCGAGGCATAGAGGGCGGT
>CAJQKQ010000142.1 GCA_905478925.1 uncultured Verrucomicrobiales bacterium
CCGCGTCCTCAAGGTGGACAGCTCGAACATGGCCGACGTTTACTACCGCCCCGACGAAGTCACCCAGGACGGCCTCGCCCTGCAGGTGGAGAATATCAAGCCCGACCGCAGCCCCGAAGACCTCCTTTTCCAGGTCCTCCTCGACTGGGGTGTCGATCTCGCCCTGCCCATCGTGCAGGAAACCATCGCCGGCAAGGCTGTCTTCTTCGTCGATGGCAACGCGCTGGCCGCCTGCTTTGACATCGGCCTCGACGAGGACTTCGTCAAGGAACTGGCCAAACGCCAGCCCCTCCGCGCCGTCTTCCGCGACGCCTCCTTCGCCACCGACGCCACCAAGATCAACATCGAGCAGATATTCAAAGCCCTCAGCCCCCACACCGATCTCAAGGCGATCTGATCATGGAACCCGCCGCATTACAGCAAGTCCTCGACCATCTCATCACCCACTGGGAGAGCGAGACCGTCGAGTTCAAAGAGGCCAGCAACGACTACGGCACTGACAGGATCGGCCGTTACTTTTCCGCCCTTGCTAACGAAGCAAACCTCGAAGGTGCGGAATCCGCTTGGCTGGTCTTCGGAGTCAACGACAAGACGCGAGCCGTTGTAGGCACCGACTACCGGGAGGATTCTGAGCGACTTCAATCGCTGAAGCAACAGGTCGCCCAGGATTCGGAACCTAGGATTTCCTTTCGTGGTATTCACGAGTTGACGACACCGCTGGGCCGCGTCGTCCTCTTTGAAATCCCAGCCTCCCCGCAAGGCCTCCCCATTTCTTGGAAAGGCCACTATTACGGTCGAGACGGCGAAAGCCTTGGCCCTCTCAGCCTCGACAAAATCGACCTCATCCGCAACCAGACCCAGGGCGCCGATTGGAGCGCACAGGTTCTTGAGAACGCCACTCTGGCGGATCTTGATCCTGCCGCAATCAAGCGTGCTCGGGATACCTTCACCCTCCGCCATGCCAACCGCTTCGCTCCCGAGGAGGTCGCGGCGTGGCCGGACGCCCGGTTTCTCGATAAAGCGAAACTCACCGCGAGCGGAAAGATCACCACCAGCACCATGCTTCTCTTGGGACGCGAAGAAAGCGCCCACCTGCTCACCCCGCATCCGGCTCAGATCACCTGGAAACTGGTCGGCCCAGAGCAAGCCTATCAGCATTTCTCCCCGCCGTTTCTCCTCAACACCACACGGCTTTATCAGAAGATCCGCAACATTCAGCTGCGTATCCTCCCGGAAGACGAACTCTTGGCGATCGATGTGGCCAAGTATGATCAGAAGATCGTGCTCGAAGCCCTGCACAACTGCATCGCCCACCAAGACTACCTGAGGTACGGTCGCGTCGTTGTCACAGAGCATCCTGACCGTCTGGTCTTCGAGAACGAAGGATCGTTCATCGACGGCTCTCCCGAGGACTTCCTCACCGGCGAGAAGACACCCCGCCGCTACCGCAACCCCTTCCTCGCACAGGCCATGGTCGAACTCGGGATGATCGACTCGATGGGCTACGGCATCCACCAGATGTATCGAGGACAGGCGGCGCGCTACTTCCCACTTCCAGACTACGACCTTTCAGATGAGAACACTGTCTGCCTGACTCTACACGGAGCCATCGTCGATCCGGCCTACACCCGCCTGCTCATTCAAAAGACCGATCTCGATCTGCTCGACGTCTTCGCTCTGGATCGCATTCAGAAGCACCTCCGAATCGACGACGTCATGGCGAAGCACCTTCGGAAAGGCGGTCTCATCGAAGGGCGGAAGCCCAACTTTCACGTGTCCTCCACGGTCGCCATGGCTGCCAATGCCAAAGCCGACTATATCCGCACGCGGGCGCTCGATGACGAGTACAGCAAGAAGCTCATCCTAGACTACCTCGCGCGGTTCCAGCCTGCGACCCGGCAAGAGATCGACTCTTTCCTCCTGGAAAAATTGGGAGACGTGCTAGAAGTGGAGCAAAAGGCCAATAAGATCAGCAATCTCCTGACAAACCTCAGAAGGGCGGGGAAGATCGTGAACAAAGGCTCCCGGAAGTCGTCCTCGTGGAAAATTACAGAATAAAAAAATAAGATGCAGAAAAGAACGCTACCCAAGAACCCAGCTATGCGCTGATAAACTAACGTTTTTCTTTTCTGCACTCTTTTCTGAGAAACTCAATGAAACTCCAGTTCACTCACAAAGCCTACCAGGCTGCCGCCGTCGATGCCGTCGCGGATTGCTTCGCCGGCCAGCCCATAGCGGAGGGTATCAGCTATCGCCTCGACCCCGGCAAGCTGACCGCTGCCCAAACCCAGGCCGAGATGGACTACGGCACCGAGGCCTTCCGCAACGCATCGCTAGCCCTCACACCAGAGTCGGTGCTCGCCAACATCCAGCGTGTCCAGCGCGGGCAGAACCTGCCGCAGTCCACCAAGCTCGTGGCCACCAAGAGCGCCGGAGTGAACCTCGATGTCGAGATGGAGACCGGCACCGGCAAGACCTATTGCTACATCAAGACGATGTTCGAGCTGCATCGGCGCTACGGCTGGAGCAAGTTTGTCATCGTCGTCCCCAGTATCGCCATCCGGGAAGGCGTCCAGAAGTCGCTTGAAATCACCGCCGAGCACTTCCTCCGGGACTACGCCAAGCAGCCACGCTTCTTCACCTACAACTCCAAGCAGCTCCACAATTTGGAGAGCTTCTCCTCCGGCTCGGGGATCAACGTAATGATCATCAACGTCCAGGCCTTCGCCGCACGTGGTAAGGACAACCGCCGGATCTACGAGGAACTCGACGACTTCCAGTCCCGCCGTCCCATCGACGTGCTCAAGGCCAACCGCCCGATCCTGATCCTCGACGAGCCTCAGAAGATGGAGGGCCCTGCTACCACGAGCGCCCTCGCCGAGTTCGATCCGCTCTTTGTTCTTCGCTACTCCGCCACCCACAAGACCGAGCACAACCGGATCCACCGCCTCGATGCCCTAGACGCCTACAACCAGAAGCTGGTCAAGAAGATCGCCGTCAACGGCATCGCCCAGCGGGGACTCAGCGGCACAAACCACTACCTCTACCTCGAATCCATCATCATCTCCAAACAGGCACCCGTCGCCCGTATGGAGATCGAGGTGATGACGCAGTCCGGCATCAAGCGGGTGCTGCGGAAAATTTCCAAAGGTGACAATTTTCACGTTCTCTCAAATAGCCTCGAACAATACCGGGGCCACGTCGTCGCAGACATCGATGCCATCCACGACACCGTCAGCTTCACCAACGGAGAAGAGATCGGGGTAGGGGAGGTCGTCGGGGACATCAACGAAACCGCCCTGCGCCGTCTCCAGATCCGGGAGACGATCCACACACATCTCAAAAAGGAGCAGGAACTCTACTCCCAAGGCATCAAGGTGCTGAGCCTATTCTTCATCGACGAGGTCGCCAAATACCGGCTCTACAACGAAGAGGGCGAACAACAAGCCGGCGAATACGCCCAGGTCTTCGAGGAGGAATACACCAACCTTCTCAACGAGTTCCTCGAGCTCGAGGATTCCCCCTACCAGCGCTACCTGAAGAAGATCGAAGTCGCCCGCACCCACAACGGCTATTTCTCCATCGACAAGAAAGGCAAGCTCACCGACCCGAAGATCAAGGCTCGTGGCGAAGGTGCTGGTACCACCGATGACGTCAGCGCCTACGACCTCATCCTCAAGGATAAGGAGCGCCTGCTCTCCTTTGAGGAAGACACACGCTTCATTTTCTCCCACTCCGCCCTCCGCGAGGGCTGGGACAATCCCAACGTCTTCGTCATCTGCACCCTCAAGCACAGCGACAACACCATCTCCCGCCGCCAGGAAGTGGGCCGAGGCATGCGCCTCTGCGTGAACCAGTTCGGCGAGCGCATGGACAACCCGGCCACGGCTCATCAGCTCAACATCCTGACCGTCGTCGCCAATGAGTCCTACGAGGACTTCGTCAAGGGTCTCCAGTCAGACATCAGCAAGGATCTCTCCTCCCGTCCCCGTAAGGCCGACGAAAAATACTTCACCGGGAAAATCCTCAAGGACCTAGAAGGCAACGAGACCACCATCGACACAACGATGGCCAAGCAGATCTACCGCTACCTACTCAAGAACGATTACACCGACGACAGCGACGCCATCACCGAAGCCTACCACAAGGCGAAGGCCGAAGGCACCCTTGCTGAACTCCCGGAGGACATCAAGGAACACGCCAAGCCGATCTTCGAGCTGATCGACGCCGTCTACTCGGATGCAGCCCTTCCCGAGATCGACAACGGCCGCAAGACCAAGTCCAACCCACTCAACGAAAACTTCAACAAGAAGGAGTTCAAGGCCCTCTGGGAGAAGATCAACCGCAAGGCGGCCTACACGGTGGACTTCGACAGCAGTGAACTTGTGAAGAAGGCGGTTGTCGCCCTCAACTCCGAACTCCGCATCAACAAGCTCCAGTTCCAGATCAAGCGCGGCCAACAGCAGGACGAGATCGACCACGAAGACCTCACCGGGGGCAACAGCTTCGTAGTCCGGGAACAGGAGACCCAGTTCAACACCGGCACCATCCGCTCCTCCGTCACTTATGACCTCATCGGAGAGATCGCCGAAGGTTCCCTGCTTACCCGCCGCACCGTCGGAGCCATCCTTAAAGGGCTCGAACTTCCCGTCTTCAACCAGTTCCGCGACAACCCCGAGGACTTCATCGCCAAGGCGTCCCGCCTCATCAAGGAGCAGAAGGCCACAATGATCATCGAGCACCTCGCCTACGATCCCATTGAGGAACGCTACGACTCAACCATCTTCGCCACGGAGAAGAGCCAAGACGACTTCAGCAAGGCCTTCAAAGCCAAGAATCACATCTACGACTACGTCTTCACCGACTCCAAGATCGAGCGTGCCTTCGCCGAGAACCTTGACACTAGCGCAGAAGTCACGGTCTACGCCAAGCTGCCACGCGGCTTCTCCATCCCAACCCCCGTCGGCGACTACAACCCCGACTGGGCCATCGCCTTCGAGGCAGGCAAGGTGAAGCACGTCTACTTCATCGCCGAGACCAAAGGCAGCATGTCCTCCCTCGAACTCCGCGAAATCGAGAAAGCCCGCATCGACTGCGCCAAGAAGTTCTTCGCCAAGATCTCATCCGACCAAGTCAAATACGACATGGTCAACAGCTACGAGAAGCTGATGACCTTGGTGAAGTAGTAAAATACGTCACCCCTCCGGCGGCTCCGAATCAACCGGCAGATTGTAGTGGAGGAAGACGTCCCGCGTGCGGTTGTAGATGTTCATCTAGCTCATCCCTGCGCGTTCCACTAACCGGTCACCCCGGATTCATCCTCCACAGCGTGAAGTTGAGGAATGCGGCGAAGGTTACCCAGGCGAGATAGGGGGCAAGCATCCAACCGGCGGGTCTGCTGACCCGGAAGAAACCCCGCATTGTCAGTAGGATGGCAAGCCATAGCAGGATGATCTCCGCCAGCGCCCAGCCTAGCTGATGTGCGCCGAAGAAGATCGGCGTCCAGGCGGCGTTCAGCGCGAGTTGGGTGAAATAGAGCGATAGCGGGCGTTGGAACCCAACCCTCCGCCAAACCAACCAAGCTGCGATTGCCATCATCAGGTAGAGCAGCGACCAGACAGGGCCGAAAATCCATGGAGGTGGGTTCCATGCGGGCTTGTTGAGCGCCTCATACCAAAGACCTGGCATGGCGAACACGCCAAGCAGTGGAGCACAGAAGGTGACGACGATGAAGCCGGTGAGTGCCAGGGCTTGGAGAGGGGTCGAGGGTGATTTACTCATGGTGAAACTATACAGCCTTATGGGCATTTGAAACGCAATGGATGCAGATCTCTTGCGGAGGCGGGGTGAGCGTTTGATTCGGAGCATTTCATTTCGTGGCCTTCCCCCGGAAGAACTCCCAGAGCCGCACCATCGCGAAGGTATCGAGTTTGCAGTATTCGAGGAGCTGGCTTTCAATCTCGGCTTTGCGTTCCGAGGTTGTTTCCTCAGCCATGGCCTCCAGGAATGCGCCTTGGGCGGCCATACCATCCTTTACCCCGTCGAGGGCCTCGTAGCTGAGGTCGGGACAGACCGCCGGGAGGACTGCTTTGATACTCCAACTGCCGTGTTGGTCGGGGTGGTAGTAGCGGTTCCTTGCGATAGGGAGGAGGTCGACGACCCGGTCGACGATGGCCAGAAGGGCAGGGGAGAGATCGGGGAAGCGATTGGCGAGTCCGCGCATAATACCGTTCTCGAATCCTGCGTTGTAGACGAAGACCGGGCCTTCTGTGCCGCAGTGGTCAATCAAGGCGCGGGAGAAGGCTTCGCCGGGATCATCTCCCGAGATGTCTAGGAACTCCCGGTGTTCGATGTCACCGCCCGGCGAAATGATGTGGAGGCTGAACTGGAAGGGGAGTTGCTGGTAGGGGCGGGTGCCTTTCCAGATCGGGACGCCGAAGCTCATGGTCTCGAAATCGAGGAAGTAGGCGGTGCCTGTATGAGGTGCCAGATCGGAGGCGGCCCCCTCCGCATCGAACCAGACTTTGCCGGAGAGCGACTGGCGCTTGATGAGCCGGTTGACGTCCGAGAGCTTGTCATCGGGAACGTCACGCAGATCCGTGTATCCCAGAGCTGCCATTTCGTCGCGCAGCCTGCCGGTGGTTCGGTGGAGGGAGCTCAGGGGGAAGTCGGTTCTGGGCAGAGCGCGGTCGCAATGATGGCGGAACGGGCAATCGAACGGGTCGGAGCACTGCGGCCCCGTGGCGATCTCGGGTTCGGTGTTTAGGGCTGCGACTTCCTGTGCTTCCGCGATCCAGGTGGCGACATCACCGACCTTGGCGCGGGCTTCCTCGGTAAGATCCACTTCCTTGAGAAGCCCTTGGTAATCGCCGCCGCCGGGGTAAACGAATGAGTTGTCCACGTGGGCGAGCGATGCGCTTGCCAG
>CAJQKQ010000143.1 GCA_905478925.1 uncultured Verrucomicrobiales bacterium
CTGGTCACTCATTTCAGCATTTCTTCCAAATCCCGTAGCCTTTTCGTGTTCCCGGAATCGCGACGGAACATCCCTGTCAGGCGGCTGACGGCTCCGGTGTATCCCTTGCGCAGCCCGCAGGGCCGAACGTCTCCGACATCCGGCACCGCCGCTGCCCACTGACCAAGCCACGTTCGGCGCGGCGGGCCGCATTTATCAGACAGCCTCTTAGTCAGAGATCGTCACCACAATACGCCGGTAAGACACCAATTCCGGAGAGCCGCTATCTCGCACCATCAAGACCACGTGGAGCGTCGCCGGCTTCCAGTGGATTCGGCCGTTCTCCCGGATCTTGAGCTTCACTGTCTCGCCCCTTTCAGCGCTCAATTCTCCGAATTCGCGCGACGTCCCCGCCTCCTCATAGATCATCCACCGGCTTTCGATCTCATCCCCGTCTGGATCGCTGCTTGCGGCGGATGAGAGCGTGAGTGTTTCGCCGCGCTTCGCCTCGATTTTGAGCACCTTCTTCGTCCGGTCTCCTTGAAGGACGGCAATGGGGTTGTGGTTCGCCTTCTCGAAGTCATCTGCGATGCACCAATCCATCCGCGCTGCAAAGTCGTTTTGAAAGTGCTCCCGCCAGCGCCAGATAGTCGCCGGGTCTGAGGTATACTGTTTTCCATCCACTGTTACCGTGTCGCGGGACCAATGGTTGTTTGTCCAAATCGGGTGGCTTTCGGCGTACGATTCGTAAAGCGCATAGCGACCGCCCCACCCACCGAACGCCGGGCTTTCCGCCCACCCGAGGCCGTTTTCGATCAGGCCGAGATAGGATGGCGTATCGCCTTCCATGATGAAGGCGACCTTTGGGTAAAGCTCTCCGAGCGGGCCGTGGCCTTTGATGACGTTCTTCTCCAGCCACGGGTTCTCGACCATCTCGGATCGGAAGCCAGGGCCGTTTTTGTAATGGCTATCACCTGAGATTCCAGTCCAGGTCGCGCGGTAATATTCGCGCCAGCTCGCACTCGGGGAAACGATGTAAAACAGCTTGGGGAATTCGCGGCGCAAGAATCTCCCCGCATCGTCCTGGTCTGAAATCGTGTAGACGCGAAGCTTTGCGATCAGCTTCTCCATTTCGTCCTCGGAACGCTCGTCCCGCGCATCCAGCAAGGCCTTGGCAAGGGTGTTGGCGCCTCCCCAAACGCTGATCCAAAGCGGCCGAGTATCGTCTTTGTCCGCTGCCTTGAGCAACAAAGCCGACCCCGGCGACGAACTCTTCCCGAGCACCGCCTTCATCCCGAAACCCGGCTGACCGGAGGCAGTGACCTCGAGCAATTTCTCCACGGTGGGATATCCGCCGGTGTGTTTGACCAGATTCCCCCTTACTTTACCGAATGCCTCGATCTGGCGGCGGATTAGATCTTCGCGCGGCCGATCTCTTAGATGCTCCGAGGTTGTCGCCACGACCCCCTCGACATCGTACTCGTTGGAGTAGACCAAAAACCGGACCAGGGATTGCTCATCGTCCGGTTCATTGGAAATATCCGTGAGGACGAATACACGTTCCTTCGCGGATGACTGGGCGCACGGGATTGCCAAAAGGAGACAGAAAAAAAGGTAGCGGATCGGTCTTCGCATGAGTCGCTTGATTGCTAGAAATTTGCTTTTTGGGTGGGAGCTTGGGGGCAGAGAGGGGGGTGACTGATGCGCCATTCCTTAGTTCTGAGTGCCGGAGAAACTCTTGCTCAGGATTACTTCCCGGATGATGGCCTTGAGTTTGAAGTTGTCGGGCGCGGCCTTCGTCACAATCGAGTCGACCGTCAGTGAATCTCCGGGGTTCAGTTCTCTGGACAGCGCGAACCTCAGGAGATGGCTCGTAAAGGCCCTGGCGAATCGTTCGTCCTCTGTGACTAGGATCTTCTTGAGTCCAACGATATCCAGGAAGGCGTGTTTCTTAAATATCTTGCCGCTGGCATCGACGTCGCGCTTGTTCTCATAGCTGCTCCGCCAGCGGCCGACGGCGTCGAAATTCTCTAGGGCGAAGCCCAGTGGGTCGATACGGGAATGGCAGCTGGCGCAGGTCTCGCTCTCGCGATGCTGAGCGAATTTCTCACGGATCGTCTGGTTCTTCGGCCCGGCGTCCTCATCCAGCGGCGGCACATCATTGGGTGGTGGTGGTGGCGGATCATTGAAGACCACTTCGATCATCCACGAGCCACGCGAGATGGGCTTGGTGCGCTGCGGTCCAGAGGTCATGGTCAACGCCGCCGCATTGGCAATGATGCCGCCATAACGCGGATCCGTCATGGCTACACGCTTGAAGTCCTTCGACCGAACTTTCCCCCGCAACTGCTTGTCATAGTCGAGGTCCGCTTTTTTCTGCAGTTCTTTCCGATTGGCCGGTTTGGAATCCACGGCCAGTTTCGTCTCTATCGCTCTTATGGACTTTTCGATTCCAGTCCTCTCACCGGCGATCTTTTCTCTTACCATTTTCAGCTCCGGGGCGACGTCTAAATAATATCGGGAGAGTGTCGCCTGCTGTGCGGGGCTACGGTTTTCAGCCGCCACCCGCAGGGCTGCGACGACCTCGGAGCCAAAGCTCTTCGCTTCGTGCGCCTTGAAGTAAAAAGCTTGGGGATTCGCATTGGCAACTTTCATCAACAAACGATTGCTGCCCTTAAGCAGGTTAAGAGTCACTTGACCGCTGGTGTCCGGCCGAATGTGGTCATGAATCTTTTTTCCATTGAGCCACAGCGTCACGCCATAGCTACCCACGGCGCTGACTGCCAACGCCCGTGGCGATTCTGCCACAATGGTCCGATACAAGTAATCGGCCCTATTTACTTCGCTGCCGAGGAGATGCGCCGTGCCATCCACCAGTTCTTTTGCCTCGCGCCACTTTCGATCTCCGTAGGCCTTCTTTAGATCAACGTCCGGCTCATCGACAAAAACGGTACTATACGTTCTTGCGTAGTTAGGTGTAAAAAATGGACCAATGTGATGCCAGGCTGACAGCTCAACTGTGACATCCAGAAGCCCTGCCTGCTCGACCATCCACTTAGCCTGACCAGCCGTAGCCGGCACACCGTCCTCTTTCGATCGGGCCACCAGCAACTGCGGTTGTTCCTTCAAATAGGTCGCCAGCTTTGCCTTCTGTTGCTCAAATTTCACCTGCAAGGATTGACGGATCTTCTTCAGCCTCTGATCCTCCTTGTCGCTATCTTCCTGAGTAATCTGCCGTCCTTTCATTTCGGGCTTGTACCACTCGTTGAGAAACTCACTCCGATAACTATAGGCGGGCGAGATCAGCTCGATGATGGGACGATTTTCGACAAATACAGAATCGAAGAGCAACAGGGGTTCCAGCACCATCTGATGACTGGCGGGGGTATCCGGATCGATGTAGTAATGGCGATACTTCTTGTCGTCTGGTGTCGCCGCCATCAGGTTCTCCAGCTGCATCCATTGGGCGGGGAAGGTATCAAGGAAGCGCTCGATTTTAGGATCGGCCAGCATCCGCGTGATGGTCTTATTCAAAACCACTGGCTCGACCAGTTCACCACTGGCGGCCAGCTTAAGCAGCTCATCGTCTGGCGCGCTGCACCAGAGGAAATAGGAGAGCCGGGACGCCAGCTCGAAGTGACCTGTGCTGGCCTTGGGCTGGTAGCGATAGAGGAAGAACGGCGACGAGAGTGCCGCCGACGTGGTCTTCTTGATGGCATCAGTGAACGGCATACCCTGCTTGATATTGGCTAGCGTAAAGGCAAGGTAACGATCGAGCGCCCGCTTCTTCACGTTGCGGCGAAAGGCCCGGGTCAGGAACGGCTGCAAGCGCTGGGAGACCTCAGTCGCCATGTCGGCGTCGGCACCAGGCTCTTTGAAGAAGTCGTCCCAGACACCAACGGTCTTGTCATTGAAATCGGGGCTCTCCAGGATCGACACACTGAGCTTGAGAAACGCATCCAACAGCAGCGGCGACATGCTCAACTGATTCGACTGATTATCGAAGCCGTGTAGCGCTCGCAGGTCCTGTGGGTATGCATCCACGCCGACAAACCCTGCAGGCTGCTTCTTTTCAACTGGCAAGCGAGAGACCTTGACGCTGTCCGGCATCTTGGGCCGCGGCTTCGCCAAGTAATGATCGTGACGAACCATCATTTTCTCGGGCAGCGCGAAGACATCCTTCTGCAGCTTGAATATGTCACGCAGCGAGTTGTTATACTGAAAACGGTTCAGGCGCCTGGGCGGAAGGTCAGCTACTTCGTCTTGACCTGCGGTGGCCTCTCGCAGCATCGTCTTTAACATCGCCAGCAACTTCAGCCGCTCGTCTTCATCGAGCTCCGGCTCGTCCTCAGGAGGCATGTCGTAGGCATCAATCGCGTAGATCATCTCCGTGATCAGCTTTGGGTCGGCCATGAACTGCTTGGCGGACTGGATCTCGTAGAGATTTACCTTGCCCTTGACCTTCTGATCCTTGCCATGGCACTGCACGCAACTCTCGGCAAACAGCGGCTTGAGAAATGTCTCAAACTCGTCAGCAGCCGCAGCGGAGCCGGTGATTGCGAGTAGACATGCTGCCGTGAGTCGAAGCGTTATGACTGAACGTATACGGTGCATGCTAATACCTAAGTCCATAGGTCAGAGATAACCCCATTACTGTCGGCGTAGCTATCCATCTCCAAGCCCATCAGCTTGGCCATCGACAACCACATATTGGAGTTTAGCGTTCCGCTCTTGCATTGGATGTAACGACCTTGCTTGATCTGTCCCTGCGCGCCGCCGCCCATGATGAACGGCATATCAAAGTACTGATGCGTCGCCCCATCACCCATGCCCGCGCCATAGGTAACCATGGCGTTATCAAGCAGCGTCGACCCGTCCGCCTCCTTAACGCTCTTCATGCGAGTTAGCAGGTAGTCGTATTGTTCCATATGAAAGACATCAATCTTGTGAGCGCCACGCCACCCTTCGCCCTTCTGATTATGCGAGAGCTGATGATGATTCACGGCTTTGGAAAAGAGGCCTTCATAGAGCAATGTCGACTCCCAGCGCTCCGGGCCGATCATCAGGGTAGAGACGTTTGTGAGCCCCATCTGTAACGCTGCAACCAGCAGATCTATCTGTAGCCGAATGTAATCCTTGCGCGGCAGGATCGTATCAATGGGTTCCATAATCGTGGAACGGGCGACCATCTGCTCCATCCGCTCGATGCGAACCTCGATGTCGCGAATCATAGTCATGAATTGGTCCATTGTCTCGCGATCATCACGTCCGAGCTGACGCGACAGGTCTTTGGCGTCTGCGAGAACCAGATCGCTGACATCACCCATATGCTCGGCATAGCCGCCGCCAGTAAACAGGCGCTGGTAGAGTTTCTTCGGATTCTTGATCGACGGTGCGATCCTATCCTCGCCGTACCATGAAATATTATTGAAATAGATGTCTTCCTTGCCGGCCAGAAAACCGTTGCAGCTGATTTCAAGACTCGGCAATGCCGTCTGCTGCCCCACCTTGTCGGCGATGATTTGGTCGAGACTACGTCCGTTCGGATGACGCATGCCCTTGGCGGCTGCCTGCTCTGGTGAGATACTGGTGAGATAGCACGATGCCCCTTGTGCATGGACGTCCTGGCCATTCTTAAAGGTCCGGTCCATGCCGGTGACCAAGGTGATATCCTTGGCATGCGCCTTCAGCGGCTGCATCGTCGAGGTCAATTCCAGTGGATGGATACCAGGGACTGTCTGGACACGGTAGCCCTTTTCCTTGTCCGCGTCGAAGCCGCTGCGGAATCCCGGCGATTCCACTTTGCCTTCGCCCGGGAAGAAGCCGCGGCGCACGAGACCATTCGGCACGTACATCATGACAAATTTCTTGTCAACTTTCGGCAACTTTGCAGCACCAGCAATCGACGGCAAGAAAGGGAGCGCCATTACCGCTCCGGTCGCTCTTATAAATGCACGGCGTGATCTATTCATTCGTGAGTCCTCATTACCCCTTCTACGTCAAAACATGCAACCCTCTTTCACCCCTTTTGGGCGGGCGAAGTCCCCTCCCCGCCCCCCTCTCCGCCCCCCTCAACAGCGCCCCAACTCCCCCGCCCAGCCGTTGCGGCTCCCAATCATGTCTTGGGTCAGGTTTTGCCCGAACCGCCGATAGGCGAATGAACTGGCGGATTCCCCCTTTCACCCCAAAAATGTCCCCATCCGGGCTATTATTCCCTTTGTCCACCAAGGACCTCTACGATTTGTCTGGGAACATGTGGTTGGGAACATGTAGTTGACCCATGCATCCCGCCACAAGAGCCGCCAATATCGCTCTCATCATTCCGCTCTCCGTTTTCATATGATTCTGCTGTTGAAATCACTTCTGCATCCAGCGCGTGTTGAACGCGAAGGCAGGCCACCGATCCTTGTTGAAGAGGTTCGCACACGGGCAGCTATTGTGGGATTTGTAACGGATGTGCACCGGGTGCGGCACCTCCTGGCTGGAGACCACCACGGTGTCGCCCTCGATTTTCGCCTCGGCCCAGTGCCAGGGGTGATCCTTGCCGGCGATTTCGAATCCCTGCAGTTTGTCGCTGTGCCGCATCACCAAACCCTTGCCAACGTGCTTGAATCGAACGCGGATCTGCTTCCCTTCCACCACGTGGGAGTCGTAGCGGGGACCGTAGATCGGTGAGTTCCCCCCGTAGACATAGCTGAGGGCGATGTCACAGGCGCGGCGTCCGTAGCTCGACTTGTCGGGCGGATGGATGCCGCTTCCCAGGTCCGAGGTGGTCACGAATGCGGTCTTGGGCAGATCGATGAGTTGGATCTGGTTGCAGCGCCAGTTTCCGTTCCTCGGGTCGTTAGGCTCTGTGGGTTGTGGCACGAACTTGCTCGCCATGCGCGTCAGTGGGTTGCCCTCGGCATCCCAAGCGCATCCCCCGCCACTCGGTTTCTGCACGCAGAGGAAGGGAAAATCGCCCTGCCCCCAAGCTTTGCGCCAGCCTTGGATCAAAGCGTGCATTACCGGGAACTGATGACTGACGCCTTTGATGCGCGTGCCGCCTTCGCCCTGATCCCAAACAACGCCTCGGATCGCGTAGGGAACGACCGGCTCGATGAACTGGGCGTACAAATCGCCAACGTTACTGGGGAGGGCAGGTTTCTCCGGCACGGGTTTGCCGTCCGCTGCGGCTTGCTTTGCTGCTTCTTCCCATTTGGCAAGCGTCTTAGGATGTGCCTTGATTTCCTTCAAGAGGGTCTTGCCTGGCTCATTGCTTTCCAGAGTCTTCTTCAGCCCGGGATCGTCGAGTAACATTTCCGGACTAAGCCAGCGGCCGGAAGCAGTCCCGCTGACGGCGCCGACGATCAGGCCGACGGGCACATCGAGTTCCTTTTGCAAAGGCACGCCGAAGGAGAACATCAGGGCCGAGAAGCTGTCGATGTCGTCGGGCGCTGCAATTTTCCAATCACCCTTGTAGAGACGGAGATTCGGATAGGGTCCGGCTTTGACCATCGCGGCGAGAGCTTCGTCGCCAGCGACGAATTTGCCCACTCTCCAAGACATGTTCGACTGCCCCGATCCGAGCCAGACATCGCCGACCTGGACGTCGCTGAGCACGCGGGGCGTTTTTCCGGCGACGGTCAGCTTGCCTGGGGCGCCAACCTTGAGCGGATCGAGCTTGACCTTCCACTTGCCCTCTTGGCCGGCCGTCGTTTCCTTCTTTTGATCGCGAAATGAAACGGTCACCTTCTGGCCGGGATCGGCCGTGCCCCAAATCGGCACGAGCATCCCGCGTTGTAGCACCATGTGGTCGCCGAACATCGGATCGAGTGTCGGTTCGGCCCAGACCTTGGGAGTAAGGATTAAAATCGCGACGGCAAGGATCGTCTTGGCGAGAAGTGTTGTACGATTCTTCATTGCATGTTCCAGTTGGGATTGGATCCTGTTTTCATTTGTGGCGTTTTCATCGATGGAGGTCCAGCTTCTTGCGATTGACGGACAACAAGCTTACTCGCCGCCCGCCGCGTTGACCGGAGCCTGTCGGACGGCTCGGAACCCGTAGCTGGCGTCTCTGCCCGTTCGCATGACGGATGACATGTAGCGGTCGGAGACGCGCAACCTTGCTTTGTCCGTGTACCAGGGGCCGCCCCTGAATCCGACTCCGCATGTCGGATATCGTTGTCCCTCCTCCCAGCTAGCCATCGGTCCGGGCCAACCGGGTACATTCGCCAGAGCGTCGTCAGTCAGGGCTCCGTCGCCGCAGCGGCCTGTGAAGACACGTCCGGCCCCGGCCTTGTCGCCCACCGTCACGGCTCGCTCCCGCAGGTGACCGCTCATTGCGGCGATTCCCCAGTAGGTCGCCCCGGACTTGACGCGTCCCTCGGCCCCGCATAGTGCCTGGGGCATCGGTGCCGGCGGCGTGACCATCGGATCCAAAATCCAGGGCAAATCAAGTTCCGCGCATATCTTCTGCGTCTTCTTGCATTCTTCATGAGGGCACGGCAACTCAGCGCTGCCCCAGGCATACTCGTCCGTGACCGGTTTGAGCGGACCGCGGCAGGCTTTCTCGTATTCCAATTCGCTCATCGGCCTCAGCCCAGCCCAGTCGATATACGCCGCGATGTCGTCCCAACAAACCCAATTGCAGGCCCTGCCGGGCTTGCTTGCGACGTAGCCGGCCGAGGTCTTCTTGATCGTGTGGCCCGTGCTCGAGCGTTTGGCCGGAAAAGTCAGAAACCGCTCGGCAGCCTGCGCGGGGGTAAGCTGACTCAGAAACGCCGCGTACTGCCCCTGGTTGGTCCCATATTTCATGCAGTATATCGCCCCGTAGCCTTTGGGGAACTCCGCAGTCAGCTTGCCGACCGGGCCGATCCCATGAGCCCCCCCGATCGGGCCGTCCCCGTAAAGGCACCCCGGCTCGGGGGCAATCTTGAGCTCGGCTTCACTGCTTATCTTGAATGGGATAATGGCGTCGCCTTTTTTCCAGGCCCCATCGGTGAAGCTCCCGCCGCCCTTCCCATTGGCGCCCACAGAAAAAGCTCCCTGCGGAACGTAGACCATTTCGAGCGCGTGCACGGACAGTTCAACCTCGTCGATTTTGTCCAGGCACTT
The DNA here is from genome assembly GCA_905478925.1 of uncultured Verrucomicrobiales bacterium. Taxonomy (GTDB): domain Bacteria; phylum Verrucomicrobiota; class Verrucomicrobiia; order Verrucomicrobiales; family Akkermansiaceae; genus Luteolibacter. Next base: position 9,076 of record CAJQKQ010000143.1, read on the forward strand.
CAGCTTCACACCCTTGTTGACGAAGGTTCCCTGGCCGTCGTCCGACCGGTATAGAAAAACGCCCGTGGCTTTCTTGCCGGTCATGCCGACATCGATCCGGGCGCCCTTCGGAGCCAGGTGGTCGGCGCTCTCTGAACTCAGGGTCGCATGGCTCCATGCCGTATCGCCCTTGCGGCGGACCTTCACAAATATCCAGGCCGCGTCCCAGTTGCTCAGCTTGGTGTCCGCTTCGCTCCACGACGCGCGCCAGGAATCGGACCAGCTTACATCGAACTGCACGCCGTCGGCGCCCACCTTGGCAACGTTCGTTACCGTCATTTCCGCTGCATTGGCAGCCTGTCCGCACAGCATCGCCATACACAGAGCGAGGATCCATTTTTTCGTTTGATTCATATTTATTACCTTTGGTATCGAGTTGGTAGGTTTCGTGTGAGTTGCCCGGCAGTCGCCGTATCCCAGACACTTCGTTCGAAGACGCGGCTTCTCCCGCATCGGCCCTATTACTCCCGGCGGTGGAAGAATTGGACAGGATTCATCTTCTTTTCGTGATTCTTCGTTACCGTTGAAGGTTCCTCGCGCTTCGTGATCTCCGTCCAGTCGTGGGTTTTCATGGGACTGTCGTTGACAGCCTGTTTACGGGGGGCCGGTGTCTCATTTGAACATTTTCCTCTGAGATTCGTAAGCGTCCTGCCGAGCGCCTCTTGTCGTAAGCGTGCTATCTGCATTCGACCGTTTCTCAAAACTCCCCCGCCCAGCCGTTGCGGCTCCCCATCATTTCTTGGGGTCAGGTTTCGCCCGAACCGCCGACAGGCGAATGAACTGGCGGATTGCCGCTTTCACCCCGAAAATATCCCCATCCGGGCGATCATTCCCTTTGTCAGATGATCTCTACGATTTGTCTGGGAACAGGTGATTACGGCGAGATGCCTGCAGAAGAAAATCCACCGTAATCCAAGGGATTGCGGCACCAAGTTGACGCGAATGAGCCCCTCCTTGTCGTGATTGCGGTTCGTCTTCGAAAAATAGACATAGATCAGCAAGTGCTTACTCGGTAGCCTCGCAAGGAAGATGGATCCCAACCCAAGCGAAAATCGCCGCCGCCCGTTCAACGCGACCCTCACCGGCAATCGCTATCTGCGCATCCTGACCCTTTGTTCACTCTACATCTCGCAAGGGCTGCCACAGGGATTTGTTTACATCGCGCTCAAGAATCACCTTTACGGACAGGGCTTCTCCCTCACCGCGGTTGGCGGAGCACTTTCGATGATCAGCCTGCCATGGACTTTCAAGTTCCTCTGGGGCCCCATCATCGACCGCTTTGGTATCCCCGCGATGGGCAAGCGGCGACCGTGGCTGATCCTGGCACAGGGATTGACGGTTGTTGTGATTTTCAGCCTCGCACTCATGCCCGGGATAGACACCAACATCATGGCGCTCGGCTGGGCCATCCTCACGATGAATATTTTCATTTCCCTGCAGGATGTCTCCACGGACAGTCTCGCCGTTGACATCGTTCCGGAGAAAGACCGCGGCAAGATCAACGGGTTCATGTTTGGCTGCTCGTATCTCGGCAGCTTCATCGGTGGCGCTTTCCTAGGCCATTTCCTGGAAATGGAAGGAGGCAGTGTCCAGCTCGCCATGATGGCGCTGGGCGTTTGCGTGTTTCTCATCATGCTCCTTCCGCTGTTCCTGCGCGAGCGCCCGGGCGAGAAGTTGCTTCCCTGGACCAAGGGAAGTTCGCAACTCAAGGAAAGCGAGAAACATGTTGGCTCAGCCATCGAGTTGGGACGCGCACTGCTCAGGGGGTTCAATCGCCCGGTTGCGATCCTGGCGGGAGTCCTCGCACTCCTCGTCCATATTGGCAACACAGCCATTGCAAATATAGGCTCTCAGCATTTCATCAATGTGGTTGGCTGGGATGCAAAGATTTACAGCCAGATGGAGAGCGCCGGTTATTGGTTTTCATTCGGAGGAGCGGTAGTCGGAGGCTTCGCCGCCGACAAGTTGGGAGCCAAGCGCGCCGTGGTATTTTCCGGGAGCCTTCTCGCCCTGATTTGGATTACCTTCGGTCAGCTTGATACGCTCTGGACTGTAAAATGGCTCGTCGCCACCAGCATGTTCTCGCAGGCCGCCCTACTGGGATTCATGAGTGTCTCCATGTTCACCCTGTTTATGAACATCGTGGATCGCAAGGTCGCCGCCACCCAGTTCACCGCCTACATGGCGCTTCTCAATCTTTCGATCTTCACCGGCAACCGCCTTGCCGGTTGGCTCCGTGAACTCGTCCCCTCCGTCCCGAGCGCCTACTTGGTCGCAGGTATCTTCCAACTCGCACTGATGGCCTTCGTTTTCCTCACCATCAGGGTGCATACCGGGAAGGCCGATGGCGCAGCCGCTTAGAACTTCGTCGGTCCGTTCTTCGCCACAAGACGGCATGCCGAGGGATTCATTTCATATGCTTTCTTCATCGCGCGTTCGAACTGCTGCGGACCGCTGAATCCGCATTTGGAAATGATTTCCTGCAGGCGGAGATCCGTGCCCGTGAGCAGCTTCAAAGCGTGCTGTTGCCTGGGCTCAGGTGTCTCATTTAAACATTTTCCTCTGAGATTCGTAAGCGTCCTGCCGAGCGCCTCTTATCGTAAGCGTCGTATCTGTATTAGACCGTTTCTCAAAACTCCCCCGCCCAACCGAGCGTGGCGCGCTCCCAGCCATTGACTTGCAAGGCCCGACTCATCAGCTTCGCATCGTGAATATTCACGGAAACCCCCCGCTTCTTCGGATCGCCGTTCTCGCGGCATCATTGGCCTTTCCTGCCATGGCGGCTGAGCCCACCGTGCACTCGTGGCCGCAATTCCGCGGATCCAGCGGCCAAGGTATGGCCGAGGGCACCGGCCCACGAAAATGGAGCCGGGACGCCGGCATCGAATGGAAGGTCGAACTGCCCGCCCACGGCTGGTCCTCGCCGGTGATCGCCGCCGGAAAAATCGTTCTAACCGGCGCGCGCAAGATCGGTGAAAAGACCATCCTCAGCACTTTCGCCCTCGATATCGCAAGCGGCGAAAAACTCTGGAATGTGGATCTTTTCACCCCGTCGCCCGAAGAGACCTCCGCCCTCCATGGCAAAAACAGCTTGGCCAGCTCCACTCCCATCATCGCCGACGGCATCGTTTACGTCCACTTCGGCCACATGGGCACCGCGGCGCTGCGGCTCGATGATGGCGAAGTCGTTTGGAAACAGCATATCCGCTACCAGCCGATGCATGGCAATGGCAGCTCGCCTATCCTCGTTGGCGACCGACTTGTCTTCAACGCCGACGCCGAGAAAGACCCCACCGTCATTGCTCTCCGCAGGGATACCGGCAAGATTGCCTGGCGAACTCCGCGCGATCAGGAAGTCCGCAGCAGCTTTTCCTTCAGCACCCCAACCGTTGTCGAAACCGATGGCCGCCGCGAAATTCTCAGCGCCGGCAGCGGCATGATCGGAGCTTACGCCCCGGACGATGGCCGCCTGCTGTGGAAGGTCACCTACGGCGAGGGTTACTCGGTGGTTCCACGGCCGCTCGTTGCCGGCGGCATGGTTTACGTCGCCACCGGCTTCAATGTGCCGAAGTTGCTGGGGATCAGGCTCGGCAACGCGGTCGGCGATGTCACGAAAACCCATCTCGAGTGGGAAGCCACCCGGAGAATGCCCAAGACCCCGTCAATGATCGCCACCAACGGACAGATTTTGGTGCTTAATGATACCGGCACACTCAGCGGCCTCGATGCGAAATCCGGCAAATCGCTGTGGGCTCAAAAACTGCCCGGAAATTTCTCCGCCTCGCCCGTCCTGGCCGGGAACATCCTCTATGCCGTCAGCGAGGACGGCGTCTGCTTTATCGTCGAAATTTCGCCAACCGGAGCCGTAATCCTCGCCGAAATCGACATGGCCGAGCCCAGCTTGGCTTCTCCCGCCCTGCTCGACAGCGCCCTCTACCTCCGCACCGAAAACCATCTGTGGAAAATCACTGGCGAGTGATTTTAGGTCATCGCGTCATGAAAAATCCTGTTGGGCAGTGAGCATCTTCCGGTTCTGCCAAACGAATGCCAACCATGACCAAAAAGCGGCGTTTGCGGCAATCAGCAACACCAGCAGGATGATCCACACGATCGAAGTCCCGATGCCAGCAGCTTGCAACGACGGCAGGATTGAAACCATAGCTGCGACCACCCCGATCGCTATCCCCCAACGGATGCATTGGGCGGTTTCCAGCAACACCACCCGCCGGGTCACGGCGAGCGGGATGCCGATGGTGCGAAGGATGGCGAATTCATGGCGCCGATCCATCAGGTTCCGCGCCGTGACCAAGCCCAAACCCGCACTGCCCACGATCACCCCGAGACCACCAAGCACTTGAAAAATCGAGATGTAGGTGTTTTCCACGCCGTGGAATGCCGCCAACCGCTCACGACTACTTTCCACTCTGGCACCACTCTCGGACAGCGTTCGTTGCAGAATCGCACGCGCCGGCTCAAGGTCGGTTTCGCTCTCAATTAGAAAAATTCGGGGACCCTCCGCCGACGGGTAGTGCTCCAAAAACCGGGCTTCATCGACCACCAGACTGCCTTGAAACACGGTTCCGTCGAGCGTCCCGGCAATTTTCACCGCAAAGTCCCGACCCCATTCATCCTGATAGATAATTCGGTCGCCTAACTTCTTCTTCAGCACCCACAGCAGGGTGGTCTCATCCACGAAGGCACGCATCACACTGCCCTCGCGCAAGCTGTCCCAGCTTTTCTCGATGCCATCAACCACGTCCTTAATTGGAAAAGCCCCGAGCCGCGCCAAGGCCGCGGAATCCGTCGCCAACAAACGCGGACGAGCCACGCTGTTGAGATTGAAGCAACTCGCATCATCCCCCGCGCCGATCCGCAGCGGCAGAATCTCGCCAAACGACTTCCTCGCCTCGCCAAGACCGGCCGGGTCATCCGCCGCCGCTCCATCAACACGCTCCGCCGCAGTGGTGGTCTCCACCCAGAAGGCAAAACCTCCCGCGCCGCTGTCCCGCTCGCGCCAATTGTCATTTTCGTGTTTGCGGAACGCCGCCACTGACACCACCAAAAACACTCCGCAGGCCACCGTGCCCACCATCACCAGGCTGCGGGTCTCTCGCCGACCACAATTCAAGTCCGCCATGCGCCGCGACGATAGCCCGCCGCCCGCCGAAACCCTGCGTCGCAGCACCCAGCGATACGCCGCCAGACCACTCAACAACAGGGCCAAGCCCGCGAGAAAAAACGCCCCTTGGGGACCCAGTAACCCGCTTCCAGCAAGCGCGCCCAACCCGCAGGCAGCGAAGCCCAGAGTAAGCCATGGCACCCGACTCGCGGGTGGTCGCGCCACTTCTTCCGTGCCCGCCTCCAGGCGCAGGCTTACAGTCCGCCGCGCCTGATTGCGTGTCACCAGCCAGATCACCAGCATCATCAAACCAGAGAATATAACAACGCCGGCCAGCAAGGTGGTCGGCTCCACATGAAAGCGGAACAACCGCGGTCCGTCACCCTGGCTCCAGATCGTTTCCAGAAAACCCAACAGGAAACGCGTGTATCCCGCCGCCAGGCACGCTCCGGCCACACTTCCCACCAGCACCAAGCAAAGCCCCTCCGTCATCCGCCACCGCAGGATCTTATTTGCAGGGATCCCCAACGCATCTAACAAACCGCTTTCACGGTTTCGTTGTTCGATGTGAAAACGGAACAACATCGCTGTCAGGGCCACCGCCGCCGCCATCAGGAACAGGCTCATCCCCAGAAACAAGCCCGCGAAATCCACCGCCGCCGTAGCCGCCGCCATGCCCGCCCCCCGGATATCTTGCACGACCAGGCCGGCAAGCGCGGGAGTCATCCCGTCCAACAACTTTTGCGCAATCTCGTCCCGCGATCCCAGCGCCACAGGCACCCGCAGCGCGGTGAATTCCCCCCAACGATTTCCGAACAATTCCCGACCTTTCTCCAAAGCTAGGAACAGCTTGGGCGTGCCACGGTAATCGTCCCAATACGTTTCGTCCTTGTCTCGGATCCGCTTCGTGTCGATCGGCACCCCTGCGTCCCATTCCGCGGTATTCTCAGCGGAGGCCACGCCGGGGAAATCAGGCATCCACATGCGATCCGCCGCCAAGCCCGTCAGCGGCACCACGCCCACCACCGGGAAATTCGCACTCCGTTCCACCAGGCGATTCTGCCCCTCCAGCGCGTAGTAAACGATGCGCACTTCATCCCCCACCCCCGCGCCGAGATCTTCGGCCTCCCAAGCGTTCAGCACCACGCCGTGAAAATCCTTGGGCAGGAAGGCTGCCGCCTCCGGCGTGAGCGCCGTTACCATCGAATACGGTGTTTCTTTCCCGTTCGCGGCAATCGTATTGGCCATGTAGGTGATCACCGGCTGCGCGGCCGGGAAGCTCTCCCGGATGGCATCCGCCACCTGCCGGTCGAGAAAGATCCGTGACGTTCTCACCTCGTTCGCTCCAGCCAGAGGCACCTCCGTCACTGACAATCCGTAATCCTCCAGAGTGCAGCGACGCCTCACCAGCGACAACAACTCATCATTGCCGAGGTTCTTGCGGTTGCGCATCAACATCAGATTCGCCTTGTCCACGAATCCGATCGCTTGCTGCAGGCGTTCGATCGGCACAAACACCGTGGCTTGCGGCAATTGCGTAGTCTCCAAGCTGAAGCGCCCGAATTGCTCGTCACCACAGATCTCACCAACTCGTCCACTCAGTACCACCAACTCCGATGTTTTTCCCGCCAAGGGAGCGTCCCGCGCGATCAGTGCAGGTTTCTCGAACCGTAGAACCAGCGTTCCGTCCACCCCGAAATCCAGTGTCCGCGCCAAGTAATCGTTGACCAAAAACTCGCGTCCCTGCGGCGTAGAAATCCCGCTATCACCCGGCCCGAGTTTCCAAAACCGCTGATCCACGCCAAGCACCTGCACGCGCCCCATGGAACGACCGCTTGCCTGCACCGTCGCCGTCGCTTTCAGGAACAAGATCGGCGCCGCTTCCACATCAGCCATGTCATCGGCCAGCGCGGAGCGGAAAAAGCGATCGCCGCCGGTTAGCACGACATCCACCTTGCCCAGCCGCACCTCAGCCACATGGCGCAGCGTTTCCTTGACCGAGTCCCCGGCCATCAGCGCACCTAACAAGATCATCGCACCCAGAGCGGATCCCGCCAGTACTCCCAGATAGGACTTGCGGAAAAACCACAGGCCGCGCAGCACGAAGGATGCCCCGGTCATTACGAAACTTCCTCCAATTTCCCCTGAGCCAGCGCGAAGGTGCGCCCGATCCTACGAGCCAGCATGATGTTGTGCGTTACCACAATCATCGTCACCCCCTCCTCACGATTGAGTTGCAGCAACAAATCCGCCACCTTGTCGGAGCTTGCCTGATCCAGCAGTCCGGTCGGCTCGTCGGCCAGCACCAGGCTCGGCCGGTTGACCAGAGCCCTCGCCACCGCGGTTCGAAGCTTTTCGCCACCCGACAATTGCCACGGCAGGTGACTGAGCCGGTGCTCCAAGCCCACCCTCTTCAAGAGTTCCCGCGCCCGCTTATCGGTCTCCTCCGCCGGCTCCTCCCAGTCACCAGCCAGACGGGGCACCATTACGTTCTCCAGCACAGAGAGCTGTGGCAGAAGATGATGTTGTTGAAAAATGAATCCCAACGACCGGTTACGGAAGTGTGACGCTTCCTCCGGCGTGAATCCGGTGATGTCCTTGCCATCGATCAGGATGGATCCTCCGCTCGGGCGATCCAAGGCTCCTAGCAGATTCAGCAAAGTCGTCTTGCCGCTTCCGGACGGACCGACCAACGCCACCGCCTCTCCCTCTCCGACCGTGAGATCCAACCCTTCCAGCACCTTCACCGACTCGCCGGGTGTCTCATAGACCCTGGACAGGTTTCTCGCTTCGATCATAGCGGGATGATAAACGGAATCATGCACGGGTAAACCGTTTTCAGGGTGCCGGATGCCGCCACAACCAGCGCGGCGAGCGGATAATTCGCGAAATCGATGAGGTTCCGGTTGGTGGGCATCGATCCGATAGGATCTCGGATTTTCCCGTTGCGCCTCTTGGCCAGTTGCGCGAGGGCAAAATCCGTGCCACAAATTGATCGCCGCAGACCGAAGCTCGGCGAATCCCGATGACGAACGAAAACCATGGCACACCTAGACCAGTGACAGACGGCAGCCGCTTTGCAATCCAAGGAGGATCGGTAAAATGAGCACCGGACTGAGAATCGTCTTTCTAACCGCAGGCACCGGTGGGTGGTATTGCGGAGCGTGCATGCGAGACAACGCTTTGGCGAAATCCCTGCAAGCCGCGGGGCACAATGTTTCCCTGCTGCCGATGTATCTACCACTCCATCTGGACGAGGACTCGCTTGTGACTCCCGATGCCGCGCCGATGTTCTTCGGCGGGATCAACGTTTACCTCCGGCACAAGATCCCCTTGTTCCGGCACACACCCGCGTGGCTTGCCAAAGCGCTCAACCATCCGTGGCTGCTGCGCGGTGTGGCCAGCAAAAGCCACATGACCTCGCCCCGCGATCTCGGCGAGATTACCCTGGCGATGCTGCGTCTTGAAGAGAGCCGTCTGGGCAAAGAGCTGGATAAGCTGAGCGACTGGTTGAAGCACGAATCCCCCGACATCCTCTGCCTTTCCACCGTGCTGCAGGCGGGCATGATCCGCGAATTGAAACGCCGTCTGGGCGTGAAAATCATCTGCTGCTTCCAAGGCGAGGACTCATTCCTCAACAGCCTGCCGGAGCCCTACCGCAGCGAGTGCTGGCAGGAGCTGGCACTGCGGAGCCGCGAGGCCGATGCACTGGTTTCACCGAGTTCATTCTACGCGGAGTTGATGAAAAAACACCTCGGAGCGAACGATCTGGCGGTCACCATCCTTCCTAACGGAATCGATCTCGAAGGTTATGCGCCGCAGCCCGAAAAGCCGGGGTCTCCGGTGATCGGATATTTGGCGCGGATGATCCGTGAAAAGGGATTGGAAATCATGGTGGAGGCGTTCATCCACCTGCGGACAGTGCTGGGGCACCCGTCGGCGCGGCTTCATCTGGCAGGTGCCGCAACTCCCGATAACCAGCCGCTGATCGAAACCATGAAACAGCGCCTCGCGGCGGCCGGGCTCACCGAGGATGTCCAGTGGATGCCTAACATTTCGCGCGAGGACAAGGCGGCCATGCTCGGGTCGCTGACCTTGTTCTCGGTGCCGGCGATTTATCCGGAGGCCTTCGGCTTGTATGTGATCGAGGCCATGGCGTCGGGCGTCCCCGTGGTGCAACCGGAAGCATCTTCCTTCCCAGGGATTCTGGCTGACTCCGGAGCCGGAGCACTGGTTCCCGCAGGAGACCCCATCGCGCTCGCACAAAAGTGGCACGAGCTCCTCATGCAACCGGACGAACTCCGCCGGATGGCGGAAAGAAGTCGCCGCACCGCAGAACAGCTCTACGACATTGGGGTCATGCGGGAGGGATTCCTCGCGCTTGCCCGCGACCTTCCCGGCAACTCCGGAGAACGTGCTTCCTGCGTGAACGAATCATAATTCGTTCCCACCGCCATCGAATCGCACGTCAAGCTCGTCCTGCTGCAATGGATGATCATTATAGCGGCAGCTTGGCTTTTCGGGAGGCCCGGGAGGAAGTCGGCCCGCTGATTGGCATTCTTTTCCCGGTCTTAGGGGGGGGCTGGCCGTAAGATCGTGGCTGCACCGTGAATTCGCACCCGATCTCCCGGTGGCTGGCTTGCAACTCTTTCTCTGCATTACGCTTCCGGCTCTCCCCGGTGTTCTTGCTCGTACGCTTTCCGTGTTCATCGACGAACTAAGCGTAATAAATTCCTTTCCTGTCGTAGACCGATGCCATAGCAATTTCCGTAGACACTTATACTCCGCCAGTAAATACCAGCCTGCAATCCGCCCCATAAAACAAAGAACCAACGAGTTGCGTCCATTAGGTCGTAGGCTCGATTCCTACCGCCGGAGCCATTTGAAACCCCGAACGACTGTTGTGCCGTTCCTTTTTCGGGATGGTGCGGTCGGTAGCACATTACTCACCCCATAGCATCCCATGCCCGACCCTACCTGCCCGTTCTGCACAATGGACGAAGTCCTGACCCTGCCCGACCATTACGAATGTGTCACCTGCGGCCATGAGTGGCCCTTGGAAACCGAACCCCGCGATGAGGCTCCCGAAGAACGTATCGTCAAGGACGCTCACGGTAATATTTTGGAAAACGGCGATATCGTTGCCATGGTCAAAGACCTCAAGCTCAAGGGCACCTCGGAAACACTCAAGAACGGCACGAAATCCAAGCCGATCCGGCTCGTCGAAGGCGACCATGAGATCGATTGCCGAATGAACGGTCTCTCAATCGCGCTCAAGGCGTGTTACGTAAAAAAGGTCACCAAGTAGCCGCCGAACCGGATGCCATTCACCCTCCAAGCCACCGACGGCTCCGCACGTGCGGGCACCCTGACTCTCCCCCACGGCGAGGTCAAAACCCCCGTCTTCATGCCCGTCGGCACCCAGGGCTCGGTAAAAACGCTGCATCCTGCCGAACTTGAGGAACTCGGCGCGCAGATCATCCTCGGCAACACCTACCACCTCTGGCTCCGCCCCGGCCACGAGCTAATCCAGAAAATGGGTGGCCTCCACGATTTCACCACCTGGCAAAAACCGATGCTTACGGACTCCGGCGGCTTCCAGGTCTGGTCTCTGGCGAAGACGCGAAAAATCACCGAGGAGGGCGTCCGTTTCCAATCCCATCTCGACGGCTCAACCATGATGCTCACCCCGGAGCTTTCCATGGAGATCCAGGCCGCACTCGGATCGGACATCGCAATGCTTTTCGACGAATGCCCGCCCTACCCCTGCGATGAAAAATACGCGGAAAAATCCCTCGCCCTCACCACTCGCTGGGCAAAACGTTGCAAGGACTGGATTACCGCGGAAAATCCGCAAACCGCCGGAAAGCCCCAGCATCACTTCGGAATCGTCCAAGGCTCCATCTATGCCAATCTCCGCGAACGTTCCGCCCGGGAGTTGGTAGAACTCGATTTCGACGGCTATGCCATCGGCGGCGTCTCCGTCGGCGAACCGGAGGAGGAGATGTTCCGAGCCATCGACAACGCAGTTCCTTTCCTGCCCGCCGACAAGCCTCGCTACGCCATGGGCTTGGGCACACCGCCACAGATTTTGGAAATGATAGGCCGCGGCATTGACATGTTCGATTGCGTGATGCCCACCCGCATCGCCCGCCACGGGGTGGCCTTCACTCTCGACGGTCCGATCCGCATCAAGAACCTCATCCACGCATCGGATCCCCGTCCGCTCTGCGAATCCAGCCATCCGCACGTCGCCCGGTTCTCCCGATCCTACATCCGACATCTCTTCCGAGCAGGCGAAATCCTCGCTTTACGGTTGCTTTCCTTCCATAATCTGCATTTCTACCTGTCCCTCACACGTCAGGCGCGCTTGGCGATCGAGGCGGGCACATTCCCCGCTTTCAAGGAACAATTCATTAAACGCTACAACTCCAACCATACCGAACCATGATTTCCCTACTCAACACCCTCGCAGAAGCAGCACCCGCAGGCGACAACGGCTCAGGAAGCCTTCTCGGCAGCCCCTTCGTCATGATGGGCCTGATGATCGTGATGTTCTATTTCCTCCTGATCCGTCCCCAGCAGCGCCAACGCAAGGAACAGGCCGCCCGCATCGCCGCACTCAAGAACGGCGACAAGGTGATCACCACCGCAGGCGTCCACGGCATCGTCCATAACGTCAAGGACACCACCGTCATGGTGAAGGTAGCGGAAGGCACGAACCTTGAGTTCGACAAAGCAGCCGTCGCATCCGTCGTCAAGAAGGAGTCCAAGGGGGAATAAGCATTTTCTGCCCTGAATACTGAACACTTCAATCTAGAAACTCACATATGCTCGCCATCGTCTTTTTCAAGGATCCCCTGATCCTCTTCCTCACAGGCATCGCTCTCCTGATCCTGTTCTTCTGGTATTTCGCCACCGAGATCGAGCGCACGAAAAGAAACATCGGCACCATCCTGCTCTTGGGCATCGTCGGTCTTTGCGCCCTTGCGGTCTATCCCCTGAGCGAACGCCTCAAGGCCGGGATCGACATCATCGGCGGATCGGCCTTCTCACTGCGCATTCAGGCCAGGGAAAACGAGCAGGGTGATAAACTGCCGGTCACTCCGGATCAGGTCGATGAAGCGATCCGGGTCATCACAGCACGCCTCGATCCAAATGGAACGAACCCACCTCTCGTCACCCGTCAGGGCGACGATGGCGTCCTCGTCCAGATGCCCGGCATCGAACCGGAGGAATCGGCATCGATCCGCCTGACCTTGGAAACTGTCGCCAAACTCGAACTCCGTGAGGTTTCCCCCAGAAACTCGGAACGCGGTGCCGACGGCAAATCCCTCGCCCAGCGCGTTCTTGACGGCGACGAAATTGTCCCCGGATACCGCGCCTATGAACTGACCCAGGAAGACGAGGACGGCAACGAGTTCACCAATCCCATCCTACTCAACCGCCGCATCGCCCTCGGCGGTTCCGATATCGTCTTCGCGACCCCTTCCCCGTCTCGTTCGGACTCGGTGGACATCACACTCAACGGCGAGGGCACCGACAAGATGATCGCTCTAACTGTGAACATGCGCCCGAACGTTGGCCGCATCGCGATCGTCCTCGACGGGGTCGTCCTCAGCGCACCCGTCGTGCAAAGCGTCCCGCTCGGCAAGAACTTCGTCATCAACGGCCTCGACGAGCCCGGCGAAACCAAGGAACTCGCCAACGCGCTGATGAACCCCCTGGAGAACCCGCTCGTCGTCGAGCAGGAGCGCACCGTATCCCCGACCCTAGGCTCGGCCTTCGTGAAACAGGGCATTTTCTCGGGTCTCGCGGGACTCACCATCACCGCCCTGTTCATCTTCATCTACTACCGCACCGCCGGCCTCGTCGCCCTCGCCGCTTTGGCCGTCAACTCGATCATCCTGTTCGGCGTGATGGCGATGTTCGGATTCACCTTCTCCCTCCCCGGCATCGCCGGACTCATCCTCACCATCGGCATGGCAGTGGATGCGAACGTGCTCATCTACGAACGGCTCCGTGAGGAGATCGCGAATGGAAAATCGCTCAAGAACGCGATCAGTTCCGCCTATGAAAAGGCGTTCTCATCCATCCTCGATGCGAACCTCACCACTCTCATCGCCTGTGTAATCCTCATCGCTATGGCCAGCGGCAGCGTCAAAGGCTTCGCCATCACACTCACCATCGGCCTCATCGCCTCGATGTTCTCCGCCATCCTCGTCACCCGCGTTCTTTTCCGCTGGGGCATCGACACCGGATTACTCCGCAAGCTCTCATTCCTCAACCTGATCAAGGCCGCAAACTACGATTTCCTCGGAAAAGCCAAGACCTGCGCTGTCTTTTCCGCCATCCTCTTCGCCGTCGCCATCGGCACCTTCGCGGTGAAACAGAAGGCAGCCCTCGGCATCGACTTTACCGGCGGAACCGTGATCACCTTCGAGATTGGCGACAACGATGTGCCACTCGACAAGGTCAACGCCGCCCTGAAGACGGCCGACCTCACACGCCAAGCCTTCCCGCAGGAGCAGAAAATCGTCGGCAGCGGCACCCTCCTCACCATCCGTGCGGATTCAAACGATTCCGACAAGATCGTCACCGCACTCCGTTCCAGCATTCCCTTGCTCGGAGAACAGGAAGAAAACGGCGATTACGCCATCGACGCCTCCAGAGAAGTGGTTTCCGCCACACTCGGCGGCACGTTCCTCAAGGAGGCACTCATCGCGCTTTGCGTAGGAATCATCGGAATCTTTACCTACATCGTCATCCGCTTCGAACTCTCCTTCGCCATCGGAGCCATCGTCGCGGTCCTGCACGACATTCTCATCGCGATCGGTGTGGTCGTCCTGCTCGGCGAACAACTCACCCAGATTCACGTCGCCGCGATCCTGACCATCGCCGGTTACTCGATCAACGATACGATCATCGTGTTCGACCGCATCCGTGAAACCCTCCTAATCCGCACCGGCGACGTCCGCGACGTCATGAACGAGGCAATCAACGCCACCCTGTCCCGCACAATCCTCACCTCATCCACGACCATCACCACAGTGCTCATCCTCGCGATCTTTGGTGGCGCTGCACTCCGGGATTTCTCCATGACCATCCTAGTCGGCCTCGCGATCGGAACATACTCCTCGATCTTCGTCGCCGCGCCGATCGTCCTCTGGTGGTCTTCACGCAAGGGCGGCAACCTCCGCAAGGATGTCCTCGCAACCACCCTCGCTGCAGAAGCGATGAAGGCTGACTGACCACACGAGACGGCAGCCTCCGCCTGCTACCACAGGGAAACCGTTACGGCTTCCTCCGCGGCGGGCCTTTCGGACGATCTTCGGCGTTGATCTCGCCGTTGCCGTCCGTGTCCATGCGCTGAAAAATCTGCCTGCGCTTTTCCTCGGGCAGCTTGCCGAGGAATTCACCCTTGCTGAATTCTGCGAAGCTAAGCCCTCCGCTCTTATCTTCGTCTAGGTGGCGAAATCCCCCCTTGGCTCGCCGTACGGCGTCCCTCCGTACCTCCCGGATCTCCACCTTGCTGATCATTTGATCACCGTCACGGTCAAGCCTCGCAAAAATCTTGTCCCGCTTCTCTTTCGGCAACCGCTCCATACGCTGGGCTGAAAAAAACTCCTCCTTTGTGATATTCCCATCACGATCCTTGTCCATCCGCTTGAACATCTCCTCGGATGCTCCGAAAGTCGGACGCCCACGCATACCCTTTTCTCCATGCTTCGCCCCGTCCTTTCCTTCCGGGCGCTGACGCCCCCTCTCTGGGCGAACTTCGCGCTCTGCCATCGCGGCTGGAGCAAAAATCCCCGCAAGAACCGCAGTTACAAGTATTGTTCTCATCGAAGTTTAGCGTTTTAAGTTTTTAGTTTCGGCGTAATTATCCGCCAGTTCTCTCTTCTAAACCCCCGGTCCACGGAAAAGTTTCGCCCGAATTTCTACTAAACCTCCTTCAAAATCAAGACCATGCACATCAGTGACATTCTGGGCTCACCCAAGCCTTCCCTATCATTCGAATTTTTCCCGCCTCGAGCCGCTCCAGCTTGGGAGAGTCTTTACGAAACCATCCGAGACCTTGAAACGCTTTCCCCATCTTTCGTCTCAGTCACCTACGGCGCCGGCGGCTCCACCCGCGAGCTCACCCACGACCTTGTTGTCCGGATCAAGGAAACCACCAGCATCCCCCCGGTTCCGCACCTTACCTGCGTGGGGCACACAAGGCATGAGATCGATGCCATACTCAGCCGTTACGCCGAGGCTGGGGTCTCCAACATCCTCGCGCTGCGGGGCGATCCGCCGAAAGACCAGCCGGATTACGATTGGTCACAGGGGCACTTCCGTTTCGCAGCGGATCTCGTGTCCCACATCCGTGCGTTCAATGAATCCGGTAAACACCCCGACCCCCGAGGCTTCGGCATCGGGGTCGCCGGATTCCCCGAAGGCCACCCCACCACACCGAACCGTGTCGATGAACTTGACCACATGAAGACGAAAGTCGATGCGGGAGCTGATTATATCTGCACTCAACTCTTCTTCGACAACCACGATTTTTTCGATTACCGCGACCGCTGCGACCTCGTTGGAATCAACATTCCAATCATCGCAGGCATCATGCCCGTCACATCCACCAGCGGCATGAAACGCATGGCGGAGCTTGCGGCCGGAGCACGCTACCCAGCCAAGCTCCTGAAAATCCTCGACCGCGCATCATCGAAAAACGATCCGAAAGCCGTGGAACGGGCAGGCATCCACTACGCCGCCCAGCAATGCGCGGAGCTGCTCGACGAGGATCTCGCAGGCATCCATTTCTACACCCTCAACAAATCCCACGCCACCCGGCAGATCTACGCATCGCTGGGATTATAGCACCTTGGGTAGAAATTACCTGAAACATGAAAGATCTGGCACGACTTCCACTTATTATACCATGTCGCAAGACAAGCGGTCCGGTCGAGACTCCCCTAGGTTAATGGGTTTTCCAAAGGGATAATCGCCCGGGTCGCTCTCTTTTTCCCGTAGCTGGGGATTCCAGCCCCAGGCCGTTCGAGAGGCATCCTGCCTCCCTAGCCCAATCCGTTCAGACCTTGAAAAGGCCTCCCCGTTTCCCGCCGAGGACGGCGGCACCCATGATCGCGACGGACAGGAAAACCATCGCCCACACACCGAGCGCAGCCGCTAGTTCCGTGCCATTGCCCAGAGTGCTCAGCAACGTGTAGATCGCCTTCGTGATCGGGTAGTGCTGTGCCTGCTGGGCGAGAATCAGGCTATCGCTCACCTCAAGCATCGCAAAGGCGAAGCCAAGAATCGCGCCCGCCGCCACGTTCGCACCGATCAGCGGGATCGCGACTCGTCGCATCATCCGCAGTGGCGTTGCCCCGAGTGATTTCGCCGCTTCTTCGAGCGCTGGATTGCTCTGCTGTAGCCCCGCCACCGCAGCCCGGACTACGTAGGGAAGTCGGCGTATGCAGTAGGCGACCACCAACAGGAAAAACGGACTGCCACCCGCCCCAACCAAAAACGCGAAAGGTTTCCCCTCCTGCGAAAGTGCCAAATATCCGAACGCCATCACCAGCCCCGGAACCGCCAGTGGCAACATCACCAACGCATCCAGCCAGCCGCGGATTTTTAGATCCGACCTCACCACCACCCACGCAACGCTGATTCCGATCAACACCGCCAGCAATGTCGCCGTTCCCGCATACATCAGGCTGTTTTGTATCGATGGGACGACCAATCCGTTGCCTAGTGCCTCGACATAGTGACTCATCGTCAGCTCATCCGGGATCACCGTCCCATACCACCTTTCAGCCAGGGAAAGGAACACCACTCCAGCATGCGGGATCGAAGCGATCAGGAATGTCCCGAGGAACAACCCCGCACAGGCAAAGCCCTTGAATCCGCCGATTTTTTCCCCGTCACTGCGCCCTTTCGGCCTCGGTGCCGTCCCCAGTGGTGCCCGACCCATCACCAGTTTTGCCAGAGCAAACACCACCGCAGCCACCACCAGAAGGATCGCCGTCAGCGCGTAGGGAACTGGGTTTTTGTCCAGCCCCTTGATCCCGTCGAAAATCTGCACCGGAGCGATCCGGGCGTAGTCGAAGACAAGCGGCACGCCCAATTCTGTGAACGACCATATAAAAACCAGCGAACTGCCCGCAAACACCCCCGGCATAGCGAGAGGTAAGGTGATCTTGAAAAATCGTTTCCACGGCGGGCAGCCGAGATTCTCCGCCGCCTGCTCCATCGCAGGATCCAGGTTCGCCAGCGCCGCCGCGATGTTCATGTAGAGAATGGGGTAAAGGTGCAGCGCGTTCATCACCACGATCCCAAGGAAACGTCCCTCCGCAAGCCAATCGAAGGGTGTCGCTACATCCATCGCGCCGAGATCGATCAGCAGCGCATTGAACGCACCGTTCACCCCGAGCATCTGCTTGATCCCCACCGCGCCGACAAAGGGCGGCAGGATCAATGGAGCCAACACAAGTATCCCCAGAAATTTCTTTCCGATGAAATTGTACCGGTGCGCCACCAGCGCAAGGGGAAACGCCAGCAGAACGGTCAGTAGAGTGCTCGTTACTCCCATCATCAGTGCGTTCCACAGCCCCTCCCTGTATATCGGATTGGAAAATACGGATCCGATGAAATCCAGTGTCCACACCGTCCCCCCATCGGCATCCTTCGCCTCGAACGCCTGCCTCACCACCATCCCCGCCGGATACAGGAAAAACACCGCAAACAGCGCTACCACTGCCAAGCTAATCCCCCAGGCCATTTTCCGGTTCATCATGGCCGCTCCCCCTTCCCTTCGGCGATCTCGCGAGCCTTCCGGTAATTCCCCCGGAACCACTCGCCCAGCTCTTTCATCCGCGTCGCCTGCACCATGCTGTCCTTGCTGTTCAGGCCGGGATCACCCTGTCCGGCGATCTCATACGAGACCCTCGAAACATCATGGAAAACCAAAAGCGCATCCTCCGGCATTCCCGCCGCGATCATCGCGCCCCACGCATCTTTCATTTCCTCATGGGAGTCGATACACATCACTTTCACAAGCTGACGGAGAGTATTGAATACCTTCCCGGTCAAAGCACGATCGTAGGTGAAATTACCCTCGTCTTCATAGGGGCTGGCACCTGGCATGGTCGTCAGAGACAGAATCTCCGGGGCATACATGTCACGCCGAATCGGCGTGCGGTGGAGTGCGCGTTCCCGCGGCCCTCCATTGGTACCGGGCTTCTGGAACCACAGTCGCTGAGCTTCCTTGCTAAGACAGAACCTAACGAACTCCTGCGCAATTTCAGCATGCGGCGCACCTTTCAGAACGGCGATGGGATCCGCACTCATCGTCGTCCCACCCTTCGGCGCGATCCAGACGACGCGAGGTCTACCGTCCCTTGTTTTTAGCTCGTTCGCATAGCTGCGCCCGTAGAAATCGATGCTCATGCCGGCTGCCGCATTCCCCTGCCCCACGTCCTGAGGTATCTTCGGTGCGCTATCGGTGAAATATCTCGCGTTCGCCGCCATCCGTTGGATCAGCCGTAATCCCTCATCCCAGCCCTCGTCAGCAGTTCCACCCGCCTTCAGGGATTTCTGCATCTCACCCTGGATCAGCAACTCGAAGGTCCGTGCCACCGAACCGCTCTTCGTTGGATCCGCCAGCGCGAGGCTGCCCTCATAACCCGGATCGCCGAGATCTTGCCACTCGTCCGGTGCATCCAGCCCGATTCTGTCCACGAAGTCCGGATTATAGCAGATCCCGAACTGCGACATGCACGTCCCCACCCAAACCTTATCCTCCGCAAAATACCGTTCTCCGGTGAACGTCTCCGGGATCACGCCGCCCTCGCCGAACAATCCAGCATCCTTGGAAAATACATCGAGCGGAACGAGCCTGCCCGCCCTTGCCTGTCCCGCGAAATCAGGCTCACCTCCGCCGAAAAACAGATCCACACCGATCCCTTCGCGTGCCGTTTCCTCCGCGGCCTTGTATCCAGCGTCAATGACCATACGGATCTCCGACGTGCCGCCCGGCGTCCGCCAGTCCACGTAAATCGACCTACCCTTCTCCCGCTTCCACCAAGCAGCGAAAGCTTCGCCAAATTCCTTGCGGATCGACTCATTGTGCGGGGAAAGGATCACCAGCGTGTCATCCGCAGAGCCAGGGGAAGCCGTCTCGCTCTCGCGCTTCAGTACCAGCGGCAGGGCGACGATCAGCCCGAGCAAACCGAGGATACCGATCAATCGCGCTTTCATAATCAATTTGGAAACTAGTGCCCTGAAAATCTTAATCTGACGGATGGGTATTTTAAAGGTCTTGAAAAATGGCTTCCGATGGTCGCGGAGGATCAGAAAGCTCGACGCTTTTTCCCAATAGCTGCGTTGCGCGTCGAGTCGTGAATCTCGAACACTAGTTCACGAAGCACACACGCCACCAACCCGGATGACAAGGAGGATCACGCCCAATCGGGTGTGATTTTTACCGGTGTATTCGTCTGACGCAACCCAAGCCATTCAATATTGGTAGGGCTGATCCGACTCGGTCGGCCCTGATCAAAAACGCAAGCGCCGTATCTCCGGAAAGGGAGTGACCCCACGGCAAGACCCTGCACCCCCCCCCCGGGATCTCACTTTCGTGTGGGTGAGGCGGGCGGCTAGATTTTTAAAGTGGGCTGACCGAGCCGGATCAGCCCTACCCTGTGAGAAACACCGCTAAAAATCACACCCCGCCCAATCTAAAGCTACTCGGAGTGCAGCCAGTGCCAGATCGCCCCGAACTGCTTGTGGGCATCCCCATCGAGGATATCCCCGCGCTGGGATTCGTTGCCTTCCGCATAGCGCGGCATCTTGCTACCCGGAAAAACGCCTGCCGGATTGTCCATCCAACGATAGAAGTAGCCCTGTCGCAGACGTTGCGGCACCAGCCTAAAATTGACCGCGCCGACCTCGAAGGCAGCCGTCGGATCTTGATCGCCGATGCCATGGCAGGTGGTGCAGCCAAACCCATCCGCGCCGACCAAGGTCCTCCCAATTTCTGCGAGTTCAGGATCCACCTCCAGTTCCACCGGAGTCGAAGGATCGAAGCCGTGCACCCTGCTGAGACCTTCCGCCAAGGGCTTCGCATACGCGCCGAAGGCAGGCATCCGCGTCCCCAGCCAAGGTCTCGGGCTGGTCTTGGTGGTTCCGGCGAGCATTGCCTCGATGTAGCTAGTATAAAGCATTTCTCCGACGAACGTAAGCTGCGGCCGAGTCTGATCTACCCGTTCGTTCAATCCTTCGACATGGGCGGCGAGCCCCGCAGTGGTTCCGTGGAGCGAGTCCAACAAAGACGACTTATCGTCGAGGGCATGACAGGCGGAGCAACGCTTCGCATCGATCTGGCGTTTCGCAAACTCCGCAGAATTATCCTTCTTCAGGGAATCGTATCCCAGCTTGGAGAACGCAACCAGAGCCTCCCGCTCGCTCTCTTCAATGTTGGGCACCGGCAAGCCGGGACGCTTATCGCCTTCCGCCATACATCCTTTCTTTAGCCAATCCGCCTTGAAAATCTCATCCAGCGTCGCAGCTCTCGAGACGCCTCCCGGAAGACCCGGATGGCAGCTGCCGCATTGCAGGCTTTCGGAAATCGCCGCGCCGCGAATGGCATCGCCCTCAGGAAAAATATAACCCGTCTTCGTTTCCTTGCCTTCGGATCCCGCCCGCAGGAAAGCGGCGAGAGAAACGGCTTCCTCTTCAGAGAATCTGAAATTCGGCATTCCCGTGAACGGGTGATAGGCTTCCGGTTTTTTCAGGAATGCTACCAGCTTCCCGGGAAGATATTTCGAAGCGACATTATTCAGCGGCACTCGGTCTGCGCCATCGGCAGTGGCCTCCTCACCCGCCGGATAGTGGCAGGCTACGCATCCGAGTTCATGGAAATGCACGCCACCCGCCTTCGCCAGTCCGCCGTCCGGAGCCGGCAAGGCCTCACCGCCCATTCTCATGGCGGCAAGGAAAGCAGCAAGATCCGCCGCCTCTTGCAAACCCTCGGCCGTACCGGGATCGACGAGGCCAGGCATGTGGGTCGTCGGTTTCAATGCCTTGGGATCAGCGATCCATTCCCTCAGCCATTGCTCCGAAAGCCGATCGCCCGCACCCGCAAGTATGGGTGCAATTTCACCCGTCTCAGGCATCGGAGTCGCACCGAATCCTTCCTCGGGCGCATGGCACTTTGCACAATTATGCTGCGTGAAAGACATCCTACCGTGCCGCTGCAACTCGCCCAGCTTCGCCTCGTCCGTCCTCTCCCCCGCAAACACCGGCGGCGGTATCGTCTGGCGCTGCATTCCGGCCTCCTCCCAGTAGATTCGGAAAAGGGCGCTGCCGTCATCCGCACTGGAATATTTGATGGAAATGTCGTGCTCACCGGGGTTGAGCCGCAGGCGTTTCGATTTGGACACACCGAGATCACCTTCCTCGGCAAGCACCTCCTCCCCATCGATGGACAGCGAGGCTTTGCCCTTTCCCTCGAAGGAAAAATACAGCCTGCGCCTCTCCTGCAGTTCCAGCGATCCGATCCATTCGACTCCGAACCCGCCCGTATTCAGAAATGGGGTCGGCGGCTGCCCAGCGGCAACCGATAGTGCCGGGATGCGATCCATCCTCACATCCTTCGCATCGCCTTGGCTGAAGGTGGCGACAAGCTCCGCGCAGGTGGATCCGGATAGAACGGATGCAATGACGAGGTTTCTAAACATCCGTTCCATCGGCAGATTCTATTTTCCGTAAACCGTGGCGTGCACCTCGCTCTTGAGTATCTCACCGTCCGTATCCTCAAGATCGTATCCGACCTTGAGGGACATCGAAGGCTTCATCCCTTCAAGCACAAGTTCGACCGTCTTGCCGTCTCCGGAAAGTTTCGCGGATTCTACCTTCACACTGTCGCGCTTGTGATGTCTTTTCGATTCGGACTTCTTGGCTTTTTCCATCGCCTCCGTGTCCGGGTTGTCCACGGAAAATTCACCAGATCCATACTGCACACTCCGCACATAATCCCACCGCTGAATGGAATAGCTCGTCACGTCCTCTGCCAACTCGGCATCAAGCTTCACCGGGAAAGTGAGTTTCACACCCGATTCTGTGTAATCAAGTTTCTCAGGGAGTTTCAAACCCACCTCCGCGTTGAAACGGATACGTTGGAACGCACACGCGGTAGCGGCATTCGTCTGCCAACCGCGAAAACCGAGCACATACATCGAACCGTCGCTATGAAAACGCGCACGCATGGCAGATGACTGAAGGGAAATCGGGAGCTTCACTGCACCAGCCTGCAGTCTACCGTTGTTTGTCACAGGCAGCACCCGGAAGAGGCTAGATTTTCCGTAGGAGAGGTGGATCATCTCGTCGGTCTTCAAGCCGAACTTCGCATAATCTGGAACCCAGACCTGGGAGCCGCCGGAGTTGTCCACATCCATCGGAAGGTAGACAAGCGGCGGGGTATAAGCTGCACTCGTGAGGGAATGGCGGGAATCTTCGGTTCCGAAAAATACGGGCATATCGCCAGCCTTCACGTAGTTAATTTTACAGCTGGGCTGCCATGTACCTTCGTTCTCACCCGTGGTGATCTCGCCGTTCGGGCCGATGCCCATGCCGCCCGGTGCGCGGATACCAGTGGCAACAACTTCGAACTTTTTCCCATCAGGGGAAATTTTCGCAACAATCCCGTGATGCGGGAGTATCTTGTCAAAGCCACGGCCACCGCCACGAACCGGAGCTGCCTTTGCAAAGTAGAAGTTGCCTTCCTTGTCCGTCTGAAGATCAAAAGCGAACTCGTGGAAGTTTTCGGAAATATATACGTCGCGGTTGAATACTTTGAAGTAATCCGTCTCGCCGTCCTTGTTCAGGTCAATGAGCTTGGTGATCTGGTCACGGCCGTTTACGTAGATTTCCCCGTCAACGACTTTCAAGCCGATGGTCTCGAACAATCCGGCTGCGATGCGGCGCCATTTGAATTCCTTCCAATCCCCCTTGAGTCCGCTGACGACCCACACATCTCCGTTCCATGTGGAAAGGGCGGCTGAATCTTCGTCGATAAAATCGAAGCCGCCGAAGCGAAGGTTCGCGTCCCAAGGATTTTCAGTAGGGAGAGTTACGAGATCGGTGAGATAGGTGTCTTCGTCGTTGCCTGAGATTTTGCCTTCGGTCGTAATTGTCTCCGTCCAGATGCCAGGGCCTCCGGAGGTGAGCTTTGCGAAATCAGGTTTCGCGCCCGCGGTCGGTTTGTCACCTTTTGCTATGGCGATCTGTGCGACGAGTTCGCCGTCACCTTTCGGGATCAGCGCGAGAAGGCGATTTAGGTTCTTTGGATCGGTGGCTAGTTTGACACCGCCCGTGGAAACGATGCCGAGACCATCGGCAGATTTCGCGGCAAGCATATCGTCACCAACGGTGAACGCGCCCTTCTCATCGGCAACGACAAGGGTAAGGGCTTCTTTTCGTGATCCGAACTTGAAGGAGCGGGTGATGGTTTCTCCGGAGCGCTCGAGATTCTCTAGGACCTCGGTTCCGTTCACTGTGTATTCGAGAACGATGGTTCTCCCGTGGCGGTAATGGCCGGTGAGTGCACCATGCGGAATGTCGCCGTGCCCCTTTATCTCGCGCTTGTCATCGAAGGAACCGCTTTCATCAGCCCAGCCAGAGGTGGTATCGGTCACGAGAAGGGCTTCCTTGTTGCCCATGGTCATTAAGCGGCCGTGCGCGCCTGTCCAAGGGGTGCCACCCCATTCGATACCGCCTTTGTAAACACTGGAGAGACGAAGAGTTTCCGTATCGTAAAGGGCACGCCAGCCTTCTCCGAGATCCACCGAAAGGCCTTTGATTGCACTCATTCGTTTTTCCCCGTGGAAATAGTCCCCGAAAGTATTCATCCATGCCGGACCCACATCCATTTTTTCATACCACTTCTGCGCCACGAGGGGCTGGATCAATAGGGTGGATACTGCGAGTACCTTGCTGAGTCTTTGCATACAGATGTATCTTACGTTCCTATCGTATGAGGTCTAGCTACTAAATTCAAAAATTCCGCGCTTCACCTGCGGACCGATCCGGCGTTTTATCTGCACATGATCGACATGCTCGTGCGACTCTATGACCTGCCGGATTCCGGCGACCTTTACCGCAAGGTCGCGGCTCAGGGCATCACCCTGCGCCGGGCGCGCGCCTTCGAGAAACACACGCTAGCCGCATTCGCCCGCGAAAATTTCTCGGAAAAATGGGCAAGCGAGATCGAGGTCGCCCTCACCCGCCAACCCGTATCCTGCTGGATCGCGACTCGCGACAAGCAGATCCTCGGCTTCTCCTGCTATGAAACCACCCACCGCGGCTTCTTCGGTCCAACCGGAGTGATCGAGTCCGCACGTGGCACCGGACTCGGCAAAGCCCTGCTCTTCAAGGCGCTGGAATCCCTCCGAGATATCGGCTACGCATACGGCGTCATCGGTGGGGTCGGGCCGCGCGAATTCTATGAGAAGAACTGCGACGCGATCGAAATACCCGGTAGCGATCCCGGGGTTTACGCAGACATCCTGCCCTGACCTTTCCAGTGGCAACCAGCGAGCATACCGAACTCCCCGAGCGCTTCGGGCCGATGACCGTCAAGGAACTCCGCCAGAGCCTGCGGCGCACCAGTTTCGTCTATCCTTTCGTATCGATCCATATTTTCGCGACCCTCGCGATCTATGCGGAATTCCAACTCGGCATCGGCTCCGGGTCCGGCGGTCTCCCGGCGGTGTTCGCCTGGGATCCGGATCATGTGAGCCCCTTCTGGTGGGTCGCAATGGCAGTCTGTGGCCTGCTCATGCCCATGGCCGGGTTTTTCCTCATGCCATAGGAAATCGAGGAAGGAAACCACGAGCTACTACTGCTCACCACACTGAGCCGATGGCAGATCGTTTTCGGGAAATTCATCATGCTCTGGGGATTGAGCACACTCACCTTCACCAGCCTTCTGCCCTACATCATCATCCGATATTTCATTGGTGGCATCGAGTGGTTCCATGAGCTAGCGAGCGCCGGGTCCGTGGTCGGCGCGGCTGCGATCGTATCGGCTGGCACAATCGCTGCCTCAGGCTTCGGCAACCTTGCATCCCGGTTCGGTGTGTTCGCACTCTTCGCATTTTCCGCCCTTGCCGGCGGTGGGGCTGGTATGATAGGCGGTGCGATGACCCTGAACATGAGTTCAAAATCGGGGTATGCCTGGCTGGGCAACCTTTTCTACCACTTCTCAATACTCTGCGTGGTTGGGTGCTACAGTATCATCGGCATGTTGGTCGCACGCTCCCGGCTGCGCCTTGCCACCATGAACTTTGAACTCAAGCCGTCCGCCGTGCTGCTCATCATTCTCGGCCTCGGCCCGTTCATCATCGGGATGGCCGCCGCATTCACCTGTGGGTTCGGAAGCCTCGCCGGCGTCCTCCTGCTGACCTACCTGGCATGGAACTCGGATCTCACCCCCAAAGCGCCGAAATGGCTACCTCCTCCCCCACCAAACGTCCCATCGGCGGATACGGATCAGCCACCCCAGCCAGATGGTGCCATTGTGGACAAGCCGTAATCAGCGCCGACCGGCAGGACGCACTTTGGGATCCATCTCCCTCTTGGAGGGAAGAAAGGGCTCACGCAACTCCTTCCGAAAATCAAAGACCTTGTCGAAATCCTCCGGTTTATCCGACTCCTGTCTTCCGAAAATCTGCTCCTCGATCATCAGGAAAACCATGTTCCCGACATCCCGGCATTCCTTCACGCCCCACTCGTCCATCAAGGTGGCCGCCATAGGGCCATACTGATCGAGCGCATGATCGCGGAAGCCTTCGAGCAATTCCTTGCCACTCACATGCCGCGGCTGTCCACCGTTCTCCTCCAGAAACCTCTTGAGCGTGAAATCCAGCGAATCCTTGAGGAATAAATATGCCTGCCCGTCATAGCGCGCATCCCGTAGCAGGATCGCAGCGATGGACTCCTCGAATTGGATCGGTTGCATTCGCGCACACTGCCAAAACCGAATGTGCCTGTCAAAGCGCATTCACCTGTCTCATGCCTGATTACAATTTTATCCCAACCAGATCCCTGTCTGAACGAGCGGATTCGAGGAAGCCCTCATCCATCGCGATCGCCTTGTCCAAGTGTGACTTGGCGGCATCACCCACACCCAACGTCCACAGGTAGCAAGCCATGTTGTAATGATACACGGCAAACTCCTGCAAAACCTCGGGGCCACGCAAAAGGACTTTGCGCGCCTCTTGCGTTTCTCCAGACTCATGCAGGCAATATGCGGCACTGAGAAATAAATCGGGCTCAGCCGGAGCCTGCCCACAAAGCTCTAGGGCTTTTCCTGCGGCATCCTTCCAATGCTCTTTTGCCATCAGGGCGGCAAGCTCCAGTTCGATCACTTTTCTTGCATGCCTGTCATTTCCCGTCAGTCCCTTTAGTTCATCGAGTGCATCGTCGGGCATCCCCAACTCCAACCAACCCGTTGCCGCCCTGATCACCTGCTTCGCTACCATCAACTCCAGCGTTAGCAGGTCTCGAACCAACCAGCAACCCCGCCCTCATCGTGTTAACGTGATTTGAGGAAAATCTTCCCTTGAAACAGGGTGCCCGGAGCTAACAAACTAATCCATGGGAAACGAGTTCTACGGCCACTTCGATACGGAACGCATTTCAGGTAGATCAGATGCCGGTGACTTCCGTAGCCCGTTCCAGATCGATCGTGACCGAGTCCTTCACACGCCCACATTCCGTAGGCTGCAGAACAAGACACAGGTCTTCTGGTCTGGCGAATACGATTTCTACCGAACCCGCCTCACCCACTCCCTCGAAGTCGCGCAGATCGGTAAATCCATCTCCGCTTGGCTGCGCCACATGGACGACTCGCCACTTTCGGATTCGTTCCACATCGACACAGATCTCATTGAGGCGATCTGCCTTTCGCATGATTTAGGTCATCCTCCGTTCGGCCACGCTGGGGAAAGGACACTGAACCACCTCATGGCCAAGCACGGCGGATTCGAAGGCAACGCCCAGACACTCAGACTGCTCACCGAGCGCATCTTCTCTGCCAAGCACACGGGGATGGATCCCTCCCGCGCATTCCTCGACGGAATTCTGAAATACAAGACCCTTTGGTCAGAACTCGTGTCGGACGGCTCCCCGCCTAAGAATCATTTCATTTACGACGCACAGCATTCATTCCTCGATTGGGCATTGGGAGGCAACGACTTCCCGGCGGAACTCACACCCGGAAAATCACGGGACGCCTTCAAATCCATCGAATGCCAGATCATGGACTGGGCCGACGACACGGCTTACTCACTCAACGACCTATCGGACAGCGTACGCGCGGGATTCCTTCATATCGAAAAAATTGAAACTTGGGCCGCCCAGAACGAGATTGACTACGGCGAAGGCACATCGCTCGGAGAACTGGTTCATGCCATCAGGAAAAAACGGGTGGATCCTTTCATCGGGAAGCGAATCGGCAAATACATCCGATCGACATCCCTCGAGCAGGATTCCAACTTCCTCTCCGGCGTCTCCAACCGATACAAGTACCGCCTCGCCATCGATCCGGATATCAGCGCCGAATCGGAGCTCTTCAAAAAACTCGCTTATGATGTGGTCTTCCTATCCCCACAACTCAAGCAACTCGAACACAAAGGATCCCGGATGCTCCGACAACTCTGGCAATTGCTCGAAACCAGATATGTTAGAGGCGAGAAAATCGACGGCCAGGATTTCCAACTCTTGCCCGCGGAAACCGTAGCGGAAATCGAGAGCGCAACGGATGCGACAAGCCGTGCCCGCCTCGTCTGCGATTATCTCGCAGGAATGACCGACGGCTACGCCGCAAGAACTTACAAACGCCTGTTCTCCCCTGACTTCGGATCGATCAACGACCTTTAAGGGAGAGTAGCCTTACTAGGACTCGAACCTAGAATAACGGAATCAAAATCCGGGGTGTTACCATTACACTATAAGGCTTTTTAGCTCTTCTCGCCCCGGAACAGATGCCCGAGGCGCGGGAAGTTACGCGAGTCATCCCGCTCTTGGCAACTCGGAAATCAACATCCCGAGAAGATTTTTCAAGTCCATCGAATACGCTGTCTGATCCTCGGATCGATTTGAGATATTACTAAGGCCAAAAGAACCCGTCTCCATATGAAATGGGCAAGATTTTATTCAGCTCCACGATCGTGGACAAATCACCCTCTCGAGATTTGGCGACAATTTATCTCTCGAGAATCAAATGTTTGAATCACATAAACTTGTTCTCGGTGAAATGGGGCTAGTGCTCCGTAAACGCTTTTCCTGTTGAATAGGATATCCCGGAAACAGCGAAGGCTTGATCCTGAGTCAGACAATTTCAAGACGGAGGCAATGGAAGAGAAACGGAGTTGGAAATTCAGACTCTCTTATCCTCTCCACTTCCTCCGTTATTCTCTGTTTTCTCCGCGTAGATCATTGGCCAGCAGAACCATCGCCTTCCCATCCACTATCTTACGCGTTACAAGACACTTGTATGAAAAGCGCCCACCAGAAAATATTGTAATCAGAAGCAATAGCTCGCGGCGATTCCCTGCGACATTGGTCAATCTCATTGCGTCCGGTGTCTAAATCACGACAAAAAAAGAGCCCGGCTCCAATTTCTTGGAGCCGGGCAATTACCTGGCGACGACCTACTCTCACAGGACCTATCGTCCCACTACCATCGGCGCTGCAGCGTTTCACTTCCGGGTTCGGAATGGGACCGGGTGGTTCCACTGC
>CAJQKQ010000144.1 GCA_905478925.1 uncultured Verrucomicrobiales bacterium
CGGGGATACGGATTTTAGCCCGGGGTTGCCGGAGTGAAACGGAGGCTACCCTGGGACAATGCGCGTGAAGATCATCCAACCCCAACGGGGTTGCGTCCGTCCCGGAATCAATCCCAGACGTGTTTCTCATCCCAGCTTTGGCCATGAAGCCGCAGAAGTACGAGATATCCGGTGGTTATTCAGGATCGGACGCAACCCCCGTTGGGGTTGTGGAATTTTTTGGTGCGTTGTCCCGGGGTAGGCTTCACTGCGTTGCGCCAACCCCGGGCTAAAATACGCAACCCCGTTGGGGTTGTGGGACGACACCGCCGCCGCCCGCATAAAACTCCAACGCCTCTATCCTTCAATCGAAGTGTTTCTCACACGCGGTAGGGCTGATCCGGCTCGGTCAGCCCACTTTGAAAATCTAGCCGCCCGCCTCACCCACATGGCAGTGAGATCCCGGGGGGAATGCCGTGTCTTGCCGTGGCTTCACTCCCTTTCCTGACATAGCTCTCACTTCCCCTTAATCACCGCTGCCTTGATGAGTTCGCGGGCGGCAATCGTTTCTTCACTTTGCGGGGCGAGTGCCTTCAGCTTCCGGTAGACCTCGCCAGCGCCGGGCAGATCGCCTGCGTTGAGCTTGATCTTGACCTGGGTCATGATGAGGAGGCGGCGCTGGCCGTCGTTCATGTCTGCCTCGAGCATCTGCTCGGCGAGGATGGCCGCTCTCGGGTCGCCCATACTGGCGTAGACGGCAACCGCACTGACCATGAACTCCGGATCCAGGCACAACATCGGATGGGTGGCCAGGGAGGTATCGATCAACTCCAAGGCATGCCCGTGGTCTGTGGTGGAGGAAGTCCCGGCCAGTCGCCGAATCCGCATCCGTGCCTGCTCCACATACCCTTGATCCTCATCCGACAAGGGCCATCCGCCGCGGTGCAGCTTAATCAGCAGCGCTTTCGCTTCCTCGGGCTTCCCTTGTGCCAACAGCGCACCCGCCATCAGACGGCTGGATTCCACGTCCCCCACCGTCAAGGATCGGACAAACTCTCTGGGAAAGGTGACGTCCAGCCAACGGTTATGTGGGTCCCCTGCGCCGGAATAGGTTAGCACGAACGCATGCACGCCCGGTTCGAGATGTACGCCGCCGCGCTTTCTTGCCTCCCTGTCTTTGAGCCCGTCGGTCTCGATCACAGTTTTCGAACCCACCACCAGCCGGCTAGGGCCATTCGACTTCAGCGAAAATGCGTAGTCACCGGCTTTATTGACCTTCAGGTAGCCAGTGAGCGTTAGAGCCGAGGGGTGCTGTGTCCGATGATCTTTGCCGTTCTTCTTGGTGATCTTCAAGTAGGGAAGCATAACGCCTTTCAGATGCTCCGAGTCGATGTGGTTCAGGACTCCCTGCACAACCGGCTTGAGCTCATCGAAGTCCGGCAACGTGTCCCACTTGCCGTAGTAGCTGGCGTAGTTCATTCCACGCTCCTCGCAGGCCTTGGAGGTGTACAGCTCAAGCGGAAAGTTTTCAGAGCCCTCAGCCGGCTGGTCAGCGCCTCTGTCAGTGCGCCTCAGGGTCACCTGCTTAGGACTGGCGTAACCGCCGAAATCAGCAAAGCCGAGAGGAAACTCGTCGGCCTCGGCCCCGGTTTCACTATCCCATTGTCGACCCACACCGATGCCGAGAGAAAACAGCTGTTTGCCATCGGGGCTGTAGAGAACTTTCGTGACCATAGCAGCACGCGAGGCATACCATTCGTCCTTCCTATCGTGGACCATCGTCAGTTTCTTTCCCGACGCCAGGTCCCATTGGTTGACGAAGCCCTCGCTACTCCCCGAAGCGAGCCGTTTGCCATCCGGCGAGAAGGCCAGCGACAACACCTCGCCCTTGTCCTTCTCGAGCGTGCGCAGCGCCGCACCGGTGGTCGCGTTCCACAGCCGAATGTGGGAGTCATCGATCGCCGTGGCCACGCTCTTGCCGTCCGGCGAGAACACCACGGCATGAACGGGCCCGGCGTGCCCGGTGAGCGTCAGCAGTTCTTTACCGGAGGAGGCATCCCAGATCTTGACCGTCCGGTCATGACTGGCCGATGCCAGTCGCTTACCGTCCGGCGAAAAGGCCAGCGCGAGCACCGTACTGGCGTGCCCGATGGACGAGCGGAGCACCTTCCCGCTGACGGGATCCAACAGCGTGATGCGAGCGTCCTCGCTGCCCGTCGCCAGCCGCTTGCCGTCCGGCGAAAAGGCCAGTGAAACGACGCCGACCGGAGCGACTCTGATCGTGTGCGCTTCACCGGGTGCCAGGTAGTCTTTACCGTTGTCGTGTCCAATATGGACTACCATCTTATTCGTCCCCTCTAAGATCGCGTCAGCGTCCCACACCCTGACCTTTCCGAATTCGTATCCCGCGGCGATCCGCCGGCCGTCAGGTGACAAGACCAGCGAGCGCGCCATGTCGTACAGCATTCCTCCCAACACCGTCTTTCTTCCCAGGTCGCGCGCTTTGCGCTTACCGCGGCGGACAAGGGGATCCAAGTCTCTGATGAGAATAGACGTGTCCGGCTTAGCCTGGTGACCTAAAAAGGCGCTACGACTCAAGTCGGCCGATACACTAGGAGACGTCGCTAGCTGTCCCCACTCCTGACTTGGAGGGGGCTGAATCAGCCACGTGATGCGGTTCTCTCCACCTTTTTTCAGGACTCTCTCCGGGATGATGATGTTTCCGTCGGGCCATTGCCACATGCCACCGAGCGGCTCGCCGTTAATCCAAACGTTCGCGCTGCTATCGTCGGTCACCCCATACTTGAATATCAGCTGCTCGCCCTTCCAGCCCGGGGGCAGGTCGAAGGTTTTGGCCATCCAGAACCCGCGGCCTTTGTCGAATGGGTAAATGAACGACAGCCCCCAGTTGTGTGCCGTGCGGAACTCCCACAAGACCGGCGACCAGTCCAACCCTTGTGTCAGCCCTGCGAGCTTATCGCGCGGCAAAAGAGTGTGATACGCGCGTGCTTCAGCAAATTGCCAGGACTCAAGCATGTCGACGGCCGGTCCGACCTGTTCAATTTTCTTGAGCAGCGATACCGCCAACTCGGCTTCGCCGCGGACCAATAGCTTGATATCCGACAACCCCAACACGGCTTCTCGCCAGTGACTGCTGCCGGCAGGCGAACGGTCCATCACCACGGTCAGCAGCTTTTCGGCAGCGGCGTAGCTAGCGTCTGTCGGACTGTTTGCCGTGCGACTCAAGCTCTGCGCGATCTGCAGCAATTGGCTGTACGGATACGCGGCGATCACCTCATCGACCCGCAGCGCCAGCCCGTCGCGGATCCGTCTTCCAGCTAGCTCACGGGCTTCAACGTAAGGTAGTCCACCCATATTAGGGCCGAAAGGGCCATTCGGGCTAACGCCACTTGCGACCTTGCGACTCGCCCCCCAGTGCTTCAAGGGATACGACCATTCGTAGAGGTTCACGAGATCGTCCAGCGGCAGCTGCGCGAGGGTCTCTTCCTCCGCAAACGCCCAAATCATCGCGGCCTTATCGCCCTGGTTCTTGAAGCGAAAGTCCCCCATAAAGGCCAGATTGATCTGACCATTGACCTCGCCTGCGGCGCGGGCGATCACCTTGCCGCCCGGAGCATCGAGCACCTCCAACTGCACCTTCCGCATGCCAGACCGCAAGAAAAGCTTCGTGACCTGCTGGCCCTCGGCCGTGCGGCCGTCGTCGAATCGCCAGCGGTAGACGGCGTTGGTCGCCCCCCCCGGGGCATGCGCGCTCAAGCGAACCCAGTTGAGATCATGCCCGGGATACACGGCCCCGAGATTGCCGCTGTGGTGCCAACTGAACGAGGCCCACGAAGCTTGCGCACCGCTCCTCTCCAGCGGCCCGCTTGTCGCATCCGCCATGGGTTCCATCGCGGTATAATTATTAGCTAGAGGATTATGGCCAAAGGGCAACCAGCCTTTCTTGTAATCCCCATTCATATCCTTATTTGTCGGATCCTTCCACCACAGCCCAGCCTTACAATTTTGCCCCGCGTGGGCATATTGCAGGATCTCGATGCGATGACGTCCTTTCTTGATTTCAATATCGAAGAATCGCCTTGTTGTTTTCCCCAGAAACGGCGCGAGCAATTGGCCGTCCAAGAGCAGATAGCCCTGAGGTTCAAGCTGGCAAAAGAAACGGTACTGATCGGTTGCCGGAATCTGAAAGGTAGCGCTGAGTCGACTAAACCATGCGGGCCGGGAGGCCAGCGCTTCGGGGACATTCAACCGGTCTGAGCCTTGCGGTCGGAACGGCATACTGCTACGAATGATCTTCCGTGCCGCCAGGTTCGGCCCCGACCGTGACCGACCCCTCAGCGGGACACCCCTTCCCATGATCGCATCGCTTTCCTTCCACAGCTTCTCAAAGCCGTCGAGCGTTTCAAGCTTGGGATCGTAGCGATCGAGGGAGCGGACCTCTT
The DNA here is from genome assembly GCA_905478925.1 of uncultured Verrucomicrobiales bacterium. GTDB lineage: Bacteria > Verrucomicrobiota > Verrucomicrobiia > Verrucomicrobiales > Akkermansiaceae > Luteolibacter. Next base: position 4,443 of record CAJQKQ010000144.1, read on the forward strand.
CAAAAAGTTCCGCCTGCGGCTCCCAATCGAGTGGCGCGGGTTGCTTCGCCTTGTCAACCAGGTAGACCCAATAATCCTCGTCGGCGCTGGACGAGTCGAAAAATATCCGCATCGGTTTTCCGGCCTCTGCCCAGACGGTCTGGCAACCGACTCGCTCGCCACCTAATCGATACGCAATGGGGACCAGGCGGCTCGGGTCGCGTCCGGGGACACTGATCGACGCGCGTGCGACGTCAGGACCCCTGGTAATAAAACCTGCCTGACGAAGATTCGGGTCGAGGACCTCGATCGTAAGCGTCTTGGCGCCAGCGGGGATGGTCACTACCCTCTGATAGGGAACCGGCTTACCATCGATCAAGATCTTGTTTTCAGGGTAGTAGGCGACTGACCAGTTGGAAAAGTATTTGTACTCCGGTTTAATGGCGTACGTCGCCGAGCCGGTAACGCGCATGATCGGGCCGCCTGCTTTTTCAGCCAGTCGACCGTAGGCTTTGGGGTCCCACTTCGTCTTCGCCTGTTTGTAGCGCTCCTTCTCCCTGGCAATCGTCGCCGCTTTCTCTTTCGGCTTGCGGATGTCATGCTTGATGGCGCTCTTGGTCTTCGGATCAAAGGCCAGTCCGCCCGTGACCTTGAGCGGTTTCAGATCCGCGAGATACACCTGCGGCGGCATCCGCAACAAGGCGGGGTAGGTCCCGTCGCGTCTCATCTTGCCGTCCACCGTCACCTTAACCGGTACCCGAATCTCAGCAGTCGAGAGATGCCAGGGCACGGGTTTGGCGGCGGGCTTGGCAGCGGGTGCAGCGTCCGCCGCCGAGAGTGGTGCCGCGCAGCACAGTGAGAGTGTGATGAGGAAGGATTTGATCTTGTTTGGGAGACTCATGAGTTAATTTCGCTTCTAGTGCTTCTTCGACAATCGTTCGCATTCGCCAGCTTCCCTGGCGGATCGATGGCAGTTCTATTCTCTAGATTACTCCCGTTTTCGCAGATCTGGACAGAAATTCTTTAGTGAAATGGGGGCGATGGATGCCGGGGACTCGTAATAACCTGCAGGGCGCCTTTTTTGCCATCACCCGCGTTGTCACCAACGCAGCTACGGAGGAGTTTCGCGCGATCGGATTCCCCCTCGTTCAAAATCAACAACATGGTGCTTAACTACGTACCATTCAGGGCTGACCCGAATGGCACGTCAACAAGACGGTTTTCAGGGTGAAAACAAAACAGAGGATCTGTCTCTCGCTCTTGGAGGCCAACGGTCTCACGGCATACTAGCCCAGGGTGAAACCCTGGGCTGGGTGCCGGCATATTTCCGCAGGCTGAAGGCCTGCTGCATAGTTCATCGATCCAAGCCGGAATCATGGAACAAGAGCTTCCCCATCAGCGAGGGGCGAATTGGCCGGGCTTATGCGGCAGGCTTTCAGCCTGCGGTTTCTCCGTGACCGTTTACCCGGGGCGATGCCCAGGGCTAGTATGCCGTGAGACCTTTGGTCTCGTCAGAAACCTACCAGGACTGCCTCCTGCGCTTGCCCGGTGTTGAATCATGGATGATCTGTTTCCTTTTTATCTCTGTGTGCCCATAGAATTTGTCCGGAGGCCAACGGTCTCACGGCATACTAGCCCAGGGTGAAACCCTGGGCTAGTATGCCGGCATATTTCCGCAGGCTGAAGGCCTGCTGCATAGTTCATCGATCCAAGCCGGAATCATGGAACAAGAGCTTCCCCATCAGCGAGGGGCGAATTGGCCGGGCTTATGCGGCAGGCTTTCAGCCTGCGGTTTCTCCGTGACCGTTTATCCAGGGCGATGCCCAGGGCTAGTATGCCGTGAGACCTTTGGCCTCCTCAGAAACCTACCAGGACTGCCTCCTGCGCTTGCCCGGTGTTGAATCATGGATGATCTGTTTCCTTTTCATCTCTGTGTGCCGCTCATTCCGTCCACAGAAAGTTCGGACGACCGTGGGTGACCATCTCGCCGATCTCGTCCTGGCTGAGAGCTCGACGGAGGGCAATAAATTCGTCGATACGGCCTCGGAAGCCTTTGTGTTTCGGATGAGGGGATTCCAGGGAGCCCCACCATTCCCAGTCGCCGAGCCGCATCACGCCGGGATTGAGCGGGGTGTTTTCGGGGAAGTCCACCAAGGGCCCTGGTTCCCCGTCGAGGAAGATTTGTGATTTCCCCGTCCGCATTGAGATGACGTAGGCGACATGGTGCCACCGCCCCAGTTCCACTGAGTCGCGGGAATACGTGCGCGTGGATATCGTCCGGTCGCCATGAACGATCTTAGCGCATGCTTTCCAGCCGGCCCCGTTCAACACTTGGAGATGCAGGGACCCCGGACCCCAACCATTTGAGGAGATCAGTGAGGTGTTGTTGCAGTCCCACCGATCGGCCTTCATCCACATCGCGATAGTGACTTCTTCGTGATTCGTCCCGAGATCCAGCTCGACCCGGTCGCCGTCGCGGTCGAAGAGTAACGCACGCTTGCCGGGCCAGCGGCCGGACACCCGACGGACACCTTTCAGTCGTGCCACTGGGGCTTCGGGTAGAGCGCTGATAAGCTCGAGCGACTCCCCGCGTTTCTGCATCGGTAAATAGGCGATGATATCCGGATCCTGCGTGATTGTGTCATGCCACTGCTGCCATTGCGTAAAGCCGATCGAGCGGGTGGTGGGGAAATCATCGGCTCTGATGCGCGCCGCAGTGACTCCCTCTGACGAGGAAACCCGTATGGTATCGTCCATTTCCAAACGCATTTTCTTGGTGCTGCTGGCTACTACCACATCCACCTCTCCATCGAAGACCCTGACTTCGGATGTCCGGCCCTTAGGATCGACGGAAACCCCGAACTCAGTACCTAGATCGATCACCTCCATCTCAGCCGTATTGATGGTAAAGCCATGGCCCGCCTCCGGGGCCGCGGCCCGGCAGATCCCTTGCTCGAGATCGAGCTCGAAGGGACTGTGGATCACGAAAATCGCCGGTCCTTTCATCGCGAGATCCACGCCGTTGAGCAGGCGCAGGTGGATGGATCCGGAGCGCAGCACA
>CAJQKQ010000145.1 GCA_905478925.1 uncultured Verrucomicrobiales bacterium
ACCGGCTCGCTGAAGATCAAGTCCCCCACCAAGTCGGCAGGAAGCCCGTCACCACTAAACACGGATTGGCCACAGGTCGCAGTGAAGTGATTGAGAGTATTGTCCTTGCGGAGACGCCGATGCCCGCTTTGTGTGTCCGGGTAGTTGTCGATCGGCCAAACCAACGAGTATTCCGAGCCGGTCTTGCCGGTCCCACTCGTGCCGTAGAGCAGGTGATGCTGATAGCTACTCGGCCCCTTCTCCCCGCCAGCGTCGTTGTACCAGACCTTGCCGTAGAGATCCTGATCGATCCCCCACTGGGACTGGCCTCTCATGTTTTCCTGGGTCAACTTGTTGGTCTCGGTGGACAGGCGATAGCGAAAGCCGTTGTAGGTGGAATACCACCAATTATCGAGCGCCCAAACGAACCCGTTGGGCTGGTGCTCCATGTTTCCACCCCGGCTACCGCCCTCGTGAAACAACTCAATCTTGTCCGCGACACCGTCGCCGGTGGTGTCCTCGTAATACTTGAGGTCATGGGTGTGTGTCTCCCCGATGACGACGCCCTTGTCCAAGACCATGATCTTGCGGGGCAGGATCAGCTTGGAGGCAAAGGTGCTGTGCTTATCATAGACGCCATCGCCGTTGGTGTCCTCGTGCCGTGAAACGATTCCCGTGCCCGCCTCTTGATCCTTGGCGTCGGCGTCATTCATGTAGTTGCGCATTTCGAGCACATACATCCGTCCGTTGCCGTCGAACTGGATGTCGACCGGCTCCTCAATCTGCGGATCGCTCAGGACGAGTTCAAGATAGTAACCATCCTGCAACTCGATCAGCTTCAGCTCTTCGGCAGGAGTGAGGTAAGGAGTCGAACCGGTCGCGGGAGGTCCTTGCTCCAGCCCTTGGCCAAACATCAGGCCGCTAGCGGAAACAAAAAGAAGTGCGGAGGTCAGGGCACTGGAACGCAGGGGGCCGTTCGCCATCGTGGTTTTCCTCAAATTTTCTCTCATCATTACTCCCTCTTTCATCGCTATCGTGGTCATTGACTCACTTCACCGGTGAACTCGGTTTCCACGTGCTCAAAGAACAGTCCCTGGAACTGCCCGGGCTTGAGCCCTTCAGGTAGCGTCACGACAACGCGGTGTGGGACGTCGGGGGCCAGGTTGGAGACGTCCGCATACATGCCCATGGCGCTACGCGGGACGTAAGGATAAACGCCGTTGTAGCCTTCCTTTTCCTCCACCGCTTTGCCGTCGATCTCGATCGTAACCCGGTCTTTTCGAATCGGTGTGCCCTTCTTGATCACGACCTCTTTGCCGTCCTGCATGACTTTCCTTTCCGATGATTCGAAGGGCGCGGCGATCTGCACGTATAGCAACAAGCGCGACGGGTCGGCCCACGGTGCGACCCGGTCGTCCTCGGTATAGGGCACCGGCCAGGCCTTGCGCCGCGCGGCCAGTTGCTCGAAGATCCGTTTCGGAATCGTGAACGTCCCTTCCACCTTTTGACCCGCGAATGTCGGATCGTAAGTCCCGATCTGCTGAGCCTGTTCGAAGCGGGTGCCGGCGAAGCTCACCTCGGCGGTTACCAGGTTTTCCTTTTGCTCGAATTTTGTAACAAGGCCATTGATCTTGAGACTCTCGATCTTGTTCACCGTCGGCAGCAGGATCGAAAGCGTTTTCTGGCCGCCGCTCGGACCGGTCACGCCGGTGACCGACACCGCCCCGGCCTGGTGAGTCACTTTTCCCGGGGAGCCAAAGAGCATCGCCTGCGCGGGTGCCTTAGGCAGCGGTTCGATCTTCAATACGCGTGCCGAGGTGCCGCCCATGGGGATGCTTACCGTGTCTCCCTTGGACCACAGGCCACTTCCGGCTTTGCCGATGGCCATGCCTTCGGTCGGGTAAAGTTCACGAATGATGAATGGTCCGCTTTCGGTCAGACCGATTGAGGCGTCGAGCGTAAACTCTGCATCCATCTTCCGGTAATTCGGATTAAACAGAAACACGAAACCATGATCGCCATCGATCGCGGCGGTCCCGTCGCAGCGTCCCACCATGGGCTGGCCGATAATCGGGCGCACGTTTCGCAGGACCTCCATGTTTTCGTCGGTAAAGTCGAGCCATTGCCGAAAGAACGCCTTGTCTTCATTTGAGAAGGCTTTGAACTCGTCGGAGTCACGGGCCGGGATGTAGTTGATTACATGGTTGAACGGGGCGGTGGCGATCGAGGACAGGAGATTGTATTTCCACCCGAGGAAGTCCCAGTCACGGGTGCGGTAATTATCGCGACGCATCTTCTTGTCAGCATCGCTGCGCTGGGTCTGGTGGGTGATGAAGCCAGGCAGGATCTCAATCGGACAGAAATCTCGCGTCATCAGCCGCCACGCGATGAATCGCTGCCTGGCGCCATTGACCCGATCGGTGCTGAGGTCGACGATGGCGTTGAAACTCCCGGGCTGCTCGTCCGACATCATCGGGTGCGGGTAGCTCCCCGCCAGCCAGGTCCACATGCCGAAATGGTGGTATTGCTGCCTGCCGTCGATGATCATGTCCGGGGCGCGTTTGCGGAGGTTCTCAAGGATACGCCGGCAGCCGTACCACTGCTGATAAATGCTGGTGACGTTGCCAAGCTCCGGCTTATAGGATGGCCACCAGTGATCAAAGGAGTAACCGGAGCAATCGGCCGCCTCTGAAAATGTCACACACTTATCCACGAACCAATCCTGGAACGAGCGCAGACCTGTATCGACGGTCAGATAATTGGACGGCTCCTTACCCTGTTCGGTCATCCACTGCGTCCACTCGGGATTTTGCATGAAGGGCATCGACGGGTAGGCGTAGGCCATGAGCTTCACCCCTTTGCTCTTCGCATAGTCCTGAACCTCGATGACATCATCGGGCAGCGGGTCACGTCCGGGAATCCACTTATCCTGGCGAAGCTTCTGTCCCATGTGGAACCACAGGTTGCTCTCCCACTTCCACGCATCCCTGCTATCCTCGAGGGGTGCCAGGACACTGTGCGACGGCGTATAGAGCAAGTGCTGACAGCCCATCGCGGCGGCCTGGTCGATGATACGCCGATACTCGATTTTGCCTTCGGCAGTGGCCATGTCGATCTGGTAGTCGTTTTCACACCAGCCGATGTGAACCCGGACACTTTTGGTGCGATTCTCTAGCAGAAACTCGCGGGCACACTTGGTCACGGCGTCGATCTCGGCGGAGTCGATTCGATTGCCTTCTTTCAGGAATTGATCCGGATCCTGAACATACTGCCACTCCGGAGCCATATCAGCCCGGAAGGTATGGCCGGTAAGTTCGTAGAGACCGATGCACATCCGATCTGATGTGAACGCACCGTTTTCGGCTTTCCACTTCATGTCGGCGTCGTACGCTAACGACACCCCCTGCCCTTCGGTCTTGATTTTCGAATGGGGGTTCTGGACCAGCAGGAAGCAGCCGTGCGTCGGGGATGCATCCCCTTCCTTCGCCTTCATCCTCAACGACAGCCCGTAGCGCTCGCCATTGAGCAGGTAGGCTTCGTGCAGCGGATTCTTAACCTCCCCGTCGAAGGGCATGACACGCCCGACGGTAAATTCGGACCCGGCCGGGGCATCGACAAAAATTTGCTTACTCACGAACCGCCAGCCATCCGACAACTCGTAGACGACCCTGACGGCGACTCCGTCCAGCTGCCAGGTGTAGGTTACCGCTTTGTCCTTGGTGGATCGCGAGTCGGCCGGCTTTTCGCTATTAAAGGTCTGATCTCCCACTGAGATCGAAAAACGATCTGCGGCGAAGGCAATCGTCCGTTCATTGGCCAGGTCGCGAATTTGCAACAGCCCAGACGGACCGAACTCCGCCTGCAGTTGGTCGTTCGCAATCGTGATCGGCGCGGCCTTCGCCTGCGAGGACAGGCAAAAGGCCAACATAGCGGCCTGGATGGTGATAACGGCGGTTCTCATTACGGTGGAATGTTTCATTATTGGGGTCAGGAAGAAATATTTGCAGAATTGCTGTGACGCCTTACTTGAGCGTCATGATGTAGGCCATCACGTCGGCCAACTCTTGCGGATTCAGGAGCACTCCCATCGGCGGCATCGGCGATACCTTGCCCTGGAAGCCCTCCGCGATCGCCGCCCCGGGATCGACCAGGCTTTCCAAGATATAGTCCTCCCCCTTGCGCGTCGCGATGGTATCCAACGCAGGTCCGATTGGACCGCCAACGCCGCTGACGACGTGGCAGCGGGTGCAGGCGGCGATCGGATGCGTCATGAAAATTTTCTTGCCGCGTTCGATGTCGCCCACGGCGACCTCAGCTTCGTCGCTCGCCGCGATCTTTTCATAGGTTAACTTGCGGAGACTGACGTCGTCAAACCACGCCTTACCGGTGACAGTGCCCCAGCCGCCGAACAGGCAATTGATCCTGACCGACTCATCCTCGTAAGTCTGGAATTTCACTTTCAGCTGGGCCCAGTCTTTGGTTCCCTTCACACCCTCACTGACTGGAGTGTCGGGATGCCCTTTAAGGAATAGCATTGCGCCACGCCCTTCGCCTGACACGTTCTCGGTCTTAATCCAGGCGCTGAGCTCGTAGGTAGAATTTTTTTCCACGGGGACATCGATATAGACGCTGGATTCCGTGACCTTATCGGCTGAGATCTCGATTGATCGCTTGCCGGTATGGGCTAGATCCGGCACCCGGAATTGCGCCTTTTGTCCACGAAAGTAAAGGATGGTCCATTTGGCAGGTGTATCCCCATCCAATTCCTCAAACGAACCGTTGAGGATCAGCTCGTCGCCTAGCTGTGCCAACCTCACCGGCTTGGCTCCGGCATTGCGCAGGCTCTGCATCAGCCACAGGTCAGCGGTATTAGCCGGGACGGTGATCAGCTTGTTTGCGGCAAGCGCGACCGTGTCCTTGTCCTCAAACTCCACCATCTTGTTGAAGGCGGCCAGACGCACGATCAGATCCGGGTCCTGTACCACCGCGGTATCGAAGAACAACTGCAGCGCTTCCGCGTCGTTGCCCAACGCGGTGATCGCGTTGCGCCGCAGCGCAGGGTCTTTGCTCAACAGCGCGAGCTGGAGCGTTTCGATGTCGAGCGCGCCAAGCCCGTTCAAGCTCCACAGCGCCTGGATCGCCCCGGCACCGCCAGCCTCGACCTTCGCCTTCAAGCCAGCCGTCGCGCCCTTCTTGCCGCCGTCGACCAACAACCGCTGCGCGGTCTGGCGCCAGAACAAATTGTCGCTGTCCATCGCCGCCACCAGTTGCGCGTCGCTCGCGCCAGCCAGCGATTTGATCTTCGCCTCTGGTGCCTTGTCCCAGACCACGCGGTAGATCCGCCCATGGCTGCGGTCGCGGTTCGGGTTGATGTGCGCATCCCCCTTGCCGGTCTTCGCGTCGTAGCCGCCGCGGGCTTTTCTCGGCGTCGGGTTGTGCTGGATGATGAAGTTATACCAGTCCGCCACCCACAGGTTGCCGTCGGGTCCCACTTCCGCCGCGACTGGCGAGAACCACTCGTCGGCCGAAGCCAGGAAGGCATAGCCGTTCTTGGCCTTGTAGGCGGCTCCGTCGCGAGAGAGATGATATTTCCCTAGCAGATGCCCGGTCGGCCCACTGATGAACGCCACCTTTTCGCGGAACGATTCCGGGAATCCTGCCGAGGTCGCTACGGTCTGGCCGGCGCCCGCAGTGTAGTTATTGAAGGCATCCACCTGGCGGATGTTGGGCGTGATCGGGTGGAACGAACGATCCGTAGTGATCATCTGCGCGCTCATGCCCTTAGGACCCTTGCCGTAGGCAGTGGCGCGGATGCCACAGAAGAAAGTGGGGTTGTTGTTGGCGGTCGAACCGAACACGTCCCCCGCTGAGTTGAAGCCGAGGCCCCAAGTGTTGTTGTTGAACTGGTGCAGAAACTCCAGTGCCGAACCGTCGGGCTTCATGCGGAACACCCCGGAACCGAAGCGCTTTTGCTCGCCACCAACTTCGCCCTTGAAGGCCGAGTAGCCGACCGTGCCCCAGATCCAGTTGTCGAAGCCGTAGCGCAGGTTCGACGGACCAGCGTGCGTGTCGCCGATCCCCCACCCCGTCGTCAGCACCTCGCGCACGTCCGCCTTGTCGTCGCCGTCAGTGTCTTTGAGGAACAGGAAGTCGGGCGCGTGAGCGACGATGATCCCGCCACGCGAGAAAGTGATCGATGTCGGGATATTCAGGCCTTCGGCGAACACCGTCACCTTGTCGCACTTGCCGTCACCGTCGGTGTCTTCGAGGATTTTGATTTTGTCGTTACCGACTCGGTCGGCCGTCATCTCGTTCGGGTAATCGACCGTCTCGGCAACCCACAGCCGGCCGCGCTCGTCCCAGGCGAGGCCGATCGGGTTGATGATGTCCGGCTCGCTGGCGAACAGCTCCAAGCGGAAGCCCACCGGTGCCTGGGTGTAATCCATGCTGTCCTCCGGCTTGAGCGGGAACTGGTAAGGCAGCGGCTCGGGGCGCTTCTCGTAGTTGGCGATGTCGCCGCGCTTCTCATATTTGAGCGGCGCGCGGGCAGCGATGAATTTCTCGTAGGCCGCCTTGCGCTCATCGCCCACCGACCATAAAATCCCCGCCTTGAGCAACTGGTGGAAAGCTGTCTGCTTCCAGACCCGCTCGTCGTGCCCGGACGCGGTGTAGAAAACGCGGCCCTTGCCTTGGGTGCGCACCCAGGTCCACGGCTCGGGTTCGGTGATGTTGTCATCCTTGCCCGCGATCTCGCGCACCATCAATACCGTGCGATCTTTCTCGTTGTGATTCTTGTGCTTGTAGGTCTCATCCCAGGCCTCGAACGCCTCCACGCCGGCCATCGCCGGGTGCTTGGCATCCACCACCTTGGCGGTGAAAGTTCCGGTCTTGTGGCTGGCGAAACGACCGCCGACCAGTTGATCGAAGCCGGGCTCGTTGCCGAAGCACCAGCTCGCACAATGCACCGGCACGAAGCCGCCGCCGCCCTCGACGTAACCTTTCAGGTTCTTCCACTGTTGCGGGGTAATCTCCCCGTGGTTCGCATACAGCAGTACCGTGTCAAACTTGCTCAGATACGCCGCATCGCCGAGCGCCTCCTCGACGTTCGTCACGTAATCAAAGTAGATCGCATCGCGCCCCAGCCCCTTGGCCAACATCGGGTAGTATTTGTTGCTGTTGTGGTGCTCGCTCTCGTGGCCGAGGAACAGCACGCGGATCGCGCCTTCCTTCGGGGCAGAAATCGGGGCGACAGGCGCGGCGAGGACGAACGCGCCGACGAGGACAGCGATGGCAAGGGGCAAAATACGGGATACTTTCATTGCTTGAAGGGTCTTTGAATGATTCGTCACTCTTAGGAAGATGGCGCGGCCCGTCAATCATACATCGCAGCCGCACTCAGTCTTGCTGAATCCGAACATTTTTTATGCTGAATGAGACACATTTCGCCCCCCCCTGAGACCTCGCCAAGGCAGCAAAGGCGAAGAAGACTCCGAGAAACGATGAGAGATCATCTCCCCCACTCAATTTCCTCTGCTTTCTTTTCTCCTTTGAAAACCACGATTATCCGGCTCTTCGCGCACTTTGCATCCTTCTGTAGAAGCTACAGCGCCTGGCTCAAATCCTTGATCCGTGTAACACCTACCTCAAGCGCTTCCGATACTGCAGCGGCGTCACGCCCATGTGCTTCTGGAAATGCCTGGTGAACGAACTCTGGTCGCAGAATCCCAGCTCGAAGGCGAGGTCGGATATCGAGCTCTGCAGGTTGGCGAGCCCGTCACAGCCAGCTAGGATCCGGGTCTTAAGGATGAACTGCTGCGGCGAAATCCCGAAGGCATCCTTAAACTTGCGGTCGAACTGCCGTGGCGACAGCCCGGTACGCTGCGACAGTTCTCCAATCGAAATTTTTCCCCTGAAGTTATCGCGGATGAAATCGACGGCGGCCTCGATCTGCACGAAGTGTTGGTTGAGCTTCGCCTGCCGAGCATAGCTTTGCACTGTCCCCATGACTCCAATCACTGCACCGTCGCGGCCGACCACTGGCAACTTGTTCGTCAGAAACCAGTCTGGAAGCCCCTGGCGGTTGAAAAACAGCTCGACGATCCCCAGCATCGGCTCGCCGGTCTCCATCACCTTCAGGTCGTCCCGCCGGAACTGGTCTGCCAGCGCCACGGGGAACAGCTCGAAATCCGTCTTGCCCACGATCTCCTCCTCGCTGGTAAATCCAAACCGCTCGTAGAAGCCCTGGTTCGCATTCATGATTTCCCCATCGAAGTTCTTCGCGAAGAACGAATAGCCGGGAAGGTGATCGAAAAGCGCAAACACCCCGGCTCCTCCAATGCTCTCAAAATATTTAGTTTTCTCCATTGCTATCTACTGCCGTCTCGTTCCGCATAAAAAAAATCCCACCGAAACAAGGATAGGTCGACTTTCCGCGCAAGCCTGACGGCTTTATCTACAGGGGTCAAATAGTGAAATCGCTGTTTTTCGGCGAAATAACCATTCGCATTTTCACTACGAGTATCCATCCCCGTCGTGCGAATACAACCAAATTTTCCTCACTGGATCCGAGCCTCGTCCACCGCCCTCAATAAGCACCCCCCTGGCCTAGCCGCTGGCATTGCTACTCCTTTTCGGCCACCTACTTCGCCGTTCTCAGGTAGCGGATCAGCGCCATCACCTCGGCGTCCTTCAGGGAGCCGAGCATTGTTCATCTGGTATTCCCGCCCTCTCCGGGATAATACGTGGGGTCATATTCCGGATTATCCTCCATCATTTTTGCGCCGACACCCTCCTGCCAGTCGTGAAGTTTCTTCAGAAGTTCGTCCGCCTTGGCCTCGTTGGATTCAGCCAAATTTTGTTTCTCGCCGATGTCATCGGCCAGATTGAACAACTGCACTGAGCCGTTTTCAAAATACTCGATCAGCTTGAAGTCGCCATCACGAATCGCTGCGGCCGGACTTTGCATCCCGTGGTTGCTGTAGTGCGGAAAGTGCCAGAATACCGGCCCCCGCTCGAACGGCTCGCCTTTGAGCGCGGCCGCAAAACTCTTTCCGTCCGGAGTCCCACCTTGCTGGCCGATCATTTCCAAAATGGTTGGATAAAAATCCGTGCTGATCACAGGTTCAGCGACCACGCTGGCGGCTTTCGATTGTCCGGGCCACTTCACAATCATCGGCACGCGCACGCCACCCTCGTAGAGCCAGCCTTTGGCTCCGCGCAGCGGCAGGGACGATGTGGAGTAGGCCTTGTCGATGGCATCTTCGGCGACGCTACGTGATGGATTCCCGACGTTCATCACGGACATGCCGCCGTTGTCCGAGAAGAAAATGATGATCGTTTCCTCCCCGATTCCCAACTCCTCCAGCTTGGAAACAATCCGTCCCAGGCTCTGATCGACACTCTCCACCATCGCAGCGAACTCGATGTTTTCCTGCTTCTGGCGAACCTTGATCATGCGCTGTGGCAGAACGCCGTGCCGGGAAAACTCGTCCAATTTAATCAAGTCCGCCAGTTCCTCATCGCTCAGGTCGTCAAAGCCATCCGGATTGCCTTCGAGAACAAAATCGGGCTTGTCCGACTTCTCCTGCGCTTCGAGCTTCTTGCGATACTTCGCCACCAGATCCGCCCGCCCCTCAATCGGGTCATGCACGGCGAAATGCGACATGTAGAGGAAAAACGGCTTGTCCTTGTTCGACTCGATCCAGGTCAATGCTTCGTCCGTGATCCGATCGGTCAGGTAATCTCCCTTCTTACTTTCAAACGTCTTCATTCCGAACGGGCCATGAAAGGTGCGCCAGTTCGAGGGCACATCCGGCAGGTGGATGTCAAAACCGTGGGCCGTCGGATCAGACGGCTTTCTCCCGAGGTGCCACTTGCCGAAAATCCCGGTCGCGTAATCGAGTTCCTTCAGTTTTTCCGCGATGGTGATTTCCGCTTCAGGCAGGTGCTGATTGATCTCCGCATTCTTGAGACGCTGGAATGGAAAATCGCGACGTCCCGGAAGCCAATCGGTCAGATTCAGCCTCGCCGGATACTTGCCGGTGAGGATACTCGCCCGCGTTGGTGAGCATACATGGCAGGCCGCGTAGGCGTTGGTGAATTTAACTCCCTCTTGCGCCAATTGATCGATGTTCGGCGTTTCGTAAAAGTCGCTGCCAAAGCAGCCGACGTCGCTCCAGCCGAGGTCATCGACGAGGAAAAACACGATGTTGGGCGACTTCGCTTGAGCGGCGCAGCAAAACAGGGCGGCGGTAAATGTGAGGAGTGATGTTCGATGTTTCATAGCTTGAATTGAGGAACAGTTTTTTACTGAACTGCACTAACATTCACGGACGGCAAGAACGCCTTGAGCCGTTCGATGATGGCGGCGGCCTCCGGCTGCCCCGCGATGTTGGTAAACTCATCGGGGTCAGTCTGATGATCGTAGAGCTCAACCTCGCCATTCGACATGCGGATGTAGCGATAGCGTTGGTCGCGGACCGCGTGATTGTTCCTTCCCCAGGTGGTGATCGCGGGACGGGCGCGAGGAGCAGCCGGATCACGAAGCTGTGGGACGAGGCTCTCGCCTTCCAACTGTTCGTGCTGCGCCACACCGCACAGCTCGTTGATCGTCGGGAAGACATCGAGCAGGCTGACGGGTTGGCTGCATCGCCCACCCGCCTCGGTGACTCCCGGTGCAACGATGATCAGCGGCACCCGCGACGATTCCTCCCACAGTGTGAATTTCTCCCAGTGCTCCTTCTCGCCGATGTGCATGCCGTGGTCCGACCACAAGACGATGATCGTATTGGCGGCATGCGGGCTGGCATCGAGCGCGTCGAGCAGTCGTCCCACCTGGGCGTCAGCAAAGCTGATACTTGCCAGATAGCCGCGCACGGCCGGCTTCCATTCATCGTTATCCACCATCCATTGATGCCACTTCCGGCGCAGCCCATTTCTGTGCGTCGGGGCAACGTCATCCAGGTCGCCAGCCTTGATCGGCGGCAGGAAGACCTTGTCCGGCGGATACAGGTCGAAGTACTTCTGCGGCACAAACCAGGGAATATGCGGGCGAAATATGCCGACGGCGTGGAAGAACGGCTTGTCATGCGTTTTGGCCAGCTCGGCGCTCGCCCAATCGACCACTTTGTAGTCTGCCATGCCGCTCTCGTCCTTGTGGATCGGCCCCCAGTCGAGGAAATGCGATGGCGGCTTACCTACTCCTTTACCTTTGGCGAGACGCTTCCACCCCACATAGCCCTTCGGCGACGTTTTGGCCTTGATCGCGTCCGGCCAGAGCGACGGCGGCAGCGGCTTGGTCGCTTCCGGAAAATAGTGATCCCACAGCTTCGCCTCGTTCTGCTGTTTGCCATAGCCTTTGACGATCCACGACAGGCTGTGAAAGATTTTACCGCCGCCGTAGGCGCTGTAGCCGTTGGCGCGCAAGTGCTCGGGGAGGGTCACGGCCGTCGCCAAGGCAGCAGAGCTGCGCCAATCCTGACCGTTGTTGTAGACACCCGATGTCGACGGGCTGACACCGGTCATGATGCTGACGCGGGACGGATTACACGACGGCGCCGAGCAATGGGCGTTGGTAAACAACACACCGCGCTTTGCCAGACGATCCATATTCGGCGTATGCACCCCTTCCCTACCGCCCATGCAGTTGACCCAGTCATTGAGGTCGTCGACGGCGATAAAAAGGACGTTTTTCTTGAGCGAAGCCGAAGGCTTGGGTGCTGCCGCATTCGCGATGGCCTGCGGAAAATAGGTCGCGACAGCCGCGACCATGATTGCGCGCGCAAATCGGGTTTTTCGTTTCGTTTTCATCACAAAAATAGTTTTCATCGGGAGACCTCCGGGTCAAGCACCAGTCGCATACCGACAAAGCTATAATAATTCACATCGGGCGGGATGCCAGAGCGGCGGCTGCTTTCACGTAGCCGGGATAGCGGATCCGAAGTTCTTCGAGTCGGGCGCGTGTCCAATTGTCCGAAATCGATGTTCCAAATGCGAAACTGACAAGCGGCCTCACGCGCCCGTTCCGAGTCGGCCCTAATCCGCATTCAGCCCGAACGGGTCGTCGATGCTCTTACAGGGTTGAGTAAACCACTTGGGGCCGGACTCCCCAATATGAAAGTGATCCTCTAGCCGGACTCCGAATTCTCCGTAGATGCAGAGCATCGGCTCGATGGAAAGACACATGCCGGCTTCCAGTTTTGTCTCGTTGTTTCCAACCAGGTATGGCCATTCGTGAATGTCCAACCCGATGCCGTGACCGGTGCGATGGGGCAGACCCGGAACCCGGTAGCCGGGGCCGTAACCCCGCGACTCCAGCTCGCCACGCGCGGCGGCATCAACTGCCGAAATCGCCGCGCCTTCCGATATCGCGTCGAAAGCGGCTTGCTGGGCAGCCCTTTCATCGCCCCAGACCTGGCGCTGCCTTTCGGTTGGAGTCCCGTAAACGTAGGTTCGCGTAATATCGGAGATGTAGTCGAGGACGGAGCAGCCGCTATCGACGAGAACCATGTCGCCCTCTTTGAGTATCTGCGGATCTTTGACGCCATGGGGGTAGGCGGTCGCTTCTCCGAACAGAACGATGGCGAAGAAGTTACCTTTGGCCGCTCCCACTTTTCGATGCGCTTTATCGATGAAAGAAACCACCTCGGTCGTCGAGATGCCTGCGGTGAGAATGGAGGCCGTCGCCTTGTGAACCTCGATGGTCATATCCATCACACGCTGGATGATTGCGATTTCCGCCGGGGATTTGATCATCCGGCAGCGTGCGGTGATTTCCGCTCCGTCAACCATCTCCAGATTAGGAGCGGCTTTTGCAATTCCGTTGGAAACAAAAAAGGGTGCGGCCTCATCCATTCCGAGTTTTCCAGAAGTGATGTTTTTCTCGCTGAGAATTTCCGAAACCAGCGAGTAGGGACACTCGTGCTCCTCCCAGCTTCGAACCGGGCTTTTCAGACCCATGAAGTCCGTGATTGTGGACACCTCGAACTCAGGGGAAATATAGACGATGCTGGCGTCTGGAAAAATCAGTGCCGCGACAAGACGCTCACTCGAGTGCCAGTGAGTTCCGGTGAAATAGAGCATGCTTGATCCGGCGGTGACCAACAGCGCCTGCCAGTCTTTTTCGCGCATCAGCTGAGCCGCCTTCTCGAGTCTCGCTCTGAATTCAGACTCTTCAATGGGTGCCAGCCCGCCTGTCATATCAGACAGCTTGGCAAGGGCGTCCTCCTGATTGTTTGTTCCTACTCCTGTTGTCATAAATTGAAATTATTAGGGTCTAAGACACCGCAAACCCGAAATTCTTTTCTGCTACCGGTTCGCACGGCATCAGGTTGGATTATCTCTCGGAAAGCCCATGCAGATAGACCTACTCTCCAAGTTTTGGAATACAAAAAACGGATCGCGCGTATTGTCCCGCCCGGTTTCGAATTGAATGGAGCGGCTACTTGGATCGAAAAACGCTAGGAGGGACACCCATCTCTTTTTTGAAATGCCGGGAGAGGTCGCTGTGGTCGTAGAAGCCCACCTCGATGGCGATTTCCGTGACTGTCTTGTTGGTCTTCTTCAGCAGTTCGCCCGCGATGAGCACGCGCATCCTATTGAGATAGGAACGCGGGCTGTGGTGGAATGTCTCCCTGAATTTTCTTTCGAGCTGCCTTTCCGATAGCCCGACAACTTTGCCCAAGAGCGAAATATCGAGTTTCTCACGGAAGTTCTTTTTCAAATATTCCACCGCCGGCTGGAGATCGAGGTAGGGCTGGAGGGACTCGCGCACACCCTCGTAGCTGCGGACAATGCCGCACAAGCCGCATACCTTTCCGTCCTTGTCAAAGAGTGGGATCTTGTCGGTCATCGACCAGTCCGGGTTTCCGTGTTCATCGGGAAAGAGTTCGAGGATATCCATCAGCGGTTTGCCGGTGCGTATTACCTCGAGATCATTGTTGCGGAAATGCTCCGCAAGCCTGGGTGGAAACAGGGCGTAATCGTCCTTCCCCACGATCTCCTGTTCGGTGGCCTTGCCGCAGCGCGCAAGAAAGGCGGGATTCCCCATCATCAGCTTCAGTTCAAGGTTCTTTGCGAAGAACAGCATGCCCGACAGATGCTCGAACAACATCCGAAACTGACCCGCCGGAAGCCTGTCCAACCACTCCTCCCTATTTCCTTCTGTAGCCATGCTTGTCGGAATAATACACGGATTTGTCGGAATGAACATAGCGGACTTCCGCTCGACACTCCATCTTGGCTCCTGAAAACATCCCATGAGATCTCCCATCCTGCCTGTGCTCCTCTTAGCAGGCCGCCGCACAACAGGGCATACTTAAAGCAGAAGATCTGAAAAGATAACGGAACGCGGACTTTAGTCCGCCCGTCATCCCTCAATTCACAAACACATGCGGACTAAAGTCCGCGTTCCATTACACCACTCCCAAACAAACCAACACACTTATGAAAACCAACATCGCAATCGTCGGCCTCGGCTTTGGAGCCGAATTCCTCCCCATCTACCAGCGCCACCCCATGTGTGGTGAAATCTCGATCTGCCAGCGCAACGAGAAATCCCTCAACGAGATCGGGGACAAATTCGGTATCCCCGCCGAACGCCGCTTCACCAGTTACGAAGCACTGCTGGCGGACGATTCCATCCAAGCCGTCCACATCAACACACCCATCCCGAACCACGCCGAGCAGACCATCGCCGCACTCAAGGCCGGCAAGCACGTTGCCTGCACCGTGCCCATGGCCACCAGTGAGGAGGATTGCAAAGCCATCGTCGATCTCTGCAACGAGACCGGCCTGAAATACATGATGATGGAGACCGTGGTTTACGCCCGTGAGTTCCTCTACATGAAGGAACTCTACGACAAAGGCGAACTCGGAAAACTCCAGTTCATCAAAGCCTCCCACCAGCAGGATATGGAAGGATGGCCCGGCTACTGGCCCGGCCTGCCACCCATGCACTACGCCACCCATTGCGTCGGCCCTGCCCTCGGTCTCGCGCGCAACGAAGCGGAATACGTTTCCTGTTTCGCCTCCGGAACCATCCGCGAGGAAATGCATGCCGCCTACAACTCTCCTTTCGCCGTCGAGTCCACCCATGTGAAATTCAAAGACAGCGATCTCTCCGCACACATTTACCGCTCGCTCTTCGATGTCGCACGCCAGTATCGCGAGACCATCGAAGTTTACGGATCAGAGAAATCCGTCGAGTGGCCACTCATCGAGCACGAACCGCTGGTGATGCATACGGCAGGAAAACCTGAGCCGGAAATCCCATCCAAGGTCACGGCTCCCGATTACGCGGACAGGCTCCCCGAGGAAATCCGCGCATTCACCACCGGCGGCGTCTATGGCGGCGATGACGGAGAAGAGCACCTCTCCTTCACCCAGGGTGCAGGCCACGGTGGCTCCCACCCCCACCTCGTCCACCAGTTCCTGGACATGCTGAATACCGGAACCGACTCCTACCCGAACGCCGTCGAGTCCGCCAACATCACCCTGACAGGCATCCTCGCCCACGAGTCCGCCCTCAAAGGCGGCGAGCGCATCGACCTCCCTTCTTGGTCCCACCGCAGCTAATAAAAACCAAGACTATGCATCTCCCACTTGGACAATTTTCGCCCGATATCAAACTCGGCTTCGTCTCAGCATCCCGCAATTGCTTTCCACGTCCGCTCGCCGAAGAGCGCTCGCAAAGGCTTGTCGCAGCCACCAATGCCCTCGGCATAGAAGTCACCCTTCCCGAGGGTGAATGCGCGGTGATCGAGACACGCGCTCACGCTGCCGATGCCGCCGCCCAGCTCATCGCCGCGGGATGCGATGCCGCTGTGCTTTTCCTCGGAAACTTCTCTCCGGAAATCGAGGATGCAGCCTTCGTAAAAGCCTTCCCCGGCCCCATCCTGCTCATCGCGGCTGCCGAGGAAAACGCGATGACCATGCTCCAGAAGCGCGGCGACGCCCTCTGCGGACTTCTTTCCGCAGCCATGGCCATCCGCAAGCGTGACCTTCAGCATCGCGTTCACATCCCCGAGCTGCCGGTTATTTCCGCAGAACAGGGTGCGGAGGAAATCGCCCATTTCCTCAAAATCATTAAAGTCGTCAAAGGCGTGGGAAACGCCACCATCGGCCTCTTCGGCCCGCGTCCCCGCGATTTCGAAACCTGCAACTACAACATCGCCTCCCTGCAATCCATCGGGGTGGAGATCGAGGAGCTCGGCCACTTCGACATTCAGAACGAGATCAAACTCATCAAGGAATCCGAGGCCATCGCCGAGGACATGAAGGAGGAAATGCCTTCCATCCCGGAGGACGAGGAATTCGTCGGGCGGCTCTCCGATTACGAGCAGGCGATACGGAATTTTCGCGACCGCCTCAAGCTCTCCGGAGCCGCCTCCCAGTGTTGGTCTGAGCAGGAGTTCGCACTCAAGCACGTCCCATGTTTCATCAACGGACGCATGGCGGACAAAGGTTTCCCCATCGCCTGCGAAAACGACGCCTACTCGCTCGTCGCGGAGCTGATGGGTCAGTACGCCAGTGACAACACCGTTACCGTGCTCGATATCAACCACTCCATCCCGGGCAATCTCCACGAGTCTCTCAAAGACTACCCGCTCAAAGACATGGTCGGCATGTTCCATTGCGGGAACACCGCGAGCAAGCTGCTCAAAGATCCGGAGATGAAATTCCAGCTCATCATGAAACGCCTGATGGAGCCGGATACCGAACCGGATATCACCCGTGGCACCATCGAAGGCCAGATCGCCGCCTCGCCCATCACCGTCGTCCAGATCCACGGCCACGGCGACAAGTTGCGCGCCTACATCTGCGAGGGTCATTTCCTGGATCTCGATCCCAAAACCTTCGGCTGCACCGGCACCGCCTACCTACCCGGCTTCCACCGCTTCTATCGCCACGTCCTGCTGGGGAACTACCACCACCACGCCGCCGTCGCCTTCGCCCACGTCGGGGCTGTGCTGTTCGATGCCTTCAAACTCCTCGGAATCGAAGTTGTCGACACCCCGAATCCCGATGGCATCCCCTATCCCGGAGAAAATGTTTTCCGCACCGGGCTCGTCCCGAAAAGCCGGTAAAATTTCACACTCCTCTCCGAAACCTTTGAGATAAAAACCTCCACCTCTCCAATCCGCCGCGGGCTCTGTCCCGCGCACGTTTAACATTACTCGACCATGCGAATTTTCCTACTGGCCGCCGGCCTACTCATTTCCAACGTAAACGCAGCCCCGATCGGGGATATTTTCCAGCCCGATAAGCGCTGGGTCACCTGCGGAAAAATCTCTACCAACGCCACCGGCAAACTCGACATGGCCGAGAAAGAAGGGACCGCCATCATCACCAATGCGCCCAATTACAAAGCAGCTCCCTATCTTCAAACGATTGAGAGCTACGGCGATTGCTCCGTGAATATGGAGTTCATGGTCTCCAAAGGCTCCAACTCCGGGGTCTATCTCATGGGTCGTTACGAAGTTCAGATCCTGGATAGCCATGGAAAAAAGAACGTCTCCTTCTCCGATCTCGGCGGCATCTACCAGCTTTGGGACGATAACGCAAAGCCCCCGAACAGTGGCGGCACCGCCCCCTCGGTGAACGCCGCAAAACCCGCCGGGGAGTGGCAGACGCTTTCCATCCGCTTCCGCGCGCCGCGCACCGGAGAGGCCGGAGTAATCTTTGAGAATCCCGTGTTTCTTTCCGTGAAGGTCAACGGCAAAGAGGTTCAGAAAAATACCGTCGTCAATGGCCCGACCCAAGCCCATCCACGCGACGGCGTGGTCGCGAAGGACGCGATTTTCATCCAGGGTGACCACGGCCCCATCGCCATCCGCAAGTTTGAGGTGAAGGCGGAGAATTTCTCCGATATCCCGCCAGGTGCCATTGTCATGCAACAGAAGAACCTCGATCTGGTCCGCTACGGGGAGGAATCTTTCCACTCCCTGGGTTGCGCCGAGTGCCACTCCGTCATCTCCAATGACCCCGCCGTCCGCACCGGCCCCAGCCTCCACGGCGTTTTCCATAAAACTCCCCGCAAGCGCGAAATCGTCAGCGCCGATCAGAAGCGCTCGAAAGTCCTGGCAAATAAGGATTACCTCATCAGTTCCATGCGCACTCCAGCAGGGCAAATCGCGATCGCGGAAAGCGGGGCGACAACCGGTGATCCATACCTCCCCATCATGCCGCCCTATGCGGAAACCATTGTGGATGACTTGCGGCTTACCGCCATCCATCAATACCTACTCACTCTCAACAAACCCGAAAACAGAGGGCCGGAGTCAGTGATCGTGAAAGACACAAGGGAAGTATCCAAGGGCGAGGCCTCGATGGATCGCGCCGAGATTCTCGTCACCAGCCAGACCCGCGCTTTCCGTGCACGCTTGGGAAAAAGCTCTGCGCGCACCGTTTACGTCGGCACTCCGGCAGGTCTCAATTACGCCTTTGATCCTCTCAACCTCTCCTTCAGCCGCGTATGGTGGGGCGGATTCCTGAACCTGAAAAACGAAATGAACGGCCGTGCCAATGCCGTCTCAAGCATCGGGCATGAGGCCAAAGAGATTCCCCTAGCTAGCTCGCTTCTTGTCCCCCATCACCAGCAAACCGGCGAGGCCATTGACCTCTCCTTCAAAAACCCCATCCACGCAAACTTTGCTGCCGAGGAGGAAAACCTCTACGGCAAGGCCGATTTCTCAGACCACCTCGCCGCCGCCGGAGCGAAATTCCGTGGCTACACGATGTCGCCAGAAAAGGCCGGCGAGCCAACCTTCCATTACACCGTAGGGGAAAACGAAATCAGCGTCACCTTCCACGCAGAGCAAAGCGGTAAAGCCAGCCTCAACGTCTCAGGGAATTTCAAGACAGCTCAGAAATTCTCCCTCAACACGGAAGCCATGAAGGACGCGAGCGTCTCCAACGGAGAAATCAAAGACGGCACATGGACAGCCCCTGCCGGGAAACTGGACTCCGCCACCATCTCCTTCACCCTCCCGGCTGCGAAAAACGTCTGGCGTCCCCGCCTCGGTGCCGCCCCGACCACTCCAGTGAAAGTCTCCCCGACATCCGTGACCGGCCTAGAGCTCCCACCCGGCTATTCCGGAGAGCAGATTCCCGCGCCGACAGACCGCGATGGCCGCCCACAGCTTTTCGAGCCACTCGGAATGGATTTCGCAAAGGACGGCACCATGGTCGTCTCCACCCGCACCGCCGGTGTCTGGAGTTACAAGGACGGGACATGGAAACAAATCGCTGACGGCCTCCTCGATGCCATGGGCGTCATCATCGAAAAGGACGACCTCAGTGAAATCATCATCGGCCAGAAACCGGAACTGACCCGCCTCATCGACCACGATGGCGACGGCGTCACCGATGAATACCGCACCGTTTCGGACGATTTCCTATTCACCTCCAACTACCACGAATACCTCCACGGCCCAGCCAAAGGCGCCGATGGGAACTACTACGTGAACCTCAATCTAAGCTGCGCCGGTGAGAGCCGCCACATGTTCAAAAGCGGAGCAGCATGGATGGGCAGCAACGGCGGCTATCGCGGATGGTGCCTGCAGATCGCCCCTGACGGAACCACCGTTCCCTTCGCAAACGGCATCCGCAGCCCGGCCGGAATCGGCACCGGCTCTGACGGACTCATCTACTACTCGGATAACCAAGGATCGTTCTTCGGCACCTCCAAGTTTCACCGCATCTCCAAGGACAAGTTCTACGGACAGCCCGCCAGCTTGGTCGATCTCCCCGGCCTCAGCCCGGATTCCCCGGAGCTGAAATGGGAGAATGTGCAATCCCGCAACGAAGTAGCCATCGCCCTCCTCCCCCACGGCCACCTCGCCAACTCCCCCGGCAGCCCCGTGTGGAATCTCACCAAAGGAAAGTTCGGCCCCACCGACGGCCACATATTCATGGGCGATCAGACACTCTCCACCCTTTTCCAGATTGTCGTGAACAAGGTTGATGGCAACGAGGAAGCCGCAGTCCTTCCCTTCGGAAAAGGTTTCCCATCGGGAGTCATGCGCTCGCAATTCGCTCCCGATGGGTCCCTCTACGCCGGCCAAACCGGTCGCGGCTGGCGCTCCCAAGGTGGCAACGAAGCCGCCCTTGTCCACATCACCTACGATCCAGCGAAAGCAAAATCCACCGTAGAAAACATCACCCGCAGCGGAGACACCTACACCGTCTCATTCTCCGGCCCCGTGAAAATCGAGAATCCATCCGCAACAAAGATCAAATCCTGGACTTACCTCGACAGCCCGACCTATGGCTCGCCTAAGAAAGAACAACGCGAGGAGAAAATCACCTCCGCAAAGCTCGCCAAGGATGGAAAGTCTCTAGTCCTAGAACTGGAGCCAGTCCTAGACGGCCAGCGCCTGCTCCAGTTCGCGATTCCCACCAAAGACAACCCGCCAACGATCTACTACAGTAAACGCTGATCCGCAGGCGCGTTCTCCGCAGGGTGTAACTCAAAGTGGTGGGCCGGATTATTTTTGAACCGGGTGGCTAAGGTTCTTCATCCCCAAGGAGGGGCTGCATTCTGCTGCCCAGCAACCCCAGCCACATCCTCAGCTATTTCCTGGCGACCTTTTCAGGCCGCGTCTTTCTACACCGCCTAACACAGGGCTAAAGCCCTGTGCTTCGTGCTGTCGGGCCTTCAGCCCGGGAAGGAAACCTGTCAGTCCTCAGGCACTTCCCATTTCAAAAATCATAAATCATAAATCATAAATTTTTGGGTGATTGACGCGGTGAGCGCTTCCGCGCCTCCAATGAGCGAATTGGATTGATTTATGATTTATAATTTTTGAATCGCGAAGGAATCTGACCAGCAAGTGGAGCTATCGGGCCTTCAGCCCGGTCGGAAGGGCTGAAAGCCCTGCAGCACAAAGCCCCAAGGAGGGGCTGCATTCTGCTGCCCAGCAACCCCAGCCACATCCTCAGCTATTTCCAGATTCTTATTTGAGGGAGGGTTCAGTGTCCCTCTATTTGCCTCCGGCTATCTCCACTTCGTTCCGGTTCCGCTAGCTCACGCTGGCGGCTAGAATCTGTCGCCCCTGCCGGGGCTGAGCAAACCCGCCTCGACGGCGCTCGGGATCACAATGGCAGCGCAGCGGACATAGACGGCCAATAAAATCAAACCCGCCGTCAAATCACTGATCACTGATCACTCGGCACTAGCAAACTTCTTCCTACGACGGGAACGGAAACGTCTTCAACTCCAACGGAGTTACGTATTTTAGCCCGGGGTTGGCGCAACGCAGTGAAGCCTACCCCGGGACAACGGCACCAAAAATTCCATCAACCCCAACGGGGTTGCGGCCGATCCTGAAAAACCACCGGATATCTCATGCTTCATGGCCAAAGCTGGGGCGAAAAATACGTCTAGGATTGATTCCGGCACGGACGCAACCCCGTTGGGGTTGGGATATCCGGGGTCGGGAGTACCCAGGGTAGCCTCCGCCCTGCTCCCTCCTTCGCGCTTCGCGGCTTCGGAGGGCAGGCCGGCAACCCTGGGCTTAAATCCGTATCCCCGTTGGGGATGAAGAACCTTCGCCACCCCCTTCAACAATAATCCTGCCCACCACTTTCAGTTCCACCCAAGAGCGACCTTTGGGAAATGGATTTATCGGGTTCAATGCAAGGAGCAGCCGGCGTAGCCGCTCTTCTCCTGATCACTGATCACTCGGCACTGATCACTCGGCACTCGGCACTCGCCGCGAGCAACACCCCGGACAAGACGTTTGTGGGCAGGATCAGCCGGGGATTTGATTTTCTGGGATATGACTTTTCTCCCGCCGGGATTACGGGCATGTCCCGCCGCACGGTGGAAAAGTTTGCGAAGCGAGTCGCCCAGCTTGATGAGCAAGGTGCCGACGCGGTTGGCATTGGGCAATACGTGCGACGTTGGCTACGGTGGACGAGCGCAGGGCTGGATGGGAGGGTACGCTGGATAGAAACAGGATACCCCGTAGGATGTGAATCGGTTATCGGGCGGTTTTTGCCAGACCTCTTGTCACTGCGCGACACAGGCGACTTGTGGTCAAGGCCATCCATCAATCACACCACACCAACCCATGATAAGGCTGTCTGCGGATAGGAACAGCGCGGGATTGTGGCGATAAAAAAAACCGCCCCGGAACACATCCGGGGCGGCTTAAATTGTCTGTCGGTCGGTCTGAAACCGATCGCTTAGGCGCGACGGCGTCTCAGCAGAGCCAGTCCGCCAAGAGCCAGCAGGCTCATCGACGCCGGTTCGGGGACGGGCTGGAATGCAAAGGCCAATGGTTCGACAGAACCACTGTAAACCCCCGTGGTGAAGGTTTGACTCGCCGTCACAGTTCTGGAAAACACGTTATAATCAGCGGTCGGCGTGAACGCGCTGTGGGTAATATTCACCCCCGTATCCGTATAGCCGTCAGTACCAAACCATGCAGGAGTGCCCCGATTATCTGCCAGCAGATAAAATGTCCCCGCCTGGTCAAACGTGAACTGGTACGTGTTGTTATTAGAAACTATCTGATCTGCGTCAGCACCAGAACCGTCACCTACTATATACTCTGCACCTGCTAAGAAGTCAGCAGCCCCCCCCGCCAGGACATCCGCGGCCACAGGACCCCGGGTAGCACCGACAAAAGCGTCAAAATAGGGCGTGCCGCCGCCGTTGTAGAGCGAATCACTAGTGTCGAGAACGCCCACGGCGTAGCCGCCAGCGGTATTCAGTTCAGTAGTCGAATACGCGCCACCATTTCGGCTGTGTTCTACAAGCGTCGCCGCCTGTGCGGTCGATGAAAATGCGGCCGCTGCCGCGATCGCTGTGAATAAGGTTATGTTTCGTGTTTTCATGGGTTTCTGTTTTTTTGGGTTTGTTTTGGATTGCTAGGTATTTGCTTTTTGCGTGGTGTCCCTGCGGACCTTGTGGAGGAGATTGGCGTGCCGGTGGTAGCCTTGGCGAAGATTGGAGAGGTGTCGGGGGGGGGGGGAGATCAGGGCTATCTTCGCTAATTTCTTCGCCTTGACAAGAACTTTCTGTT